>NZ_DDRM01000043.1:6575-68317 GCF_002343105.1 Brevundimonas sp. UBA2416
TCGTCGACGTCGTGGTTGTTGTAGGCGATGTCGTCCGCAATCGCCGCCGCCTGCGCCTCCAGCGAGGCGAAGGTGCCCAGCCGCAGGTCCCAGCCCGGCGCATAGTCGGCGATCGCCTTCCACGCCGGCTCATTCAAACGGTGCGAAACCGGCCCGTTGTGCTTGACCACCCCCTCGACGGTCTCCCAGCTCAGGTTCAGCCCGTCGAAGCCCGGATAGCGGTGCTCCAGCCTGGTCACCACACGGAAGGTCTGGACGTTGTGATCGAACCCGCCCCAGGGCTCCATCTGGGCCTGCAGCTCGTCCTCCCCGGCATGACCGAAGGGCGGATGGCCCAGGTCGTGCGCCAGCGCCACGGTCTCGGCCAGGTCCGTATCCAGCCGCAGCGCATGCGCCAGCGACCGCGCAATCTGCGCCACCTCCAGCGAATGGGTCAGGCGGGTCCGGTAGTGGTCCCCCTCATGCGCCACGAAGACCTGGGTCTTCTCCTTCAGCCGGCGGAAGGCGGTGGCGTGGATGATCCGGTCGCGGTCGCGGGCATAGGCGTTGCGCGTCCGGCTGATCGGCTCGGGCGTCAGCCGGCCGCGGCTGTGTTCGGGGTATTCGGCATAGGGCGCGCGTTCGGGGATCAAGGTCAGCCGCTCTTTCGGGTCCGGGCCTTTGCGATCGGCCCTGTACGCCTCATATACCCCCCGTGAGCACCGTCCAATCCACCCCCCTGTTCCAGATTTCGCCGTCCGCTGGCGGTCACGGCCTGACCCTGTCCGATAGCGCCGCCGAACGGCTGGCCGACCTGAGCCGGACCGAAGGGCATCCGGTGATGCTGCGCGTCGCGGTCGACGGCGGCGGCTGCTCCGGCTTCCAGTACCGGTTCGAACTGGTCCAGGCCGGAGAAGCGGACGACATCCGTATTGAGGCCGGCGGTCAGGCCGCCATCGTCGACCCCGTCTCCCTGCCATTCCTAAAGGGCTCCGAGATCGCCTTTGTCGATGATCTGGCCGGCGCCCAGTTCGTCGTGCGCAACCCCAACGCGGCGTCGAGCTGCGGGTGCGGGGTGAGTTTCTCAATCTGACCGGACGCTCGGGATTCGGCCCCGGAGCCGATCGTCCTCCTCTCTGACCCGCTCCGTGGAGACCCGCCATGCTCAGCCTGATCCTCGCCGCCGCCCTGCTGGACCCGACGGCCGCGCCGGTGGTCCTGCCGTCCGAACCCGCGCCTCTGCACGCCACCCTGCTGACGCCCGAGAGCCCGACCCGCGCCGTCGCCGTCATCCTGCCCGGCTCCGGCCCGACCGACCGCGACGGCAACAGCCCCGGGGGCCTCGTCGCCTCGACCTATCGCCTGCTGGCCGAGGGCCTGGCTGAACAGGGCGTGGCCACGGTGCGGATCGACAAGCGCGGCGTCGGCCAGAGCGGTCCCGCCATGATCGCCGAGCAGGACCTTACCTTCCAGACCTATATCGACGACGCCCGCGCCTGGGCCGCCGAGGCCGCCCGCGTCACCGGCCAGCCCTGCGTCTGGCTGATCGGGCACAGTGAAGGCTCGCAGATCGCGCTCGCGGCGGCGCAGGACGGCAACCCGTCCGTCTGCGGTCTCGTATTGCTGGCCGGCGCAGGGCGTCCCGCCGGGGTCATCCTGCGCGACCAGCTCCGCGCCGGCCTGCCCGAGACCCTGCTGGCGCCGGCCTTCGCCGTCCTCGACGAACTGGAGGCCGGCCGCACGGTCACCAACGCCCCGCCCGAGTTGGCCGGCCTCTTCCGGCCCTCCGTCCAGCCCTATCTGATCTCATGGATCGGCCTTGATCCGACGGACCTGATCCGGGTCTATGAGGGCCCGGTCATGATCGGCCACGGCTCGACCGACATCCAGGTCGGCATGGTCGACGCCAACGCCCTGTCAGCGGCCCGGCCGACGGCGCATCTGGTGGTCTGGGACGGCGTCAACCACGTGCTGAAGCTCGCACCCGCCGACCGTGCCGGAAACATCGCCACCTATGGCAATCCGGACCTGCCGCTGGCGCCGGGCGTGGTCGAAGACGTGGCCGGCTTCATCCTGCAGCCGCGTTAGGCCAGGGTTTCCTGGAAGCGGACGGGGCGGCCGTGCGCCGTCCCGACAAGTTCGCCGTCCTTCATCACGACCCGGCCGCGCACGATCGTGGCCATGGCCTTGCCGGTCGCCTCGAAGCCGTCGAAGGGCGTCCAACCGCAGCGGCTGGCCATGTCCTCGTGCTTCAGGACGTGCTTCGCCTTCAGGTCCACAATGGTCAGGTCGGCGTCATAGCCCTCGGCCATCCGCCCCTTGCCAGCGATGCCGAACACCCGGTTGGCCCCATGCGAGGTCAGGTCGATGAACCGGTCAAGCGACAACCGCCCGTTGGCGACGTGCGTCAGCATCACTGGCACCAGCGTCTGCACCCCCGGCATGCCCGACGGCGACGCCGGATAGGGCCTCGCCTTCTCCTCCAGCGTATGCGGCGCGTGGTCCGAGCCCAGCACGTCAGCGACGCCCTGTTCGATGCCGCGCCACAGGCCGGCGATGTGGTAGTTGTTGCGGATCGGCGGGTTCATCTGCGCCAGCCCCTTGAGCCGCTCGTAGGCCTCGTCTCCGTCCAGCGTCAGGTGCTGCGGCGTCAGCTCCATCGTCGCCACATCCTTGTGGTTGGCGAGGAACTCGACCTCTTCCGCCGTCGTCACATGCAGCACATGGATGCGGGCGCCTGTCTCCCGGGCCAGTCGCACCAGACGACGGGTGCTCATGATCGCGCTCTCGGGATCGCGCACCTCGGGATGGCTGGTCCAGTCGCCGGTCCGGGCCAACGGCCGCCGGTCGACCAGCCGGTATTCGTCCTCGGAATGGAAGGTGGCGCGCCGCTTCACATGGCGCAGCACCTCGCGCACCCCGTCGTCATCCGCGACCAGCAGGGTCCCGGTCGAGGCGCCCATGAACACCTTGACCCCGCAGCACCCCGGCAGCCGCTCCAGCTCGGCCAGGTATTTCGCATTGTCGTGGGTGCCGCCGATGTAGAAGGCGTGGTCGGTCCACATCCGGTCCCGCGCCCGATCCAGCTTGTCGGCGAGGGTATCCGGGTCGGTCGTATTGGGCTCGGTGTTCGGCATCTCGAACACGGCGACGACCCCGCCCAGCGCCGCGGCGCGCGACCCGCTCTCGAGGTCTTCCTTCCACTCCAGCCCCGGCTCGCGAAAATGGACCTGGGTGTCGATGACGCCGGGCAGGACGGTCAGCCCCTTCGCGTCCACCGTCTCCCCCGCCGAGGCCTGCGACAGGTCGCCGATGAAGGCGATCTTCCCGTCGACGACGCCGACGTCGGCCATGCCGCGCCCCGCATGATTGGCCACTTCGCCGCCGCGGACGATCAGGTCATAGGTCTGGGTCATGCGCGTCCCATAGCCTCGTGTCGGGCTGCGATCTAGACGCCCGGTCGTTCCGCCAGCAGCTTCTTCGCCGCGGCGAGCACCCGATCGGCGGGCAGGTCGTTCATGTGCTGGATGGCCTGGTTCAGGTTCGGATCGATCTTGCGATACTCGTCCACCGAACGCGGGCCCCGCACGGCGATCCCGCCCCAGGGCCCGTGCTCGGCCTCGTCCGACGGTCCAAAGGCCGCCACGACAGGAACCCCCGAAGCCACCGCCAGGTCGGTCCAGATCGTATCGGCCCCAACATAGAGCGCCGCACGGCGGATGGCCGCCACCGTCTCCAGCCTGCCCAACCGCCCCTGCAGCTCGGTCACCCGGTTGCGCGGCAACGAGAGCCGGATGACGTGCGCGGTGTCGCGAGCGTTCTCGTCGCCCACCACGATCACACGTCCGCCCTCCAGCGGCCCGCCGTCGCCGACCAGGGCCACGGCCACCTTGGCGTAGCGCTCTGACGGCCAGACCTTGCCCATCCAGTCCGCGCCCGGGCCGATGGCCAGCAGCGGAACCCCCTCATCCGGGATCAGGGCGTCCGCCCTTTCGCGGGTCGCGTCCGAAACAAACAGTTTCGGCGCCGGAATATCCTCGAGCTGCAGCACCCGCGCCGCCTGCTCGACCGCATGGACCCCGGCCTCCCAGGCGCCCCGCACGGCCCGCTTCTGCCGCTTCAGCTTGGCCGACAGGGTGGTGCCGCGCATGTCGACCACCAGCCCCCAGCGCGTCTCCCGCACCTTGTTCCACAGCCCCAGCCAGTCCAGCCGGCTGTCGCGCTCCAGCACGATCAGGCGATCCAGTCTGGGCGTATCGGTGAACAGCGGCGCGCTTTTCGGCGAGCCGACCACGGTAAAGCTCGCCTGCGGCATGGCCTCGACCATATAGGCGAGCACCCCCGACGAGAGGATCGCGTCGCTCGCGTCCGCCTCGGCGATGTAGAGGATGGGGAACCGTCCGACCATGGATCGACCGTATACGGATTCTCTCGTCACCGCAGACGGTATGCGCCCATGGTCCACAGCCGCGCCGCGCCTTATCTAGGGACCATGACCACCCGCATCGCCCGCCTCGACAGCCGCGCCCTGATCCGGGTCTCGGGCCCCGACGCCCGCCCCTTCCTGCACGACCTGCTGACCCAGGACGTCGAAACCCTGAAGCCGGGAGAACTGCGCTTCGGCGCCCTGCTCTCGCCGCCGGGCAGACTGCTGTTCGACCTTTTTCTGTGGGGCGAGCCGGATGCCGTCGTGCTCGACGTCGCCGCTGATCGCCGCGACAGCCTGCTGCAGCGACTGGCCATGTACCGGCTGCGGGCGCAGGTCACGGTCGAGGCGATAGATCGCGGAGTGCTGGCGGCCTGGGACGGACCGCTGCCCGAGGGCTTCGTCGCCGACCCGCGGACCCCGGAACTCGGCGGACGCAGCCTTGCCGACCACGCTGCGACAGACGCGACCGAAGGCGACTGGCAGGCCCATCGACTCGCCGTCGGGGTTCCCGACCCGACCGCCGACGCTCCCTCGGACAAGACCTACCCGATCGAGGCGAATTTCGACCTGCTGAACGGCATCAACTTCCAGAAGGGCTGTTTCGTCGGCCAGGAAACCACCTCGCGCATGAAACGCCGCGGCGCCATCAAGACCCGCATGCTGCCGATCACCTTCGATGGCCCGCTCCCGCCCTTCGGCGCCGAGATCCTGAACGGCGAACTGCGCGCCGGCGAGGTGCTGAGCGGCCGTGACGGCGGGGCCATGGCCCTGCTGCGGCTGGACAGGCTGGACGGCGCGCTGACGGTCGAGGAACGGCCGGTCACGACGAGGCGGCCGACGTGGATGGAGACGTCGACCTGACCGGTTTCACTCGCCGGTGGCAGGAACCGGGCTCTCCGGCGGCGGGACCTCAGCCGCGTGGACCTGCGGCGGCTCGACGGTGACCGCCGACGGCTGAACCACGATCTCGGGCGGAACCAGATAGATCATCAATCCGCCGACGTTGACCGGCGGCCCCTCGACCTGAACCGGCGGACCCTGGACATAGACTCCCGGCCCGGCGGACCCGGGCGCCCATGTGGTGCGACAGGCCGGCCGATGGGCGTACGCCGCGCGGCCCAGCGGCAGTCGAGGATTGATATAGGCCGCGTCCGGCCGAATCTCGCACGCTCCGACCGGCGCGGACGTCGGCGGAGGATAGCCGGCGGAGGGCGGATACTGCGCCGCCGCGGGCGTCGCGGTCAGCAGCAGGCCCGCCAGGCACAACGGCACTGATCTCATCGGCGCGTCTCCCGGGTTTGGCGACCGATCGCAGGACGCCGATAACAGGGTTACCGCGATTGTGGGAAGGACGTCCAACCCGCCGTTCCGAACCAGCGAGCGCCCCGAGGACAAACACGTCTTCAGCGGTCAGAATGCGGCATGCCCGACTCGCCACGCCGCCTGATCGACCTCAGCCATACCATCGAAGCCGGCATGATCACCTACAAGGGTCTGCCCGCGCCGCTGGTCTGCGACCATCTGAGCCGCGAGGCATCGCGGGCCAACTATGACGCCGGGACCGAATTCCAGATCGGCCGCATCGAGATGGTCGGCAATACCGGCACCTATCTGGACACGCCCTTCCACCGCTACGCCGACGGAGAAGATCTCGGCGATGTCGGCCTCGACCGCGTCGCCGCCCTGCCGGGCGTGGTTGTTCGGGTCCCCGACATTCAGGCCATCGACACCGACCGGTTCGCAGGTCTGGACGTGGGCGGCAAGGCGGTGCTGGTTCATACCGGCTGGGCCCGCCACTGGCGCACGGACGCCTATTTCGAGGACCACCCGTTCCTGACCGAAGCCGCCGCAGCCCGGCTGGCCGAGGCGGGCGCGGCCCTGGTGGGCATCGACTCACACAATATCGACGATACCCGCACGCGCGCGCGGCCGGCACACACCCTGTTGCTCGGCGCGGGCATTCCGATCTGCGAGCATATGCGCGGACTGGAACTGCTGCCCGACGCCGGGTTCCGCTTCACCGCCGCCCCGCCGAAGATCAAGGCGTTCGGGACGTTTCCGGTCAGGGCGTTCGCTGAAGTGGGCTGAACAATTTTCAGCACCCGCTGAAATTATCGCGCCGCCTTCTCGACGCAGTTCGCCCATCGGTGTTACGGCTGAGCTGCGCAGGGGGCGCATCCCTCAAAGGATCCGTAATATGTTCAAGGCTTTCGCACGCCGCGCCGTACTGGCGGCCGCAATCTCCGCCGTCGCCTTCGGGATGATGGGCTTCCAGTCCAACGATGGTCAGGACCGCCGCGTCACCATCATCAACGCCACCGGCGTCACCATGACCCATTTCTACGCCTCCAACTCGGGCCGGAATGACTGGGAGGAAGACATCCTCGGCCAGGACGTGCTTCCCGCCGGCGCCCGCGTCCGGATCAACATCGACGACGGCTCCGGCGCCTGCCTCTATGATTTCAAGGCCCGCTTCGCCGACGGCGATGAGCTCATCCGTTACCGGATCAACGTCTGCCAGATCACCGAGTACCGCTATACCGCCGGCTGATCGGACCGTTTGACTGAAGATCGGGGCCGCGCTTCCGGGTGCGGCCCTTTTTCGTGGCTGATCCGCTAGCCTGCCGTAATGGCCGACTCACTCCACCGCTGCGCCTGGTGCGGGACAGACCCCCTCTACGTCGCCTATCACGATGAGGAATGGGGCGTGCCCGAGTACGACTCCCGCGCCCTCTGGGAAAAGCTGGTGCTGGACGGCTTCCAGGCCGGCCTGGCCTGGATCACCATCCTGAGAAAGCGCGAGGGCATGCGCGACGCCTTCGACGACTTCGATCCGGAGAAGATCGCCTGCTATGGCGAAGCGGACATAGAACGGCTGCTGGGCGACGCCCGCATCATCCGCTCTCGCGCCAAGATCAACAGCGCCATCAAGGGCGCGCGGATCTGGCTTGAGATGCGCGACAACGGAGAGGAATTCTCCGAATGGCTCTGGTCCTTCGTCGGCGGCGCTCCGATCCAGAATGTCTGGCCCGACGGCGGCGCCCGTCCCGTGGCCACTCCCGAATCCGAGGCGATGTCGAAGGCGCTGAAGAAGCGCGGCTTCACCTTTGTCGGCCCGGTGATCGTCTACGCCTTCATGCAGGCGGTCGGCATGGTCAACGATCACGGCGTCGAATGCTTCCGCCACCGGCAGGTTCGTGCGATGGGCGGCGCGTGAAGATCCCGGCGAAATCCCCGGCAAAGGCAAAGCTTTCGCGCGCCTCTCCGACGCTGGCGCTTGAAATCCTGCTGATCGAAAGCGCGGGCGGACCGGTCTGCGGCGTCGACGAGGCGGGCCGCGGCCCCTGGGCCGGGCCGGTGTCGGCGGGGGCGGTGATCCTGAACCCCGACGACCTGCCTGCCGGCATCGACGATTCCAAGGCCCTGACCCACGCCCGGCGCGAGGCGCTGGAAATCGAGATCAAGGCCCGCGCCCTCGCCTGGGGCGTCGGCTTCGCCTCGGTCGAGGAGATCGACCAGCTCAACATCCTGCACGCCACCGGCCTGGCCATGCGCCGCGCGATCGAGGCGATGGCGATCCAGCCCGCCGCGGCGCTGGTGGACGGGAACTACGGGTTCAAACTGCCGTGCGCGGTCCAGACCGTGATCAAGGGCGACAGCCTGTCCCTGTCAATCGCCGCCGCCTCCATCCTCGCCAAGACGGCGCGGGACCGTTTGATGGTCGAACTGGACGTGGAATACCCCGGCTACGGATTCGCCGGCCACAAGGGCTACAATGCGCCGATCCATTCCGCCGCCCTGAAGGCCCTAGGCCCCTGCCCCGCGCACCGGCGCAGCTGGGCGCCGATCCGGGCCCTGCTGAGCGCTGAAGTCTAGCTGGATTCAACTCCAGATCGCAGGGTCAATGACTTCCGCCGAACAATGTTCTTGACTCTCCGCGTGTATGACGCTCAACCTTTGGTCGTTTCCGGGGAGAGGTAAGCTATGAAAGCCGCTATTTCCGCCATCGCCTTGGCATCGCTCGCTTGCGTCGCCTGCGACACGCTTCCGAAGCCCGGAACCCGAAGCTACCTTTCCGTCGCCACCCAGGAATCGCCGCCGAACGGGCCTGTGCGAACGATCGGTACGCTTTTCGTTTGGAGCAACGAAGTCAACGCAGGCGTGATCTACCAGGACGGGAATATTTGCATGCAGCGGGCGATGACCGCCCGCGCCATGAGCGGAAGAATGGACGCGAGCGCGCGTGCAGAGGCACCTGCCAGCGTGTTGTCCGCTATGACGACAGTAGCGGCAGAAGCCAGCGAGAACGGCAACATGGAGGCGGCGGCAGCCATGTCCGCCGCAATCGCCCAGACCGCTACAGCTCTTTCCGCCACCAGCGAGCGCACGGCCTTCCTGGACATCGGGATGTTCTACATTTGTCAGCTGAGTGCGAACGGTCGGCTTTCAGAAACCGAGACCAATGCGCTTTCCATGCAGCTGGTTCAGTCGGCCGCAGGCATGACGCCGACCGGAACCATTCCTCGTGCTGACGCGCCGGACCTTCCCGAACGCGAGAACGATTAGGTCTGCGGCTAGAGCGCCAGCGCCCCGCCCAGCATCGCGCCAAGAAGCGCCGCGACCAGACCCCCGGCTACCACCGTGACCCAGCCGGGCAGATCGGCGATCAGTTCCCGCAGTTTCGGCTCCGCGACCTCGGGATCATTGGCCACCCGCGTATCGAACCGCGCCGACGAGGGCGGACGCCAGGCGACGGTTTCAAACGCATCGGCGGCGCGGCCATAGGCGCGGACGCCTTCAAGTCGACGGGCGGAGGGCATGGGTGACACTTCCATGACCGATCAACGGCAAAGTCAAACGCGCGTTCCGTCGCCCTAGGCCGCATCCGCCAAGCTGACCGGTCGTTCGCTGACCATGAACAGATATTCGACGTTCCGCAGCCGGCCGACCGCCCCGACCTTTTCGCCCCTGGGATTGTGGATGCCGATACGGGCGCCGACGTAGCGCGGGCGGGCGATCTCGATCACCTGCACCTCGCCCCGGCCGGACAGCATCTCCACCAGCTGATCGCGGCCCAGATAGCCCTCGTCATTGAACGAGACGATCAGGTTCGGGGCCTTCAGCCCCTCGATAACCGCCTGCAGCGCCGGAGCGATGCCCGGCTTGCTGTTGAAGGCGCTCTTGCGGGTCTTCACATCGACCCGCTTGTTGGCGATGCCGTAGGTCTCGGGCCTGTCCCACAGCACCAGACTCTCCCAGCAGTGATAGTTGCCGAGGTAGGAATGCTGGTTGTACGGCGGGTCCAGATACACGAGGTCGGCCTCGACCTCGGGGGCGAGATCGACCGCGTCCCGGCGGGTCGCCTTGCACGGTCCGCCCGCGACGCCGGGCAGGATGTCGGGCATGCGCAGCTCCAGCGCATTGTAAGCTCTAGGGGCCCACTTCTTCATGTACGCCATCTGGATTCCTGCCGTGGAATCCACCCGGTCAGCGGCCTCCATCAGGCTTACCAAGACGATGGCTTCCAGCTCCGGCTCGAGCGCGAGTGCGGCGATTCGGTCGCGCATCGCATCAATGAGAGCCCCATTGTCCGGGTGGAAGAAGCGCGCGTCTCGGCAGAATGCCTTGGTGAACCACCCTGCGTTTGGCTTGACCGCACGAAGTTCTTCGAGAACAATCTCAGCGCGAGACAGCCACTTCTCGCGGTCTGATTGAACATATGCGGTCGCCAACGTGTGAGCATACGCATTGTGGTCGTTGGACCAGACCCTAAACCCTTCTCGCTTGAGTGCATGACCAACACGCGAAGTGCCTGAGAAGAGGTCGCATACAGTCCCCCCGCGGGGGAGAACTTCGCCGATGCCGGCAACGATATGATTGAGAAGTGCGCGTTTCGAACCAAGGTACTTAATCATCGCGGTCTGACTCCACGGAATATGAGTCAGCAGCATGTTCTTCAAAAATTTCGGGAAAATTAATTTGCCCAGGAAAATCCTTCGTACCCGCATACAGCAGGGCGACATCGCGGTCCTTGCTTTGGAACTCGCGGCAGAAAAACCGGGGGGCCGGATAACGACCACTGAGTTGAAGCGGCTGATGATTGCGAAATTCAAGCCGACGGGGGGCGATGCAGTGCTAACCGCGCGTGGAGTCAGCCGGTTTGATCAAGTTGTCGGCAACCTCATCAGCAATCGCCCAACACCACGGAGCATAATTTCAATGGGTTATGCCGTTCGAACAGCTGACGGCTTTCAAATCACACCCGCAGGACGAACATTCTTGGGTACCGTGCCGAGGTAACTTTTTCAGCGCTTAGCCTTCGCCGGAGCATGGGCCAGTCGCAGCAGATTCGCAGCCCCCGGCGCGCCGAAGGGCGTCCCAGCCAGGATCAGGATCCGCTGCCCCGGTTCCGCCAAGCCGTAGTCGACCGCGCTGGTCACGGCGTCTTCGGTGACATCCTCCAGCGAGGTCGGCTCCTTGCCCAGCCGCGTCTCGAGGCCCCAGACCAAGGCCAGTCGCCGCGCCGTCTCCGGCTTGGGCGTCAGCGCCAGCACCGGCTGCAGCGGCCGCTCGCGCGCCATCCGCCGCGCCGTGCCGCCCAGGGTCGTGAACACCACGATACAGGCCGTCGACTGGGCCTCGGCCGCCTTGCGCGCCGCGGCCACCAGGGCGTCGGCGTCGATGTCGTCCATGCCGGCGTGTTCGGCGTCCATCAGGCTGGGCCACATCGGATCGCGCTCGACCCGCTCGATGATCCGGCTCATCACCCCGACCGACTCCAGCGGATAGTCGCCGGAGGCCGTCTCGGCCGACAGCATCAGGGCGTCGGCGCCCTCGTATGCGGCGTTGGCCACGTCGGAGGCCTCGGCCCGGGTCGGGGCCGGCGAGGCCGTCATGCTCTCCAGCATCTGCGTCGCCACGATCACCGGCACGCCGCGCTGGCGGGCGGCGCGGATGATCTGCTTCTGGGCCACGGGCACCTCTTCAGGCTCCAGCTCCACCCCCAGATCGCCACGCGCCACCATGACCCCGTCGCAATAGTCGAGGATGCTCTCCAGCTCGAGCAGTGCCTGCGGCTTCTCGATCTTGGCCAGACAGGCGGCGCGGCCCTTCACGATCTGCTTCAACTCGGCCATGTCCTCGGCCTTCTGGACGAAGCTCAGCGCCACCCAGTCGACGCCGATGCGCAGGGCGAAGGCCAGGTCCTCGCGGTCCTTCGGGGTCAGGGCCGAGACCGGCACCACAGCCTCGGGCACGGCCACGCCCTTGCGGTCCGAGAGTTTCGAGCCGCTCTCGACGGTCACGTCGGCCCAGTCATCGGTCCGCTCATTGACCCGCAGCCGCACCCGGCCATCGTCGAGCAACAGCAGCATGCCGGTGCGCAGGGCCCGGAAGATCTCCGGATGGGGCATCTGCACCCGCGTCGCGTCGCCCGGCGTCGGATCGAGGTCGAACCGCATCCTGTGGCCCGGCTTGATGTCGATCTCGACGTCCCTGAACCTGCCCAGCCGCAGCTTGGGCCCCTGCAGATCGGCCAGAACCCCCAGCGGCCGCTTCAGCGCCAGCTCGGCCCCGCGCACGGCCTTCAGCGCCGCCGCGTGATCCTCATGCGTGCCGTGGCTGAAGTTCAGGCGGAAGACATCGACCCCGGCCTGGGCCAGGGCCTTGACCATGCCGGGTGCCCGACTGGCGGGTCCCAGGGTCGCGACGATGCGGGCGCGCCGGGCTCTTTTCATCGAATATCCATGCGATCGGAGGGGTTTCCCCCTTGTGCCCATGAAAGCGCGTCGGGTTAAGGGCGGTTCTTTGCACGAAACACGAAGTTACGCCGAACCGTCGCGCCCCGCCGCGTTTCGCGCTACCTCAGACCGAACAACGGAGCGGACCATGGCGGGCCTCAAGGACAAGCGCGGCTTCATCGACAAGGACCGTCTGGACCTGTCCGAGCGCCAGGCCGTCGAACACTGGATGAAGCGCTGGGGCGTGACCCGCGAACAGCTGACCGCTGCCCACCGCAAGGCCGGCCGCAACGTCAAGGACATCGCGGCGGAGCTGGGCAAGAAGCGCTAGCGCGAAATCTGTCTTGGTGCGAGCGGCGGGGGTCGAACCCGCAATCCCTTTCGGGCGACAGATTTTAAGTCTGTTGCGTCTACCAGTTTCGCCACGCTCGCGGCTGGAGCAATCCTACTGCGCCGGTCTTAACGCGCGGAAGTCCACGTCCGAATTGGCCAGCAGCCACAGGAAGGCGGCCCAGGCGGCGACGTTCTGGTCGAGATTGTCCGGATCGATCCGGTCCAGCACGTCGTCGGCGGTGTGGTGCCAGTCGAAATAGTCCGTGCCGTCCTGGTTGAGGCGGAAGGCGGGCACGCCGAGGGCCACCGTCGGACCGGTGTCCGGACCGCCGCCCGTCGCGGGCGCGCCGTCGAACAGCACGCCCAGCGGCGTCAGCACCGCCTGGGCGGCGCGGCGGAAATCGGTGTCGGCGGCGCCCGGCGGCAGTCCAAGGCTGTAGATCGGCCCGGCGCCGAAATCGCTCTCGCTGATGGCCACATGGTTCGCCATCTCGTCGGTGCGGCTGGAGGCGTAGAACCGCGCGCCGGCCAGACCCTGGGACGGGGCGGGCTGGCTGACCTCCTCCGAACCCCACCAGACCACGCGGATGGTCCGACGCGGGCGGCGCGGCATGTCCTCGATCAGCTTGAGGGCGGCGGCGGTGATGGCCACGCCCGCGCCGTCGTCGATCGCGCCCGTGCCCAGGTCCCAGCTGTCGAGGTGGCCGCCGATGACAATGATCTCATCCGGCGCGCCGGAACCACGGACTTCGCCGATGACATTCTGGCTGACCGTCTGGCCGGTGAATCCGGCGGTCGAGAACAGCCGCATCCGCACCGGCTGATCCGTCAGGGCGATCAGGCGGCGCAGCTGGTCGGCGTCGGGCGGGCTCATTGCGAAGGACGGCACCGTCCCCTCCCCGACCCGCGTGGCGCCGGTGTGGGCGAAGCGGTGGTCATGGGTGCCCAGCGAGCGCAGCACATAGCCGACCGCCCCGCGCCGCGCCGCCTCGGTCGGTCCATTGCCGCGAATCGGCGAGGTGGCGCCATAGCCGCGCCCGTCCTGGGCCTGGACGGTATCCTGCAGCACCACCGCGATCTTGCCGGTCAGCGAGCCCACGGGCTGGTCCAGCATCTGCTGATAGGTCTCGAAGATCGCCGCCTCGCCCTCAATCCCCTCGGGCGGCGTGGCATGGGAGCCGCCCAGCGACACCACTTCCAGCGGCTGGGGGAAGGGCGACAGGATCTCGACCCGCGCCTCGCCGCGGTTCCACAGGGCCAGCGGGAATTCCTCGATCGAGACGTTGTCGAAGCCCATCTCGCGGAACTTGTCCGCGCCCCAGCGGGCCGAGGCCTGCTCCGACTCCGAGCCCGCCAGACGCGGCCCGAACCGTGTCGTCAGTTCCGAAACGAGCCCGTACGCCACATTGTCCTGCAGCGCCCTGTCGCGCAGCTGTTCGGCCTCGCGGATGGTGCGGGCGTCCTGGGCGATGGCGGGGGCGGCGGCCATTGTCAGGGCCAGGGCGCTGGCGGCGAGAAGACGGACGGACAGGCGCATGACGGCTCCGGGACTCAGAGGGGAGCCGGAACCTGAACCTTGCAAGGGGAGCGGACAAGCGGTCCGCGTCAGAGTTTTTTCAACGACGCCACAAGCGCCGACAGGGCTATTCGCCCTTGACCCAGGCCTCGACCGGACCCTGCAGCTTGACGGTCAGGGCTTTGCCGCGGCGATCGACGCGGTTGCCGACCGCCAGACGGACCCAGCCTTCCGAGATGCAGTATTCCTCGACATTGGTCTTTTCCTCGCCCTTGAAGCGGACGCCGATTCCCTTCGCCAGCAGGTCGGCGTCGTGGAACGGGCTGTCGGGGTCGACACAGAGGCGGTCGGGAAGATCGGTCATGGCGAGAAGGCCCGGAAAACAGGAGAAGGCGCGGGCTTTAGCCGAGGACGGGCTCGGCTCCAAGAGCGCTTGACCTGACGCCGCGTCAGTCGGCTAGGTTCGTTGCGAATAGCTACGGACCTTAGATGCGCGACCCGATCATCCGCGACTTCATCGCCGAGGCCGCCGACGGCTATCCGCTGTCGATGCGGCTGATCATGCCCGAGACTCCCACGGCAGCCGTGATGGTCAGCTCCGGCACGGGCTTCCCCAAGGGCTTCTATGACCGGTTCGCCCGCCATCTGGCGTCTCGCGGGGCGGCGGTCCTGACGTATGATTTCCGGGGCATCGCCGGCTCGCGGCCCGATGATCTCGCCGCCATGGAGATGGACTATCCCGACTGGGGCCGGCTCGACATGCCGGCGGCCCTGGACGCCCTGATCGCAGCCGCGCCGGGCCTGCCGGTGGTTCATGTCGGCCACAGCGTCGGCGGTCATTTCCTCGGCTTCATGCCCAATCACGACCGCATCGACCGCCACGCCTTCGTCTCGGTCGGCAGCGGCTGGTGGGGCCGGCACCACCGGTCCTACAATCCGCTCGAGCTCTTCTTCTGGCTCGGCTTCGGCCCCTTCAGCCTGATGCGGCACGGTTATATCAAGGGCGGCGGCCTGTGGGCGGGGACCGACCTGCCGGCCGGGGTCTGGAAGACCTGGCGGCGCTGGTGCCTGAAGGAGCCCTATTTCCTCGACGAACTGAAGGACCGGCTGCAACCGCATCATTTCGACGCCGTCACCGCCCCGATCCGCTCCTGGGTCTTCACCGACGACCCGATCGCCACCCCGGTAACCTCGCCCATCCTGCTGCAGGTCTATCCCAGCGCCCCGCGCGAGGTCGTGGTCCGCACCCCGGCCGACTACAACGTCGCCCGCATCGGCCACGAAGGGGCCTTCCGCAAGGGACTGGAGCCGCTGTGGGACGAGATGTTCGACTGGCTGGTTGAACCTTCGGCCGTCGCCCCCAGTTAAACCGCTCCCCTCTCGGAGCCTCCCATGACCGACCAGCCCGCCATCACCGTCGACGGCCACGCCATTCCCCTGCTCGGTTTCGGGACCTGGAACCTGACGCCCGAGGTCGCCCGGAGCATGGTCGCCGAGGCCCTGCGCATCGGCTATCGCCACATCGATACGGCCTGGATCTATCACAATGAGGCGGCGGTCGGAGACGGCATCCGCGACGCTATCGCCGCCGGCCATGTCGCCCGCGAGGACATCTGGCTGACCACCAAGATCTGGGTCGCCCATTTCGACCGCGAGGGCCTGCTGGCGCAGGCGCGGGAGTCCGCCGCCAGCCTCGGCTTCACCCCGGACCTGCTGCTGCTCCACTGGCCCAAGGCCGAACCGGCGTGGGAGGAAACCCTCGGCGCCCTGAACGAGGCCAGGGATATCGGCCTGACCCGCACCATCGGCCTGTCCAACTTCCCGTCGGCCGAATTCCGGCGGGCGCAGGCCCTGTCGAAGGCGACGCTGGTCACCAACCAGGTCGAGTACCACCCCTACCTCAAGCTCTCGAAGCTGCTCGGGACGGCCAGGGACCTCGGCTCCTCCATCACCGCCTGGTCGCCGCTGGCGCAGGGCAATATCGCCGACGATCCGACCCTGATCGAGATCGGCAAGGCGCACCGCAAGACGCCCGGACAGGTGACCCTGCGCTGGTTGATCCAGCAGGGTGTCATCGCCATCCCGCGCACCTCGAAGGTCAGCCGCGCCGAAGAGAGCTTCGACATCTTCGACTTCACCCTCTCGTCCGAAGAGATGGACCGAATCCACGCCCTCGCCCGTCCCGACGGCCGTCTGGGCGACTGGCTCGACAAGGCGTTCAACTGGGACGAAGAATGGGCCTGACGCCCTGCAACCAGACAGGGCGCGCAGAGGGAGCGACCAGATGGGTTCGGTGCTGGGTTTTCCCGGCGTCGATCCGCTCGACGCAGCGGTCGGCGCGAGACTGAAGCGATGGCGAGAGGCCCGCGGCATGGCCGTCGACGACCTCGCCGCCTGTCTGCACATCACCGCCGAAGAAGTCCGCCGTGCCGAAGCGGGCCGCTCCCATCTGAACGCCGCCCGGATCGGCGCCGCGACCAGCGCCCTGCGTCTGCCGCTGTGGGCCCTGGTGTCGGATACGCGGGCCTACTGAAGAGTCGCACCCCCGGACGGCGTGACAGGACGGCCGCGTCCGCCTAATCCAGACGCTCTGACGGAGCGTTCCCCTTGGCCTACAAATCCCTGCGCGACTTCATGGCCATGCTGGAGGCCGAGGGCGAACTGGTTCGCGTCGCCGAGCCCGTCTCCACCCATCTGGAGATGACCGAGATCCAGACCCGGCTGTTGCGCAACGGCGGCCCGGCGGTCCTGTTCGAAAAGCCGGTCATGCCCGACGGATCGATCAGCCCCATACCCTGCCTCGCCAATCTGTTCGGCACGGTGAAGCGCGTGGCCATGGGCGTGACCATGGAGAAGAAGACCCGCACCACCGCCGCCGAGCTGCGCGAGGTGGGCGAACTGCTCGCTTTCCTGCGCAACCCGACCCCGCCGCGCGGCCTGTCGGACGCCATGGAGATGCTGCCGCTGGCGCAGACCGTCATGTCGATGAGGCCCAAGGTGGTAAAGACCGCCCCGGTGCAGCAGCTGGTGCTCAAGGGCGACCAGATCGACCTGACATCCCTCCCCGTCCAGGGCTGCTGGCCCGGCGAGCCCGCGCCGCTGATCACCTGGGGCCTCGTCGTCACCAAGGGGCCTTCCGAGGACCGCGAGGACGACTTCAACCTCGGCATCTACCGCATGCAGGTGCTGGGCAAGGACAAGGCCATAATGCGCTGGCTGGCCCACCGCGGCGGGGCGCAGCACTACGCCCGGCACAGGAAGGCCGGAAAGAAGGGCCCCCTGCCCTGCGCCGTCGTCCTCGGCGCCGACCCGGGCACCATTCTGGCCGCCGTGACGCCCGTGCCGGACACCCTGTCGGAGTACCAGTTCGCCGGCCTGCTGCGCGGCCAGAAGGCCGAACTGGTTCCCTGCAAGACCGTGCCCCTGATGGTCCCCGCCAACGCCGAGATCGTGCTGGAGGGCCATGTCCTGTTCGACGAACACGCCCCCGAAGGCCCCTACGGCGACCACACCGGCTACTACAATTCGGTCGAGACCTTCCCGGTCTTCCAGGTCACAGCCATCACCATGCGCCGCGACCCCATCTACCTGACCACCTTCACCGGCCGCCCGCCGGACGAGCCCTCGGTGCTGGGCGAGGCGCTGAACGAGGTCTTCATCCCCCTGCTGCGCGCCCAATTCCCCGAGATCACCGACTTCTGGCTGCCGCCCGAGGGCTGCAGCTACCGCATCGCCGTGGTGTCGATGAAGAAGGCCTACCCCGGCCACGCCAAGCGGGTGATGCTCGGCGTCTGGAGCTATCTGCGCCAGTTCATGTACACGAAATGGGTCATCGTCGTGGACGACGACATCGACGCCCGCGACTGGAAACAGGTCATGTGGGCCATCTCGACCAAGATGGACCCGGCCCGCGACATCACCGTCATCGAGAACACCCCGATCGACTACCTCGACTTCGCCAGCCCCGAGAGCGGTCTCGGCTCCAAGATCGGCCTCGACGCTACGGACAAGTGGCCCCCCGAGACGAAGCGGGAATGGGGTGAGGAGATCCGCATGGACGACGCCGTGGTCGAGCGGGTGTCGGGGATGTGGGACCGGCTCGGACTACCGGGTGACGGAAAGCCGATCTGGAAATAGCGGCGTCGTTTCCGTCGCCGATTGTGTCCAAAAAACGCTTTCCAGGTGACAGAACGGTAATCTAGGGTCCGCCCTTCGTTTCCGTCCCCTGTTTTTTGAGGCCAACCATGAAGCTGCCGCTGATCGCCGTGCTCGCCGTCGTTCTCGCCGCACCGGTCGTGACCGTTCCGACCTACGCAGACGCCCAGGTACGGGTCGGCAGCGGCGCCCGTCGGGATCCGCCGCGCCGCGTTAGCCCGCCCGCGCCGCGCCTGACCGAGGCCGAGGAAGACCGGCTGTGGGACGCCCAGGCCGAGGTCAACAACCTCGACACCCAGATCGCGGCCGTGAACGCCCTGGCCGCAGCCGCGGGCGGCGCGACCCCCGAGCAGCAGGCCACGCTCGCGGACCTCACGACACGTCGCACCGCTGAGCAGGCCGTGATCGACCGGCTGCAGGCCAAGCTGAACCGCTGAGAATTCCGTCCGGACAGAGCTGCGCCAGCCGCTTTTCCAGACCATTTGCGGGGTGACGCCGGCCTGCTTCCGTACCGGGTGTCGGTGAAGACAGGTCGGGGGGCCGCTCGTGAGTCCGTTTGAGTTCTTCTTCAGCTTCTACGGCCTGTTGCTGGGCCTGTCCGTCGCCGAGCTGGTGGGCGGCTTCTCGCGGGTGCTGCATGAGCGGCATCGCGTGCGCTTCGGCTGGCTGACGCCCCTTCTTGCCCTGTTCGTGGCCGTCGATCTGGCGACCTTCTGGAACCAGGCCTGGCGGTTCTTTCGCGGCGCGCCGTTCAATCCGGCCCTGCTGCTCATCGGCCTGATGGTCGCCGCGACCTTCTATGTGGCGGCCAGCGTGACCTTCCCGCGCGTCACCGCAGAGGGTGTCGAGACGCGCATCGACCTTGACGACCATTTCTGGGCCCACCGGCGCGTGGTCTTCGGCTGCGTGCTCGCGGCCAATGCGATGGTCTGGCTGCTTCTGCTCCTGCTCGGCCTCGTGGACCCGGCCTGGGCGGCGCTGTGGCCCCCCCGCGTGGTCATAGGGATCTGCCTCTTCGCCGTCTGCACGGCGACGGCGGCCTTCGCGCCATGGAAGCGGGTGGTCACGGCCGCGCTGGTGATCGTCCTGGCCTATACGCTGTGGAACATGGTGCGGGCCGGCGCCGCCCTTGTCGCCTCCGGCGCCTGGTCGCCGGCCCTCGGCGGCTAAGGCTTGCCAGACGGGCGGGATCGTCCGACGAAGGGCCATGCGCCCCATCCTGTTTTCCGCGGCCCTGGCCGCCCTTGTCAGTTGCGTCAGCCCCGCCATGTCCCAGACCGCCCCGCCGTCCGTCCCCAACGCCGCGCCCTGGGACCAGCCCTTCCTGCCGCCCGCGCCCGCCTGGGACGGGGCCAGCCGCGCCCTGCTGCGCGACGCCTCCGACCCCTGGGTCACGGCCTTCGAGGCCGACGCCGAGCATGACGAAAGCCCGAACTACGCCGACACCCGCGCCTGGTTCGACCGGCTGGACGCCGCCTCGGATCTGATTCGCATCGAACAGTTCGGCGTCTCGCCCGAGGGCCGGCCGATCTACGCCGTCATCGCCTCGAAGGACGGCGCCGCCTTCGACCCGTCCAAGCCCGTCCTGCTGGCCCAGGCCGGCATCCACCCCGGCGAGATCGACGGCAAGGACGCGGGCATGATGCTGCTCCGCGACATCGCCTTCAACGGCAAGGACGACCTGCTGGACCGGGTCAATCTGATCCTCATCCCCATCCTGTCCGTCGACGGTCACGAGCGCGCCTCGGCCTACTCCCGCCCGAACCAGCGCGGGCCCCGCATCCAGGGCTGGCGCAATACGGCCACGAACCAGAACCTCAACCGCGACTATCTGAAACTGGACCAGACCGAGATGCGCGCCGTCCGCGGCCTCGTCCTCAAATACCGGCCCGATCTGTACCTCGACATCCACGTCACTGACGGCATGGATTACCAGTACGACATCACCTACGGCTACAACGGCGAGAACGGCGTCTGGTCCCGTTCACCCGCCATCGCCCGCTGGCTGGACGACGCCTTCAAGCCGGCGATCAACGCAGCACTCGAAGCCGAAGGCCACATCCCCGGCGAGCTGGTCTTCGGCGTCGGCGACGATCCCCGCGCCGGCCTGTCCGACGGCGGCCTCGGCGAGCGCTTCTCCAACGGCTGGGGCTCGGCGGCTCACGTCCCGACCATCCTGATCGAGAACCACAGCCTCAAACCCTATGAGCAGCGGGTGCTGGGGACCTATGTCTTCCTCGAGGCCGCCATGCGCCGGCTGGCCGAGGACGGCCCCGCCCTGCGCACGGCGATCGCCGCCGACACCGCCCTGCGCCCCGCCGAAATCCCGGCCAATTTCGCGCTCGACCCGACCCCGGCCTACACCCGGACCTTCAAGGGCATCCGCTATGAGATGTACGACAGCCCCGCCTCGGGCCGTTCGGAGATCCGCTGGCTGGGCGTCGCCGATCCCGAGCCCTGGTCCCTGCCCTTCTACGGCTCACGCCCGACCCTGACTCTGCAGCGTCCCGAGGCCTACTGGGTCCCAGGCCACCGCGCCGACATCATCGAGCGGCTGCGCCTGCACGGGATTCAGATGGAGGCCCAGGACGCACCGCGCACCGTCAATCTCGACATGCTGCGCCTCGTCGAACCGAGGCTGGCGGCCCGGGCCAATGAGGGCCGTGTCGGCGTCACCGTCACCGGCGTGACGCCCGAACGTCGCGACTGGACCTTCCCCGTCGGCTCGGTGCGCGTGCCGACGGACCAGCCGCTGGGCGACATCGTCGTCCTGCTGCTGGAGCCGCAATCCAGCGAGAGCTTCTTCGCCTGGGGCCTGTTCCCCGAAGTGCTCAGCCGCGTGGAATATATCGAGGGCTACGCCATCGCCCCGCTGGCCGAGGCGATGATGGCCGCTGATCCCGCCCTCAAGGCCGCGTTCGAGGCGAAACTGGCCGCCGAGCCGGAATTCGCCGCCGACGGCGACGCCCGTTTGCAATGGTTCTACGAGCGAACCCCGTTTTATGATGACCGCTTCCGACTCTATCCGGTGGGGCGAGAAAACTGATGGCGACGATCGAAACCATGACGCCGGTTCAGGCGGCGGCCTTGTGGAGCGGCCTGCTGCTCCTGCTTATGCTCGTGCTTTCCGTGCGGGTCGTCATGAACCGCCGCAAGCACAAGGTGTTGCTCGGCGACGGCGGCGGCTCCCAGATCACCCTGGCGGGCCGGGTGTTTGGCAATGCGGCGGAATATGTGCCCGTCGGTGTCGGGGCCCTGGCCCTGTTGGCCATGCTGGGGATGCCGGCCATGGCGGTGCATGCCGTGGGCGCGGGCCTCCTGGCGGGACGTCTGATCCACGCCGTCAGCCTGAGTGACAAGAAGCCGACCGCGGGTCGGGTGCTCGGCATGGTCCTGACCTACGCCGCCCTGTTCACCGCCGGCGGGATGCTGATGGTCCACGCCTTCGTCTGAACTTCACGAGCGTGGTTGCGGCGCCGCGTTCGCCCGGCCATATCGGGGCATGCCTGACCGTACCGCGTCCGCCGCCTCTCCCGACATCCTGCCCGAACTGGTCGCCGCCGCCCTGAGGGCCGGCGCCGACGCCGCCGAGGCGGTCTCGGCCGGGCGCGCCTCCCTCTCCGTCGGCGTCCGCAACGGCGCCCTTGAGGAGGTCGAACGCGAGGAAAGCCGCGACCTCGGCCTGCGCGTCTTCATCGGCCGGCGTCAGGCCACCGTCTCCGCCTCCGACCTGTCCGACGCCACCCGCGCTCGTCTGGTCGAACGCGCCGTGGCCATGGCCCGGCTGGCCCCCGAGGACCCTTACGCCGGCCTCGCCCCGCAGGACCGCCTCGCCCGCGGCCCCTTCGCCGATCTCGACCTGTTCGATCCCGCCGAGCGCAGCGCCGCCGAGCTTGAGTCTATGGCCGCCGAAACCGAAGCCATCGCCATGGCTGTCCCCGGCGTCTCCAAATCCGAAGGCGGACACGCCTCGGCCTCGTCCAGCCGCTGGCGGCTGGTCACCTCGCACGGCTTCGACGGCGCCTATCACGGCTCGGCCTTTTCGCTGGGCGTCGGCGTCATTGCCGAGAAGGACGGGGCCATGGAACGCGGCGGCGAACACCGCGCGGTCCGTCACCTGTCCGACCTGCCGTCCGCCGCCTCCATCGGCGACTTCGCCGGCCGCCGCGCCGTGGCCCGCACCGGCCCGCGCAAGATCGACTCGACCACCGCTCCGGTGATCTTCGAGAACCGCATCGCCACCCAGGTCATCTCGCCGATCATCAGCGCCATTTCCGGCCCCTCGATCGCACGCGGCACCTCCTTCCTGAAGGACCGCCTCGGCCAGCGCATCCTGCCGGCAGGCGTCGATCTGGTCGACGATCCCTTCCGCGTCCGAGGCCTCGGCTCCACCCCTTTCGACGACGAAGGTGTGGCCGTCTCGCGCCAGTCGATCGTCCAGGACGGCGTCCTTACCACCTGGCTGCTCAACAGCGCCGCCGCGGCCCAGCTGGGGCTCGCCTCCACCGGCCATGCCTCGCGTGGCCTCGCCGGACCGCCCGGCGTCTCGACCCACAACCTGCATCTGGAACCCGGCGAGCGCGATCTGGCCGGACTGATGGCCGACGCCGGCGCCGGCCTGCTGGTCACCTCCATGTTCGGTCCGTCCCTGAACGCCAACACCGGCGACTGGTCGGCGGGCGTCTCGGGCTTCTGGTTCGAGAACGGCGAGATCGTCTGGCCCGTCAGCGGCGTCACCGTCGCGGGCAATCTGGCCGAGCTCTGGACCCGGCTCGAGCGCGGCTCTGACCTGGAGTTCCGCGGCAGTTTCAACAGTCCGTCGCTGATGTTCGACGGCGTCGCCATCGCCGGCAAATGAGCGACCTGGCAGCCGATCTCGACCTGATCCGCGACGCCGCAGAGGCGGCGGGCCGGCTGGCGCTGGCCGAACGCGACGCCGGGTTGAAGATCTGGTCCAAGTCGGGCGGGTCGCCGGTGACCTCGGCCGACATGGCCGTCGATCAACTGCTCAAGGACACGCTGCTTTCGGCCCGGCCCGACCACGGCTGGCTGTCGGAAGAGACCACCGACAACGCCGACCGCCTGTCGAACCGCCGCATCTTCGTGGTCGATCCGATCGACGGCACCGTCGCCTATATGAAGGGCAAGCCGTGGTGGTGCATTCCCATCGCCATCGTCGAGGACGGCCGCCCCGTCGCCGCCGTGATCCACGCCCCGGCTCTGGGCGAGACCTTCACCGCCACCCTGGGCGGCGGCGCCTCGCTGCAGGGCCGCGCGATCAGCGCCTCCGACACCAACGATCTGGACGACGCCTCCGTGCTCGCGGACGCGCGGCTGATCGAGGGGCCGCACTGGCTCGAACCGTGGCCTGCCATGCGGTTCGAGAAGCGCAACGCCATCGCCTATCGCATGGCCCTTGTCGCCGCCGGGGCTTTCGACGCCGCCATCAACCTCGCCCCCAAGTGGGACTGGGACGTCTGCGCCGGCGCCCTGATTGTCGAGGAAGCCGGGGGCAGGGTCAGCGACCACCACGGCCACGCCTGGCGCTTCAACCAGGCCGATCCGCGTCAGAACAGCCTCGTTTGCAGCGGTCCGGCGCTTCACCCGTTGATCGTGCGGCGGACAGCGCCTATTCCGCTGGCGCCCCGCTAGCTCCCCACATCTCCGGACGACCCATGACCAAGCCCGCCGAAACCGATCAGTTGCTGCACCTCGTCATCGGCGGCGAGCTCCGCCACCTCGACGCCCCGGTGTTCCGCGATCTGTCCAAGGTCGAGTTCGTCGGCGCATTCCCCAACTATGAGGAAGCCCGCAAGGCGTGGAAGGCTCGGGCGCAGGCCACGGTCGACAACGCCCACATGCGGTTCTTCATCCTGCACGCCCACCGGATGATCGACCCGCGGGGCGACGCGCACGGCCACTGACGGCGGAACCGGGTCTCGGCCCGGCGCGCTTTCAGGGCTATGGTGCCCTTCCACTTGCAGGAACCCCGCCCTTGACCCTCTTCGGCCGAACCTTCGACGGAACAGAGATCGTCTCGCTGGTCTCGATGCTGCTGTTGCTGGTCCTCTGGGTCAGCGCCTGGCGCGGCAACCGCAAGGAGTCCCAGTGGTTCAAGACCTGGAACGCCGAGCGCAAGGCGCGCCGTGACGCCGAGATCGCCGCCGAGGGCGGAGAACCCGGATCGCCATCCGACAAGAGCGAACCGCGCGGCCCTTGGGGCTGACGCCTACTCCCGCCTCAACAGCTTGTCGGTCAGGATCGTGCCCCACCAGCCGGCCTTGAACTCGGCCCGGATCGCCTTCGGATCGTAGGCGTCGCTGTCGACCCAGTCGATGAAGCTGACGCCCGTCGGCTCGACCTCGTTGAGGTATTTCTCCAGCGTGAAGTCCAGCACGCCGGTCAGCCCCTCGCGGTGGTGCAGGTATCGCTTGTCCAGCTGTTTGATCGCCTCGGAGATCGGCTCGCCGAGGTGAAAGTGGCGATAGAAGACCGCCATCATCCCTGCCCGGTCCGCCCCCGACTTGCAGTGGATCAGCACCGGATATTCGATCGTCTTGAACAACGCCCGCGCCCGGTGCACCCGGTCCTTCTGCGGCGGATCCCGTGAGTCCAGCGGGGCGTCGATCAGGGTCAGGCCCAGCCGCTCGCAGGCATCCTTCTCCAGCGCGTAATAGGCCTCGTCCCGCGCCCCGCGCAGGTTGATGATCGTCCTGATCCCCTTGGACTTCCAATAGGCCAGCTGGCGCGGCGACGGCTGGTTGGTCCGCACCAGGTCCGGCCCCAGCCAATGGCCGTTCATGAACCAGCGGCGCAGGAAGGCGTGGTCCTTCCAGACATAGTCCCACCGCGCCTTGAACCGGCCGCCCGGGGTGCTGAGATCGTACCGCGCCATGGATCGCAGATAGCGGGTCGCAACCGGTCCGTCATCCCGGCGCACGAAACACATTGCCTTGCCGCGACGCATGGTTGACGCTTCCTCGCCCGGCGCGCCGGGCGAGCGGCCCGTGCAACGCCCGAGGTATCCCTGAACCATGGCCCCCGGCTGCTTCCGCTTCGGCCCTTTCCTGCTCGACCCCGCAGACCGCCGCCTGACCCGCGACGGCGTGTCGGTTGAGCTGAACGCCCGCTATCTCGACGCCCTCGCCCTGCTGGTGCGCGAGCAGGGCAAGCTGGTGTCAAAGGACCGGTTTCTGGAGGAGGTCTGGCGCGGCGTCCCCGTCACCGATGAAGCCCTGACCCAGTGCATCCGCACGATCCGGCGCCAGCTCGGCGACGACGCCGCCAATCCGCGCTTCATCGAGACCGTGCCCAAACACGGCTACCGCTTCGTCGCGCCCGTCGAAACGCCTGGGCCGGACGCGCCGCCACCGGTCACAGCCGCGCCTGTATCAGCACCCGACGCGGCGCCGGACCGCTCCCAACCCCTGTTCCTCCAGCTCGGCGGCGCCGGGATGATCGGCGGTGCCATCGCCGGCGTGCTCGGCGGCCTGTTCTACGGTCTCGGCGCCGCCCAGCCGTTGCAGTCCGGCATGGGCGCGAGTTCGATCGTGCTCGTCCTCGTCGTCCTCACCGCCGCGGTTGGCATGATCGGCGGCGGCGGCGTCGGCATGGGGATCGCGGCGGCGAGAACCGCCTGGGGCCACGCCTCGCCCGGAGCCATCATCGGCGGCGCGTTCGGCGGTCTGGTCATCGGCGCCGTGGTGAAGCTGCTCGGCGTCGACGCCTTCAACCTGCTGTTCGGCCAGTCGCCCGCCGCGATGACCGGCGCCGGCGAAGGCGCCCTGCTTGGCGCCGCGATCGGCTTCGGAGCCTGGCTGAGCGCCGGCCGCGCGCTGAGCCTCAGACTCACAGCCGCCGCCACTGCCCTGTCCGGTGCCGTCGTCGGTGTCCTCATTCCGTCGTTCGGCGGACGGCTGATGGGCGGCAGCCTCGACCTGCTCGCCCGCCAGTTCCCCACCTCCCGCCTCAGCCTCGACCCAATCGGCGGCCTGTTCGGTGAGGCCAGCTTCGGCCCGGTCAGCCAGGCCGTCACCGGCGGGCTCGAGGGCGCCCTGTTCTGCGGCTTCGTCGTCGGGACCACCATTCTGGTCCAGCGGAGGCTGGCTGCCGCGCGCCTATGACGGCGCCTTGCGACGCGCCCCGCACAGGTCGCACCACTCGCCCCCGGCATTGCGTCGATCCGGCCGCCAGCGATGCCGGCGACACGACCACTGACGGATCAAATCCCGCACTGCCTTGAACATGCCCGGCCCTCCTGTTCCTTCAGGAAGGCCGGGGCGCTCTAACAGTTCCTGAAACGACGTGGTTGACGTCCCCATGAGGCGCTTGACTTCCCCCCCCAGCCGTCCGACCTCGGACCCATGACGCCGCCCGCGCCCGCCGCCGACGAGAAGGAGCCCCTGCGCCCGCTGCTGGGCCGCATCTGGCGCGACTATCTCTCCCATCACCGGACGCCGCTGTTCCTGTCGATCCTGTGCGCCGCCATCGTCGGCGTCATGGCCGCCACGGTGCTGCAGCTGCTCGAGCCGGCCATCGACGGCCTCTTCCTCGGCGAGGCCGTGACCATCTGGGGCGTAATCACCGTCCCGGCGGGCCGCGCCCTGGTCTGGATACCCGCCATCATCATCGGCGCCGGCCTGATCTGGACCGCCGCCGCCCTGGGCCAGGCGGCGCTCGTCAACCGGCTCGGCCACGGCATCGTCGGCGACATCCAGGTCCGCCTGTTCGGGGCCATGATCCGCGCCGACCTCGCCCGGCTGCGCAGCCAGCACTCCGGCGGCTTCGTCTCCTCGGTCCTGTTCGACGCCAATCTGGTACGCGAGGCCTTCACCAATGGCGTGGTCAACTACACTCAGCACGCCCTGACCCTGGTCGCCGTGATCGCCTACATGGCCTGGACCGACTGGCGGCTGACGATGATCGTCCTGCTCGGCGCCCCGGTCATCGCCTTCGTCATGCGCCGCTTCGGCAAGCGGATGCGCAAGGCCACCACCGGCGCCATGGTCGAGACGTCGAACCTCTCCACCGCCCTGATGGAGAACCTCGACGGCGTCCGCCTGATCAAGATCGAGAACCGCGAGGCGGCGGAACAGGCGCGGGTTGGCGAGGTCGTCGCCCGCCGTCAGCGCCACGTCATCAAGAGCGCCGACTCCCGCGCCTTCGCCGGCCCCTTCTCCAACCTCGTCGCCATGATCGTGGTCGCCGCCGTCATGGCCTATGCCGGCTGGCGGGCGCAGGACGGGGCCATGAGCGTGGGTTCCTTCGCCGCCTACATCGGCCTGCTCATGGCCGCGGGCCAGTCGCTACGGCAGGTGACCAACCTCCAGACCGTCATGTCCGAAGGCCTGACCGCCGCCCGCCGCCTGTTCGGCGCCCTCGACATCCAGCCCGAGATCCGCGAGGCGCCCGACGCCGCGCCGCTCGGGCACGGCCCGACCACCGTGGCCTTCGACCGCGTCTCCTTCGCCTACGGTCCCGCCTCCGGGGGCACGGCGCCGACCCTTTCGGACGTCAGCCTGACGGTCGCCCCCGGTGAGACCGTCGCCCTCGTCGGGCCCTCGGGCGGCGGCAAGAGCACCATGCTCAGCCTGCTGCCGCGCTTCTATGACGTGACCGGCGGGGCTGTGACCGTGAACGGCCGCGACATCCGCGAACTGAAGCTGCACGACCTCCGCGCCGCCATCGCCCTGGTCACGCAGGAGCCCTTCCTGTTCGACGACACCCTCGCCGCAAACATCGCCTACGGCCGCCCCGGCGCCACGGCCGAAGACATCGTCGACGCCGCCCGGTCCGCCGCCGCCCACGAGTTCATCTCCGCCCTGCCCGAGGGCTACGCCACCCGCGCCGGCGAGGCGGGTCTGCGCCTGTCGGGCGGTCAGCGCCAGCGTATCGCCATCGCCCGCGCCTTCCTCAAGGACGCCCCCATCCTGCTGCTCGACGAGGCCACCAGCGCCCTCGATACCGAGAGCGAGGCCCTCGTCCAGGCCGCCCTCGAACGCCTGATGCAGGGCCGCGCAACCCTGATGATCGCCCACCGCCTGTCCACCGTCCGCAACGCCGACCGCATCCATGTCGTCGAGGCCGGCCGTATCGTCGAGACCGGCAGCCACGCCGAACTGGTCAGACTGGGCGGCCTCTATTCACGACTGGCCCGGCAGCAATCGCTCGACGGGGATCCCGTCACGGCGGCGACATGAGACCCCTCCGGAACCCCGTCATCCAGGGCGCCCTGGCCTGGCTGCTCGCGGCCTGGATGCGGTTCTGCTTCGCCACCATCCGCTGGACCCGTGAGAATGAGGGCGTGGCGGAGGCGATCTGGAAACAGGGCGGCGGCGTGCTCTGCGCCTTCTGGCATTCGCGGATCGGCCTGAGCCCGGCCTGCTGGCCTCTCGACCGGGCCCAGCCGATCAAGGGGCTGGTTTCGCTCAGCGCCGACGGCCAGTTCATTGCCCGCGCCATGGCGCTGCAGGGCATTCCCGCCGTGCGCGGATCCTCGGCCAACAAGGACAAGATCGACCGGGCCAAGGGCGGCACCCAGGCGCTGCGCGACGGCCTGAAGCAGCTCAAGTTGGGTGGCCTCGCGGTGACCCCCGACGGCCCGCGCGGACCGGCGCGTCAGATGGCCGAGGGCCTGCCTCTGATGGCCAGGCTGTCGACGGCGCCCGTTCTGTTTATCGGCCTGTCGTGCAAGCCGGCGATCCGGCTGAACAGCTGGGACCGCGCCGTCCTGCCACTGCCGTTTTCGAAGGGGGCGATCGTCTGGGATGTCGCGGACTATCCCGAGGGCGCCGAACTGGCCGATGTCGCCCGCGACTGGACCGGCCGCCTCAACGCGGTCGAGGCCCGGGCCGACGCCATCACCGGGCTGGAACCCTCCCGGTGAGCCTCGCCCTCATCGCCTGGCGTCTGCTGACCCGCCTGCTGGAGCCCCTGGCCCCCCGCCTGCTCGACGCCCGCGCCAAACAGGGCAAGGAGGACCCCGCCCGCGTCGACGAACGTCTCGGCCGCGCCTCGCTTCCCCGTCCCGACGGCGACCTTGTCTGGCTGCATGGTGTCAGCGTCGGCGAGACCCTGTCCCTGCTGCCCGTGGTCGAGCGCCTGCGCCGCAGCCGGGCCGATCTCGCCATTCTCGTCACCTCGGGCACCCTGACCTCGGCGCAGCTGCTGGCCCGTCGCCTGCCGGCGGGCGTCATCCATCAGTTCGCTCCGGTCGACGCGCCCGGCGCCGTGACCGCCTTCCTCGACCACTGGCGGCCGTCGCTCGCAGTCTTCGTCGAGAGCGAACTCTGGCCCAACCTCATCCTTGAAGCCCGCCGGCGGGGCGTGAAACTGGTCCTGGCCAGCGCCCGGATCACGGAAAAGACCGTCAACGGCTGGCGGCGCTTCCCCGGCGCGGCGCGGGAGATCCTGTCCGCCTTCGACCGCATCCTGCCCCAGGACGAGGCCTCGGCCGCCCGGCTGCACAGCCTCGGCGCCCGGATCGACGGCCATGTGAACCTCAAGCTCTCGGGAGAGGCTCCGCCGCACGACGCCGCCGCCTTCACCCGCCTCAGCGCCGCCATCGGCGACCGGCCCGTGGTCGTCGCCGCCAGCACCCATGACGGCGAGGAGATTGCCCTCGTCCGCGCCCTCGACAAGCTGGCGGACCGGTTGTGCCTGATCCTCGTGCCGCGCCACCCGGCCCGCAGTGCAGAGATCGCGGCCGCGCTCGAGCGCGACGGCTACCGTTTCGCCAGACGCTCGGAAGGCAGCGAGCCGGACCGCGACACCGACCTCTATCTGGCCGACACCCTCGGCGAAATGGGCCTGTTCCTGCGCCTCGCCGATGTGGTGGTCATGGGCGGCTCCTTCTCGGCCGCTCTGGAGAAGCCTCCCGTTGGCGGCCACAATCCGCTCGAGCCCGCCCGCCTCGGCAAGCCTGCCGTCACCGGCCCCGACATGACCAACTGGGCGGCCGTCACGGACGCTCTGGTCCAGTCGGGCGGCCTGACCGTGGTCGAGGCCCCGTGGGACCTGCCCGCCGTCCTGGCGCCCCTTCTGGCCGACACCGACACCGCCCGGGCCATGGGCGAACGCGGCCGACGCGCCGCCGCCGAGGCAGGCTCGGGCCTGGATCGGCTGTGGGACGCCCTCGCGCCGCTCCTGCCGCCCGCCGCATCGCCTTCGAGTCTTGGGCGAGGCCGCCGATGAAGCTCAATACCCCCCGCTGGTGGTACACGCGCGACGCCCGGCACGGCGCGGTCGCCCGCATCCTGCTCAAGCCCCTGTCGTGGCTCTGGGCCGCGGTCACCGCCCGCCGCATCGCCCGCGCTGACCCGGTCGATCCGGGCGTGCCGATCATTTCGGTCGGCAATCTGACCGTCGGCGGCTCGGGCAAGACGCCCGTGACCCGCGAGGCCATTCGCCTGCTGCATGAGGCCGGGATCAACGCGCACGGCCTGTCGCGCGGCTATGGCGGGTCGTTGCGCGAACCGACGCAGGTGAACGCCGCCATCCACACCGCCGCCGACGTCGGCGACGAGCCCCTGATGTTGGCCCTCGGCGGGCCGACCTGGATCGCCCACGACCGCGTCGCCGGGGCTCGCGCCGCCGCGGCCGCCGGCGCCCAGGTTCTGGTCCTCGACGACGCCCACCAGAACCCGACGCTCAAGAAGACGCTCAGCCTGGTCGTCGTCGACGGCGAGACGCGCGGCGACGAATGGCCCTTCGGCGACGGCTCGGTGTTTCCGTCCGGCCCGATGCGCGAGAAGCTCCGCCACGGTCTGGCCCGCGCCGACGCCGTCGTGGTGCTGCTGCCCGCCGACGCCCCGGGCGTTGATCCCGAGCTACTGGAAGCCTTCGGCGATCTGCCGGTCCACGTCGCCCGTCTGATGCCCGCCGCCCCGCCGCCCAAGGGCCCAATCGTCGCCTTCGCCGGCATCGCCAAACCGTGGAAGGTCGAGCGCGCCCTCGACGCCGCCGGCGCCGAACTGATCGACTTCGCCCCCTTTCCCGACCACGCGGCCTTCCGCGAGGGTGATCTCGCCTTCCTCGCCGACCGCGCCGAGCGGAGTCACGCCCGTCTGGTCACCACCGAAAAGGACTGGTTCCGCCTGTCCCCCGAATGGCGGGCACGCGTCCTCTCATGGCCGGTCAAGGCGACGTTCGAGGATGAGGCGGGATTTCAGCGGTTGCTGCTGGGGGCGCTCCGGGCTCACTCCGCCCGGTAGACCACCCCGCCCCGCATCACGAACCGCACCCGCTCCAGCTCGGTCACATCGGCCAGCGGGTCGCCGCCGACCGCGATCAGATCCGCCGGCATGCCCGCCGCGATCCGGCCCGCGTCCTGCGAAATCCGCAGATGCGCCGCCGCGTTCACCGTCGCCGCCTGGATCGTCTGCAGCGGCGTCATCCCGGCCCGCACCAGCAGGGCGAACTCCTGGGCGTTGTCGCCATGGGCCGAGACGCCCGAGTCGGTGCCGAAGGCGATCCGCACGCCGCCTGCGTGGGCGCGGCGAACCATGTCCAGCATCCTCGGCCCGGCCTCCAGCGCCTTGGCCGTCTGGGCCGGGGTGAAGAAATTGTCCGGGCCGGAGGCGATCCGGCCCACGAAGTCCCCGGCCAGCAGCGTCGGCACCAGATAGGTCCCCTCGCGGCGGAACAGCCGGATCGATTCATCGTCCAGATAGGTGCCGTGCTCGATCGAGTCGCCGCCGGCCCGCAGGAAGGCGTTGATCCCGTCCACGCCGTGGGCGTGCGCCGTCACCCGACGCCCCATCCGGTGCGCCGCGCCGATGATGGCCGCCAGTTCCTCGTCCGAGAACTGCTGGCCCAGCCCCGCGGCCGTGTTCGACAGCACCCCGCCCGTCGCCGTGATCTTGATCACGTCGGCGCCCGACCGGACCTGCAGCCGCACCGCCCGCATGCAGTCGTCGGCGCCCGAGCAAATGCTCTCGCCGGTGAACATATGCATGATGTCTTCGCGGTAGCCGTTGATGTCCCCGTGCCCGCCGTGGACCGAGACCGCCTCGCCCGAGGCGATGATCCGCGGCCCCGCCACATCCCCGCGCCGCACCGCGTCGCGCAGGGCGAAGATCGTCTCATTGGTCGCGCCGAGATCGGCGACCGTCGTGAACCCGGCCATCAGGGTGCGGCGGGCGAACCGCGCCCCGACGAAGGCCTGGTCGACATCCGACTGGGTCACATTCTCCAGCCGGGCGTTCGGATTCTGCTCACCGGTCAGATGGACGTGGCTGTCGATCAGGCCGGGCAGGACGAACTTGCCGGACAGGTCGACGACCCGGGCCCCGGCGAATTCCGAAGCGGGCACGAAGCCGTCCCGCACGGCCTCGATACGGCCGCCGCGGATGATCAGACTGGCGTTCCGGCGCGGCGCCTGGCCCGGACGGTCGAGCAGGGTTCCGGCATGGACGATGATCACCTCGGCCGGCGCCTGCCGGGCGGCGGCCGAGAGGGACAACAGCGTCGCGCAGGCGACCGCCGCGGCGGCGACGAGACCTCGTCTCTGGATCATCGGAAGCTCCCCATTCTGGACGATGGGGGCACCCTAGGCGGCGTCGCCCCTTGCGGGAAGGCGTGCGACGCGCGATGCCGGGCCATGACCGCGCCCGACCGTGAGATCGAGCTGAAGTTCCTGCTGTCGCGCGACGCCGCCGACGCCGTGCTGGCCGCTCTGCCGCGGGGCGAGACGGCCGTGAAGGACCTGCACGCCATCTACTTCGACACCGCCGACCACTGGCTGCGCCGCCAGGGTTTCGGCCTGCGCGTGCGACGCTCGGGTGACCAGCGCGTCCAGACCCTGAAGTCGGCCCTTGGCGCGGACGGCGGCCGTGACGAGTGGGAATGGCCGGTCAAGACCGATGCGCCGGAGATCGCATTGCTGGCGGAGACGCCCGCCGCCCTGCCCGACGGCGCCGCGCTGGTCCCACTATTCACGGTGACCAGTCGGCGCGCGGTCCGGATGATCGAGGAGGGCGGCGCCCTGGTCGAACTGGTGATCGACGCGGGCGAAATCCGGGCCGGCCACCGGTCCGTCCCGCTTCTGGAGCTTGAGATCGAGCTCAAGACGGGGAACCCGTCGGCGCTTCGCACGCTGGCGGAGCGGCTGGCGCGCGTCGCGCCGCTGACGCCGAGCGCCGAGACCAAGGCTGAACGCGGCTATCGCCTGCTGGGCAAGACATAAGGATATCTTTATATCCATGTTGTCCTGATGCCGCCGGACGGCTATAGAGCCCTCACGCCGCAATAGGAGCTACCGCGTGACCGACAGCATCGTGCGCGACCTTTCCCTGGCCGACTACGGCCGCAAGGAAATCGCCATCGCCGAGACCGAGATGCCGGGCCTGATGGCCGTGCGCGAGGAGTTCGGCAAGGACCAGCCGCTGAAGGGCGCCCGGATCGCCGGCTCCCTGCACATGACCATCCNNGTGGCTGTCGATCAGACCCGGCAGGACGAAGGACGACCTCAGATCGACGACCCGGCCCTCTCCGACGAAGCCGTCGCGCACTTCGACGATACGGTTCCCTTCGATCACGAGAGTTTTATCGCGCTGCACAACACCGGTGGCCGGGTCGGCCAGAAGCCGCCCCACCTGAACGAACGTCGTTCCCCCCGCAGGGGAAACCGGTGCAGGCGCGGGCGTTTGCGCGGCAACGCTCGTTGTGGCGAACAGGGCCGCAGCGGCCAGCAATGGTGTGATCAGCTTCACGAAACCCTCCCGGAACAGGGTTTGCACCTTACACATCCGGGGGTCTTGACCAAGGCTCAGGTTGAAACACCCGTCACGAACTGAAACAACCCGTGACCTGTTCTGTAACCGTGCGAGGGGCGTCGCATGCGCTTGGCGAGACGAGGCTTCATTCTGGGCGGCGTGGCGATGCTTTCGGGCTGCGCCACGGCGGCCGCGCAGACGGCGAGCGTTCAGCCGCTCGTGACCGTCACGCCCGGCCCGCAGCTTCCGGCCAGGCCGGCCCAGGTCATCACCTCCCAGCTCAACACCACCCGCCCGCTCGACCCGCGCAGCCAGGTCCGCAAGGAACTGATGGACCGGGCCATGGCCGCCCTCGACATCCACGACCACCGCATCACCCGACGCGACCGCATGTATCTGGTCGACTTCAAGAAATTCTCGGGCGAGGAACGCCTCTACGAGGTCGATCTCGAGGGCGGCGCCATCACCCTGATGCGCACCAGCCATGGCCGCGGCTCCGACCCGGCACACACCGGCTTCGCCACCACCTTCAGCAACACCCCCGACAGCCACATGTCCTCGGTCGGATCCTATGTCACCGCCGGAGCCAGCCACGGCGCGGAACAGGGCCCCAACGTCCTGCTCGACGGGCTGGAGTACACCAACAACCTGGCCCGCGAGCGCGCCATCATCATCCACGGCGCCGACTATGCCGACCCGGCCTTCCTCGCCCGCGAGGGCAAGCTGGGCCGCAGCTACGGCTGTTTCTCGGTCGCCCACGCCGACCTCCCGGCCCTGCGCGAGCGCATGGGCGAAGGCCGGTTGCTGTTCGCCTGGGCCTGAGCGGACTTGCCGGGGTCTCGTCGATGCCGCTAGGCTTCGGCCATGATCGGCGTCCTGATCCTGCTGACTCCGCTTCAGATCCCGACTGAGCCGGTTCGCGAGATCTTCGCGTCATACGACTGCGCCCATCGGGCCTATCGCGATGAGGTCGTCTGCTACTTGCATATGACGGTGGCTCCGCCCCCGACATCCGCCGCCCGTGAAATCGTCGTCAGGTACGAATGCCTGTATCGCCGCAATTTCCGCTGCACCCTGCGATCACGGCCGCCCGCAGACATCTGGGCCCGCGAACGGACAGAGGATCTCGCCCGACGGTTCGAGTCCCGACCGCCGTCCCGTGCGATGCCTGATGGCGAGGCGTTCATCCTTTCGTTCCGGCTTCCACAGGACGCGGCCGAACTTCCCGTCGCGCCCGAACCGGTTTCCGAAGACTAGGGAACTCTGGCTACCTTTTCCCGGGCCGCCCTACTTCAACACCGCCAGCAGCACCGCCACCCAGTGCACCGCCGCGGCCACAACGACATGGCCGTGCCAGATGGCGCGCCGGTAGCGCATGGCCTTGTTGGCGTAGAAGATCACCCCGACCGAATATAGCAGGCCGCCGATCGCCAGCAGGATCAGGGGCGCCGGGCCCAGACTCCGCATGAACGGCTCGATGGCGATCACCATCACCCAGCCCAAGGCCAGATAGATAGCGATCCAGAACCCCTTGCCCAGCCCTGGCAGGAACAGCTTGGCCATCGCCGCGAAGATGGCCGTGCCCCACACCGCCGACGTCATCCCCCAGGCCCAGGCCCCGGTCAGATGCTGGGTCGTGAAGGGCGTGTACGACCCTGCGATCATCACAAAAATGCCCGCATGGTCGAACCGCCGCAGCAGCGGCTGGAACCGCGGAGCCGCGAAATTATAGGCCGTCGACAGCCCCAGCATGGTCAGCAGCCCGACCGCATAGATGGCCGCCGCCGTCAGGCTGCCGGCGTTGCCGAAGCCGATCGCCAGCCCCAGCAGCATCCCTCCGCCCACCAGCGCCAGCGCCAGCCCGGTCAGATGGACGATCAGATCGGCCAGCCGCTCCTTCCCGTCGCGGTAGTGGCTCGGCGGCTCGGGCGGCAGGTCGGCGGCGTTCACGATGCGTCTGTCTCCATGACCGGCGTTACTGACGCCGGCGGCTCAACCTTGACCATGGATGGCACGGGTCAGGGCAATAGGACACAGGGGGGTGTGACGAATTGGCGCCCTCTCCGGCCTCGCGTTGATGATCGCCCCCCGCCCGGTTAGCTAGTTGGCTGTCGAGAGGACGCCGCCCCGCCTGAGAGAGGCCGGGCCCGCCCAGGACGCCCGCCGATCGCAAGGACCTTGATGACCGACGCCGCCCGGAACGGCCCCGAAGGCCCAACGCCCCCGCCCTCTCCCGGCAAGCGCAACGCCTTCACCCGCTTCCTCGACGGCGTCGAATGGCTGGGCAATCTGCTGCCGCATCCCGTGACCCTGTTCGCCATCCTGGCGCTGTCGATGGTGCTGTTGTCGGGCCTGTTCGGCTGGATGGGCGTGGCGGTCGAGGATCCCCGTCCGCTCGGCGCCGCGGGCCGGTCTGAAGACGGCATGATCACCGCAGTCAGCCTGATGAACCCCGACGGCCTGCGCCGGATATTCACCGGCCTTGTCAGCAATTTCACCAGCTTCGCCCCGCTCGGCGTGGTGCTGGTGGCGATGCTGGGCATCGGCGTGGCCGAGCGCTCGGGCCTCCTCTCGGCCGCCGTCCGCGCCCTGGTCCTCAGCGCCTCGCCGCGGATCGTCACCGTCGCCATCGTCTTCGCCGGAGTGATCTCCAACACCGCCTCCGAGGTCGGCTACGTCGTCCTCATCCCCCTCGCCGGAGCCGTCTACTATTCGCTGGGCCGGCACCCCCTGGCCGGTATGGCGGCGGCCTTCGCCGGTGTCTCCGGTGGCTATTCCGCCAACCTGCTGATCGGCACGATCGATCCGCTGCTGGCCGGCATCACCGAGGAAGCGGCCCAGCTCATTGATCCCGCCTACCAGGTCACCGCCACTGCCAGCTACTATTTCATGGCGGCCTCAACCTTCCTCGTCACCATCATCGGGTCGCTGGTCAGCATCTTCATCGTCGAACCCAAGCTCGGGCGTTATGATTCCTCCCGCGCTGATCCTGCGGTTCTCAACACCGACGGCGCCGCGCCCCTGTCGGGGCAGGAGCGCAAGGGCCTGCGGATGGCGGGCCTTGCGCTGCTCGCCATCCTCGGCCTGATGGCCCTGACCCTGCTGCCCGAATGGGGCGTCCTGCGCGATCCCGAGACCGGCGACCGGCTGCGCTCGCCCTTCTTCACCGGCTTCGCGGTCTGGATCCTGCTCTTCTTCCTCGCCGTCGGCGTCGCCTACGGCAAGGTCGTCGGCACGGTGAAGAACGATCGCGACGTGATCGACGGCATGGCGTCCGGCCTGTCGACCCTGGGACTCTATCTCGTCATCGTCTTCTTCGCGGCCCAGTTCGTGGCCTTCTTCAACTGGTCCAACCTCGGCGCCATCTCGGCGGTCAACGGCGCGATCTTCCTGCAGAATACCGGCATGACCGGCCCGGCGATCTTCATCGGCTTCATCGCCATCTGCGCCTTCGTGAACCTGATGATCGGCTCGGCCTCGGCCCAGTGGGCCCTGACCGCGCCGATCTTCGTGCCCATGCTGATGCTGATCGGCTATTCGCCCGAGGTGATCCAGACCGCCTACCGGATCGGCGACTCCACCACCAATATCATCACCCCGATGATGAGCTATTTCGGCCTGATCCTCGCCTGGGCCACGCGCTACGACAAGAATGTCGGCATCGGCACCATGATCGCGATGATGTTGCCCTATTCGATCTTCTTCACCCTTGCCTGGTCCGCGATGTTCTTCCTGTGGGTGTTCGGCTTCGGCCTTCCGGTCGGACCGGGCTCGCCGACCTATTACGCGCCCGGCTGACCCGAGGACTCAGGTCGGGGCGTTCCGCTCCAGCGCCCGCCAGCCGATGTCCGTGCGGTGGAACCCGCCCGGCCAGTCGATTTTCTTGACCACGGCATAGGCCCGTGCGCGTGCCTCCGCGATGTCCTTGCCGCGCGCGCAGACGTTCAGCACCCGGCCGCCCGCCGCCGCCAGCTGGCCGTCGGCGCGACGGCGGGTCCCGGCGTGGAAGACCTGCACATGTGGGCCGAAATCCTGCTCGGCGCCGCGGATGATCGAGCCTTCCAGCGGGCTGTCGGGATAACCCGAGGCCGCCAGCACTACGCAGATCACCGTCTCGTCCCGGAACGCCGGTAGCGGCGCCCGGGTCAGGTCGCCCCGCGCGCAGGCCAGCAGCAGGGGCACCACATCCCCGTCCAGCCGCATCATCAGCACCTGGCACTCCGGATCGCCGAAGCGGGCGTTGAACTCGACCACCTTGGGCCCGTCCTCCGTCGCCATCAGCCCGGCGTACAGCACCCCGCGATAGGGCATGCCCTCGGCCGCCATGGCCGCCACCACCGGCTGCACGACCAGCCGGTCGGCCGCCTCGACCAACTCGGGGGTGAACACCGGCGCCGGCGAATAGCTGCCCATCCCGCCCGTGTTCGGGCCCAGGTCGCCGTCATAGGCCCGCTTGTGGTCCTGCGCCCCGCCCAGCAGCACGGCGCGCGTCCCGTCGCAGACGGCGAACAGCGAGCCTTCCTCGCCGTCCATGAACTCCTCGATCACCACCCGCGCCCCGGCCGTGCCGAACCGGCCGCCCAGCATCCGCTCGATCTCGCCCTCGGCGTCGCGTTTGGTCGGGCTGATGGCCACGCCCTTGCCCGCCGCCAGACCGTCGGCCTTGATCACATAGGGGGGTTTGAAAACCGTCAGCGCCTGCCGCGCCTCATGCAGCCGCTCATAGACGCCGAAACCCGCCGTGGGGATTTCGTGCCGCTCCATGAAGGCCTTGGAGAAGGCCTTGGAGGTCTCCAGCTGAGCCGCCTTCGCCGTCGGTCCGAAACATGGAATGCCCGCCGTCGCCAGCCGGTCGGCCAGTCCGGCCTCCAGGGCGGTCTCGGGGCCCACCACCACCAGATCAGCCTTGATCTCCCGGGCGAGGGCGCACAGCCCGTCCGCGTCGGTGACCTTCATCGGCCGCAGCTCGCCCAGCTTCTCCATGCCCGGATTGCCCGGCGCGATGACCAGCCGCCGCGTCAGCGGCGACTGGGCGATCTTCCACGCCAGGGCGTGCTCGCGCCCGCCTGATCCGACCAGCAGGATATTCATAGGGGCGCAATGACCGCGACTGCGAAGGCGGTCAAGTCACAGCCGGTAATCAGAGGACAGCCGAGATCACATAGACCACGACGCCCAGCAGCAGCAGCGACCCGATGACCAGCCAGGGGCTCATCGCCGGCCCGTCGCTGCGCCGCCCCAGTTCGCGCTCGCGGGGGTCCCTGTCTTCGGGATCGGTGTTGCGGGGGTCGGCCATGCAGGGACAATGACGGCGGCGGGCGGGGAGTTCCAGCGGGTTCGGCCGGAGCGTCGTACCCCGGCCGGCCTAGGCATTCCAGATCCGCAGTCCGATCCAGCCGTGGAAGGCAAGATAGAGACAGGCTGCACACGCCAGCAGTGCGCAGGAGACCGCGAAAATACGGGAGACCCGGTTGGCGTCGCCGGGGGGCGTGACGCCCTTCGCCAGCGCGACGACCGCCAGTATCGGGGCCGCGAGTGAAATAGCGAAGATGCTCCACCCCGCGACGGATGGGCGGCCCAGCACCGTCAGATCATCCGTCGCCAACAGAGCCAGCGGGGCGAGCGCGGCAGCCGCGCTGAACAGGATGGCGAGGAACGGCAAAAGTCGCAGCGCCAGCCCGCCCCGGCTTTTCAGCCGGCCCATGAGGGCGCTCAGCGCCCACAGGCAGGCATAGGCCAGTGCGCTCAAGAGGCCGAATGTGAACAGCGCCACCGAGGCGATCTTCGCTGACATCTCCGGCCCCGGAACCCGACGATGCGCACCGATGCCTGACTGGATGCGCACCCCCGTGCTGGTCTCGATGATCGCCAGGCCCGGCGCGGCGTCGCCTTCGGCCTGAAAAAGACCTTCGCCGACATGCAGCCAACGTCGCCCCTTGAACAGCAGGGCGTCGGATTCGAACGAAGCCCCCTCCCACTGGGTCAGGCCGACCAGAGCCGCGAGGAGGCGACGGCGGGGTGTCATGGTCTGATACTGGCCTGCCCAGGCGCGCCGGTTCCGCTCGGAGATCGGCTGCGCGACGACCACAGGGGGCGCGACCTGGCGTTCAAGATAGCGTCGCACCAGTCCCGCCGCGTCCAGCACTTCTCCGGCGGGACTGTTGGCCATCAGAACATAGGCCGCGCCGATCTGCGGGGCATAGGCATAGGTTGCGACAAACCCGTCGATACTGCCGTCATGCCCATGGAACACCACACGGCCCTGCGTATCGGCGACATTGCCGAGTGCGTATCCGTAATCCAGGCCCGCGCGCGCCGCGTTGCTGCCCGCGGGGGTCTCGATGCGCCGGGCCGTCGCCGGCGAGAAATAGGTCACGCCGTCCAGCGTCCCGCGCCCGAGCATGAGCAACGGCAGGCGCGCCAGATCGCTCGCGGTCAAGTTCAACGAGCCGCTCGGGCGGCCCGGGATGTCCATGAATCGCTCCTCGGTCAGGTCACCTGCCCGATAGCTCCTGGACAGCCTGACCGCCATTTCTGGTGTCAGGGTCCAGGAGGCGCTGGTCATGCCCATCGGAGTGGTCAGCCGCCGCGCCATAAAGTCCTGAAAGCGCTCGCCGCTGACAGTCTCGATCACCCGGCCTGCCATGATCGGGCCGGCGTTGCTGTAGGAGGTTCGCGTTCCTGGACGCCAGCGGCTTTGGTAGGGTCCGTACAACCCGACCGCATCGGAGAGCGGGACGTCCCTCCCTTCGAGCCAGTAGTGACGGAAAGCGATATCGTCGAGGCCCGCAGTATGTTCCAGCAGATGGACCAACCGGACCGGATCGGTCCCGCGCCAGGGATTGCGAATTGAAAGATCGGGCAGGAGGTCGGCGACCTCGGCGTCCAGACTGAGGCGACCCTCCTCAACCAGCGTCATCACCCCGATCGCCGTGAAGCTCTTGCTGATCGAGCCGGCCCGAAACACGGTCCCATCGACAACGGGGGCCTGTGTGGCGCGGTCCGCAACGCCGTAGTTTCTGCGGAAAACGACACGCCCGTTCTCGATGACGATCAGGGCGGCGCCGGGAACGCGGGCGTCGGCCAGTACCTCAGCGACGGCAGTATCGAGCTCTGAAAGCGACTGCGGTGTCGCCGGCTGCGCCCGGCAAACATCCGTTGCGAAAACAGCAAGGGCGACCAGAGCGGCCGCCGCCCAGCTTCGAACCTTCATTGCGCCTGACCCCCAACAACGCCCCCGGAAGCCCGGAGCTCCGGAGCGCGACCGGAACTATCTATAACAAGGTACCTACTTATCGCAAGGTACCTTGTTATAGACAAGCACTGATCCCTTCATCTCGCCAGCCGTTGACCGCCCGGAAGGACCCGCCCTCCTGTTGGGGTCGCCCCGCCCCGCGCCGGCGTTCCCCTTGCCCATTCCCCCCGCCTTCGGGCCCCGCTACCCTGCCCCCATGAGCGACGACTCCTACGTCTTCGAGGGCCCGGCTGACGAACCGCCAGCGCCCGCGCGGGACAACAATCCGCCCCGGACGGTCTCGGAACTGTCGTTCGCTCTCAAGCGCGCGCTTGAAGAGCAATTTGGCCATGTCCGGCTGCGGGGCGAGATTTCCAAGGTCAATCACCACGCCTCGGGCCACGTCTATCTGACGCTCAAGGACGACAAGGCCGCCATCGACGGCGTGATCTGGAAGGGGTCGGTCCGCGGCCTCGGCGTCCGGCCCGAGTCCGGGCTGGAGGTCATCGTCACCGGCAAGATCACCTCCTACCCCGCCCGCTCGTCCTACCAGATCGTCATCGAGACCATGGAGGCCGCCGGCGCCGGCGCCCTGCTGGCCCAGCTCGAGCGGCTGAAGGCCAAACTGGCCGGCGAGGGACTGTTCGAACCGGGCCGCAAGACGCCAATCCCCACCTTCCCCGCCGTGGTCGGGGTGATCACCAGTCCGACCGGGGCCGTTATTCGCGACATCCTGCACCGCATCGCCGAACGCTGGCCGTGCCGCGTGATCGTCTGGCCCTGCGTCGTCCAGGGCGACGCCGCCGCCGGCCAGGTCGCCGCCGCCATCCGGGGCTTCGACGCCCTGACGCCCGGTGGCGCCGTTCCGCGCCCTGACGTGGTCATCGTCGCCCGCGGCGGCGGCTCGGTCGAGGATCTCTGGGCCTTCAATGACGAGGCCCTGGCCCGCGCCGTGGCCGCCGCGTCCATCCCGATCATCTCGGCCGTCGGGCACGAGACCGACACCACCCTGATTGACTTCGTCTCGGACCGCCGCGCACCGACCCCGACGGGCGCCGCCGAGATCGCCACGCCCGTGCTGGCCGACCTGCAGTACGCCGTCGCCGATTTCGAACGCCGCCTCGCCCGCGCCGGGGGCCGTATCCTCGAGGACCGCCGCACCCGCCTGCGCGCCGCCGCCCGCGGCCTGCCTGCCCGGCCGGAGGACGTCCTCGCCCTGCCGCAACAGCGGCTCGACCACGCCGGCAGCCGCCTCGCCTCGGGCCTGACCCGCAATGTCGCCCTGCACGAACGCGCCCTCGTCGGCGTCACCGGCCGCCTCACGCCTGCGCTGCTCGACCGCGCCATGGAGCGGCGCCGCGACCGGCTGGAATCCGTCTCGACCCGCCTCGGCTCCGGTCTCGGCGCCAATGTGAAGGCCCATGAGCACCGCCTGCTGCGCGCCCTCTCCCGCCTGTCGCCCGAGCCCCTCTATCGCCGTCTGGACCAGCGCGCGGCGCGGCTTGAGTCCATCGGAACCCGGCTCGACGCCCTTCCCCGGCGGCTCGAAGCCGACACGGCCCGCCTCGCCGCCCTGTCCCGCGCCCTGTCCGGCCTCAACCCGAAGACCCCCAAGCCCGGCTTCGCCCGCGTCGAGAGCGAGGACGGCGCCATGATTTCCGCCGCCGCCGGCCTGCAGGACGGTCAGGCCGTCCGCCTCGTCTTCGCCGACGGATCGCGCGGCGCGCGGATCGACGGCGAGGGAGACCCGCCGCCCGTTCGGCCGAAACCATCGCCCGCGCCAAGGCCGAAAGCGCCCCCGCCCGGCCAGGGCGACCTGTTTTAGGCGCGAAGCCCTTGGCGCGGACTACAACCGCGGGCTAGCCTGCGACCATGCCCAAGACCCAGACCGCCAAGGCGACACTCCACTACGGCGACGGCGAGTTCGCCGTGCTCAAGCCCGGCCGCTTCGTGACCTGCGCGGTCAGCGGCAAATCCATCCCGCTCGAGACCCTGCGCTACTGGTCGGTCAGCCTGCAGGAGGCCTATGCCGGCCCCGACGAAGCCTTCCAGCGGCTGGGCCAGGTCGCGTGATCCTGAACCGCCGGAGCGTCGTTCTCGGCTCCGGCGCCCTGCTCGCCGCCAGTGCGGCGCAGGCGCAGGAAGACGAAGGCCTCACCCTGACCGGCCGCTTCGTGCAGGGCGGCCATGCCCTCGGCCGCACATGGCCCCGCGCCCTGATCTTCGTCGACGGCGAATCCCTGACGGCCGCCTCGGCCGACGGCGCCTTCATCATCGGCTTCGACCGCGACGCGGCAGGCAGCGTCCAGATCGAGGCCCGCCTCGACGGTCGCAGCACCGGCCGCACGCTTGACATCGCCCGCGGCCGGTTCCCCAGCACCAGCGTAAACGGCCTGCCGCCCTCTACCGTCGAACCCTCTGACCCCGAACTTCTGGCCCGCATCCAACGCGAGATCCTGGTCAAGACCGAGGGGTTCGCCAGCCGCATCGACGCCGACCATTTCCGCGACGGCTTCGACTGGCCGCTCGAGAGCTTCCGCGTGACCAGCCGCTGGGGCAGCCAGCGCGTCCTCAACGGCACCCCGGCGCGGCCCCACTACGGCATCGATCTGGCGGCGCCGCAGGGGACGGTGATCCGCGCGCCGGCCGCCGGCCGTGTCGCGCTTGCCCAGCCAGGGTTGCATTTCGAAGGCGGTCTGGTCCTGATCGATCACGGCCAGGGGTTGATTACAGCCTACCTCCACCAGTCCCGCCTCGACGTGGCCGCGGGCCAGGAATTGCGGCGGGGAGACCCGGTCGGCCGTGTCGGCATGACCGGCCGGACCACCGGACCCCACCTGTGCTGGCGCATGAAGTGGCGTGATCGCAATCTCGATCCATCGCTGCTCGTGAAAACCTGAACGTGCGTAACCCGTTACCCGCCTGACTGAACGTTGATCGGTCATGGACGGATAACGATTCACCCCTTAAATTGACCGACCTCCCGCCGATTCCGGCACGGCCCCGATTTATGTCATCTCTTCAGGCACTCCAGGTTCTGCTGGTCGACGACAACCAGCACATGCGGGCGATCACGTCCGCGGTGCTGCAGTCTGCCGGCGTGCGCAAGGTGCGCGAAGCCTCTGACGGCGCCGCCGGGCTGGAAATCCTGCGCGAACAAGCCGTCGACCTGGCCATCGTCGACTTCAACATGTTCCCGCTGGACGGCGTCGAATTCACCCGCCTGGTCCGCAACAGCCCCGACACCGCCAATCCCTACCTGCCGATCATCATGATGACCGGTCATTCGGAGAAGAGCCGCGTCTTTGAGGCGCGCGACGCCGGGGTGACGGAGTTTGTGGTCAAGCCGATCACCGCCAAGGCCATCCTCGACCGCATCCAGGCGGTGATCTTCCGTCCGCGTCCCTTCGTGAAGACCGACGGCTATTTTGGCCCGGACCGTCGGCGTTCCAACACGTCGAACTACAAGGGCCCTCTTCGCCGCGCCGCGGATCAGGCTACGGGCGATTCCAGCGCTGCATAGACCCGGTCGGGCCACCGCTTGTGGACCCAGAACCAGTCGACCGGACTCTCCCGCACCCGGTCCTCGATGAAGCGCGTGATCGCCTGCACGCCGCGCGCGATGTCGGCCTGCCGGTCGCCCGTCGGTTCCAGTTCGATCGGCTCATAGACCGTCAGCCGGAACCGCACCCCCGGCAGCCGCACCACCGACATCGGCTGCAGCACCGTCCCGAAGCGCAGCGCCAGCCGGCTCGGCCCCGGCGCCGCATTCACCGGCTGGCCGAAGAAGGTGACCTCCGGCCCCTCCGAGAATTTCTGGTCGTTCATCAGGGCCACGGACTCGCCGCGCGCCATCCCCGCCAGCAGCTCCCGCGCCCCGTCGCCGCCCTTGGGCGCGAACAGCTTCACCCCGTACCGCGACCGCGCGGCGATGATCTGGGCGTCGACATAGGGGTTGTTGGCCGCGCGATAGGTAATCTGGCACGGCACGCCCGAGCCGGTAATGGTCGCCGCCAGGGTCTCGATATTGGCGAAATGCCCTCCCACGAACACCACGGGCCGGCCGCTGTCCCGAATGGCGTGAAGCCGCTCCAGCCCGACCACCTCGATCCGGTTCTGTTTGACCAGAATGTCCATGACCGCCGTCTCGGCGAAGGCCCGGCCGGTCTGTTCCCACTGCGCCAGCGCCAGCGCCTCGCGCCCGGCCTGCGGCATGTCGGGGAAGGCGATGCGCAGGTTCCGCATCACCGTCCGCTGCGTCCCCGTCTTCGGCCCCAGCGTCCGCAGCAACCAGCCGCCCAGGGCCGAGGCCCGCTCGACGCCCAGCAGCCGCATGAAACCGATGAAGCCGGCGAAGGCCGCCGACTCCAGCCGCCAGATCATGTCCTGGCGGAAACCCACGCGCTTGCCGTCTTCACCAGGCAATGGTGATCCCGCCGTCCACCACCAGCGTCTGGCCGGTCATATAGGCCGAAGCCGGCGCCGCCAGATACACCGCCGCTCCCGCGATCTCGTCCGGCTGGCCGATCCGCTTCAGCGGCGCGGGGTCCGTGACCTGTTTCAGCAGCTCGGGGTTCTCCCACAGATATTTGGCGAAGTCGGTCTGCACCAGGCCCGGCGCGATGGTGTTGACCCGCACGTTCGACGGGCCCCACTCCACCGCCAGGTTCCGCGCCAGCTGCATGTCCGCCGCCTTGGAGATGTTGTAGGCGCCGATCAGGGCGTTGCCCCGCAGCCCCCCGATCGACGAGACGATGATCACCGACCCGTCCTTCCGCTCCAGCATCTGCGGCGCGACCATCTGGATCAGCCAGTGGTTGGACACGACATTGTTCTGCAGGATCTTGCCGAACTGCTCGTCATTGATCCCCGCCATCGGCCCCGCATAGGGATTGGTCGCGGCGTTGCAGACCAGGATGTCGATCTTGCCGAAGGCGGCATTGGTCTCATCGACCAGCCGCTGCAGGTCTTCCTTCGAGGCGATGTTGGCCGGGATGGCGATCGCCCGGCCCTCGCCGTGCTTCGCATTGATCGCCTGGGCGACCTCGTCGCAGGGCCCGGCCTTGCGCGAGCTGATGACCACCCTGGCGCCGTGCTCCGCCATCCGTTCGGCGATCGCCTTGCCGATGCCCCTGGAGGAGCCGGTGATGATCGCGACCTTGCCGCTCAGATCGAACAATTCCATCGTTAACCTCGAAGAAGTGGGGAGAATCCGTGCACGAACGCTAGGCGTTTAGCTCTGATACCCCGATACTCGGGCGATTCCATCCGGGAAGACGGACCATCCGTTTCCAATGCGCGCACTCACCCAGGCCTTCCTGTTCTTCGGCTACCTCTTCCTGGCCCTGACGGTCGGCGCCTTCGTGTGGCGCGCGGGCCTCGGCGCCGGCGCGGGCGCAGCGGGGGCCATCGCCACCATGGGATTGCTGGTCGCCGTCCACGCCGCCATCACCGGCCGCGCCGACAAGGCCGCCCTGCGCAACGAGATCGAACAGGTTCGCGAGGCCCATCGGCTGCTGGCCGACGCCATGGAGTCGACACAGGGCGCCCTCACCGAACTGGCCCAGGCCATCGAGTCCGGCGCCGTGACCTCCACCGAGGCGCTCTCGGGCGAGGTCCGCATGCTGGAGACCCTGATCCAGCAGATGAGCGAAACCCTCGAACAGCGCGCGGCCCAGCCGGCCCCGACCAATCCCTACGAGGCCCGCCACCGCGAACAGTCCAACGTCCTGCTGGCCACGATCCATGAGGCCCTGGCCGAGAACCGGGTCGACCTCTACCTCCAGCCGGTCGTCTCCCTGCCCCAGCGCCGGACCATCTTCTACGAAAGCTTCACCCGCCTGCGCGCCGCCGACGACCGGGTCATGATGCCGGCGGAATATCTCTCGGTCGCCGAGGGTGAGGGTCTGGTCCCCGCCATCGACAACCTGCTGCTGTTCCGCTGCGCCCAGATCGTTCGCCGTCTGGCGCGTCAGGACCGCAAGGTCGGTGTCTTCTGCAATGTCGCCCTGTCCTCGCTCGGCGACGAGACCTTCTTCCCCCAGTTCCTCGACTTCCTCAGCGAGAACCGCGACCTCAACCAGGCCCTGATCTTCGAACTGGGCCAGGCCACCTTCGACGCCCGCGGCGCGGTCGAGGCCCGCAACATGGCCAAGCTGGCCGACCTCGGCTTCCGCTTCTCGATCGACAAGGTCCAGACCCTCGACCTCGACTTCGCCGACCTGCAGCGGTCCGATGTGAAATTCATGAAGGTGGCGGCCGACCTGCTCATCGAACAGCTGCTCGACCTCGACGGCGCCTCGGCCCTGCCCTCCCTGCGCGACATCTCCGCCGCCGACTTCGCCGGCCTGACCCGCCGCTACGGCATCGAACTGATCGCCGAGAAATGCGAGAGCGAGCGCCAGATCGTCGACATCCTCGAGCTGGACGTCAGCATGGGCCAGGGCCACCTCTTCGGCGAACCCCGCGCCATCAAGGAAGCCGTGCTGGCCGAAACTGACCCGCCCGCCGACTTCATCCGCTCGACGTTGCGGAGCGCGGATCACCGGCGGCGGATGGGATAGGGCCGACGCGCTACCGGCGCCGTCCGTCATCCCGCCAATAGACCCGCTCCCGCCCGTAGCGGTAGTCGCGGTTATACCCGCCGAAGCCATAGCCGCAGGGATCGTCCTCCTCGGACAGTTCGCGCCCGATCAGCGCCCCCGCGATGGCGCCGATAGCGGCCCCTTCCTCGCGGTTGTCGCGACCGGCCACCGCCGCCCCGACCGCCGCGCCCAGCGCCGCCCCGGCGCCCGTCGCATACTGCCGGTTCCGCTCATAGTCGCGCTCGCAGGCCGAGGCGTATCCATCGCCCATGGTCGCGCACCCGGTCAGCACCAGCCCGCAACCTGCAACCGCCGTCATTGTCAGAATGGACCGCATATCGTCTCTCCCTCTGGCCCCGGAGATCGAACGCGGGGAACGAGGGGGTGTTCCGGCGCGCTCCGCCTTCACCCGTGCGGCCGAACCCGCTATCAGCCCCCCATGACCCTCCCCCACGCCCTTTCCGGCCTGTCCGACATCGCCGCCGGCTACGACCTCCTGCTCTGCGACGTCTGGGGCGTGATCCACAACGGGCGCGAAAGCTGGCCCGAGGCCTGCGAGGCCCTGAGCCGGTTCAACCGCGACCACGGCCATGTCGTGCTGATCTCCAACTCCCCGCGCCCCGCGCCCGGCGTGGTCGTCCAACTCGATGCCCTGAACGTACCGCGCGACAGCTGGCGCGCCGTCGTCACCTCGGGCGACGCGACCCGGCACGAGCTGGCGAAGCGCGCGCCTGGCCCGGCCTGGATCATCGGCCCGGATCGCGACTGGCCTCTCTATGACGGCCTTGGTCTCCAGACCGCCGAAGGCGCCGCCGACGCCGCCTTCATCTCCGTCACCGGCCCGGTCGATGACGAGACCGAAACGCCCGAGGACTATCGCGACCGCCTGTCCGCTGGCGCCGCCCGCGGCCTTGAGCTGATCTGCGCCAACCCCGACCGCGTCGTGCAGCGCGGCGACCGGTTGATCTATTGCGGGGGTTCCCTCGCCGACCTGTATGAAAGCCTCGGCGGCCGCGTCACCATGGCCGGCAAGCCCTTTGACCCGATCTACGGCCTGGCCCTGACCGAGGGCGAACGGCTACTCGGCCGTCCGGTCGACCGGTCGCGCGTGCTGTGCATCGGCGACGGCGTGGTCACCGATGTGCTCGGCGCCAACAAACAGGCGCTCGACTGCCTTTTCATCGCCCAGGGGATCCACGGCGACGCCGCACGGGGCGCCGACGGCCGCCTCGATCCGGCCCGCGCGGCCGACCTGCTGAAGGCCGAGACGACATACGCCCGCTACGCCGCCCTCGATCTGACGTGGTGACCACCCTCGATTCAGGCTAAGGCCGGGCCATGACCGAAATTGTCACGAAACACCCCTCCGGCGGCTACATCCTCGAGGAACTCCACGTCGGCATGACGGCGGAGACCCACATCCTCGTCACCGAACAGCGCATCCAGCAGTTCGCCGAGGCCTCGGACGACTTCAATCCGGTGCATATGGACGAGGCCTTCGCCTCGAAGACCGCCTATCGCGGCCGCATCGCCCACGGCCTGCTGACGGCCTCCTTCGGCTCGGCCGTGGTCGGCACCATCCTGCCCGGCGCCGGCGCCATCTACCTGTCCCAGACCCTCGGCTTCCATCAGCCGGTGCGGATCGGCGAGACCGTCCTGGTCCGCGTGAGCGTCAAATCCGTCGATCCGGAAAGCGCCCGCGTCGAGCTGGATTGCGAGGGCTTCGTCGACGACAAGCGGGTCATGGACGGCGTCGCCCTGGTCCGCGTCCCCCGCCGCCGGCGCCCCGCGAAGGACTGACCTGGTCGTGATCGTCACCGATTGGCGCGGCCTGCCCGACCGGCTTCGCGGCGCCGCCGTCGCCATCGGCGCCTTCGACGGCGTCCATCGCGGCCATCAGGCGGTTATCGCCCGGGCCCGCGAAGCCGCCGACCGGCTCGGCGCCCCGCTGGCCGTGGTCAGTTTCGACCCCCATCCGCGCCGCTGGTTCCAGCCCGGCGCCGCCCCCTTCCGCCTGATGACACCGGCCCAGATGGCCCGCGCCATGGCCCCGCTGGGCGTCGACCGGCTGCACCTGCTGCCGTTCGACGCCACCATGGCCGCCATGACCGACGAGGCGTTTGTCGGGCAGGTTCTGGTCGATGGCCTCGGCATCCGCCACGCCGCCGTCGGCTTCGACTTCACCTACGGCAAGGGCCGTACCGGCTCGGCCGAGGGCCTGCGCCGCCAGGGCGAGGCGCTGGGCTTCGGTGTCACCGTGGTCGACCGTATCGATGACGGCGACGGGCTGAAACTGTCGTCCTCCGGCGTCCGCGAGGCGCTCAAGGCCGGCGACATGGCCCGCGCCGCCGCCATCCTCGGTCGTCCCTTCGCCATCGAGGGCGAGGTCATCCACGGCGACAAGCGCGGCCGCACCATCGGCGTCCCCACCGCAAACGTGGCGATGGGCGACTACATGCGCCCCGCCTACGGGGTTTACGCCACCCGCACCCGTCTGCCCGACGGTCGCGTCATCGACGGCGTCGCCAACCTCGGCGTCCGTCCCATGTTCGAGATCGACCAGCCCCTGCTCGAGGTCTGGCTGTTCGACTTCAGCGAGGACCTCTACGGCCAGACCATCGAGACCGAACTGGTCGGCTTCCTGCGCGGCGAAATGGCGTTCGACGGCCTCGAGGCGCTCAAGCTGCAGATCGACGCCGACGCGGCGGCTGCCCGCGCCTTGCTCAGCTGATCGCCGCCATCAGCTGTTCGGTCAGCGCCGGCCGCCCCGGAACCAGCACATCGGAGACCTTCCACATCGGCCCCTCCTTCACCAGTTTCAGCGTCTGCCGCTTGGTCTCGCCGGCGTTTGTAAACACCACCGCCGCCTCGGCCGCGGCCGGCCCCGACTGCGTCACCGTCACAGAATCGAGCCTGAAGCCCTCGCTGTCCTGGCAGTCGCAGATCGGGTCATAGTTCAGCGTCGGAACCTCTCCCGCCGCCTTGGCGAAATCAGCGCCGATCATGGCGTTCAGCATCCGGTCGTAGATCGGATCCTGCCCCGGCTGCAGCGGCTCTCCCATACTGGCCCCCGGCGTCGCGTGGACGGCGTAGAGGGCCCGCACGAATTCCTCCGGCCCGACGCGCGCGGCCTCATAGATGGCCGGACGACCCGGCGGCAGGGCGGCGGGTGCGTCGGCCGGCTCAGTCGCCTCGCCCTCGGGCGACGAACAGGCGGCCAGCGCGGCACAGGCGGCGACGGCGATCAGGGACAGGCGCATGGGAACCTCCGGTCTGGCCCCGACTATATCCCGGCCCGCCCCGGCGCTGGCAAGTCTCAGTCGCGTTGCAGGGCGGGCAGACCCGCCTCCCGCCGCCGGTTCGAATCCTCCAGCTGCTCTGCCAGTCCCGGCTGACCCGGCGTAAGCACATCGTCGATCCGCCAGCCGCTGATCGGATCGCCGCTCAGCTGAAGCCTCGTCGTCTCCCGCTGGCCGAAATTGGTGAAGGTCACATCCGCCCTGCGTCCGGGCATCCTCGCAATGTGGATGATCCGCACGGACTCGACCCGGAACTCTCCCCAGTCCTGGCACTGGCACAGGGGATCCGCGTCCAGATAAGGCAGATCGTCCTCCGCCAGCGCGCGGTCCCGCCGGATCAACCCCGCCATACGCGCCGAAAAGACGTCGCTCAGATTGTACTCAGTGAGCGGCCATTCATCCTCGCCATTCGCGCTATAGCCGGCGAACACCCCGCGCACGAAGGCCTCGGCCCCCTCCGACCCCACCTGCGCCGCCGCGGGCATAGCCGCCGCCAGCGCCAGCCCCCCGACCAGTCCGATCATCCACCGTCGCATCGCTCGTCCTCCATCCCGCACCGAAGCTGCGCCCCTCCACCGAAGACGCCAACCCACCGATCCTGACGGCGCGGGGTGGCGTCCTGCCCTCCCCGTCTGCTAGAGCGTTCGCACCATGACCGTCCGCGTGTTTCGCCCGATTTCGATTAGCCGCCCGGCGTAGCGCCGCAGGGCATTGGCCCCGTGCACGCCGGGTTCCTCGAAACTCCACGCGAACGATCAACACGACGAAACGAGACTTCATGGCCGACGCCAACGACACGCCTTCCACCGCTCGCGACTATCGCGAGACGGTCTTCCTGCCCGAGACGCCCTTCCCCATGCGCGGCGGGCTGCCGCAGAAGGAACCGGCGATCATCGAGCAATGGGGCGACCTCTACTCCGCCCTGCGCAAGCAGCGTCAGGCCGAGGGCGCCCCTCTCTACGTCCTCCACGACGGTCCGCCCTACGCCAACGGCGACATCCACATCGGCCACGCCCTCAACAAGACGCTGAAGGACTTCGTCGTCCGCAGCCGCTTCCTGCTGCGCAACGATGTCGACTACGTCCCCGGCTGGGACTGCCACGGCCTGCCGATCGAGTGGAAGATCGAGGAGGAGTACCGCAAGAAGGGCCGCCGCAAGGACGACGTCCCGACCGCCGAGTTCCGCGCCGAGTGCCGCGCCTACGCCGGCCACTGGATCGGCGAGCAGATGAAGGGCTTCCAGCGCCTGGGCGTCATGGCCGACTGGGAGAACCGCTACTCGACGATGGACTTCAAGAGCGAGGCGACCATCGTCGCCGAGTTCCAGAAGTTCGTGATGAGCGGCCAGCTCTACCGCGGCTCCAAGCCGGTGATGTGGTCGCCGGTCGAACGCACCGCCCTGGCCGACGCCGAGGTCGAATACCACGACCATGTCAGCCCGACGGTCTGGGTGAAGTTCCCGCTGGTCAGCGGCGGCGCCGCCGTCGTGATCTGGACCACGACGCCCTGGACCATCCCGGCCAACCGCGCGGTCAGCTACAGTCCGCGCATCGACTACGGCGTCTACGAAGTCACGGCGCTCGAGGAGAACCTTGAGTTCCAGCCCTGGGCCGCACCGGGCGACCGCCTGATCCTGGCCGACAAGCTGGCCGAGGAGGTCTTCAAGGCCGCCAAGGTCGCCGCCTGGACGCGAGTGGAAACGGCGAACCTCGACGGCGTGGTGCTGCAGCACCCGCTGGCGAAGCTCGACGCCGGCTACGGATTCCCCGTGCCGATGTTGGCCGGCGACCACGTCACCGACGACGCCGGCACGGGCTTCGTGCACACCGCGCCCGGCCACGGCGCCGACGACTACCTGATCTGGCTCAAGAGCAAGCAGCAGCTCGAGGCCATGGGCGTGGACTCCGCCATTCCCGAGACCGTCGACCCGGACGGCGCCTACTATCCGCACGTGCCGCTGTTCGCGGGCCTCAAGGTGCTGGAGACCGAGGGCAAGAAGGCCGGCAAGTTCGGTCCGGCCAACGGCGCGGTCATGGAAAAGCTGATCGAGGCGGGCAACCTGTTGGCTCGCGGCCGGCTTGAACACAGCTACCCGCACAGCTGGCGGTCCAAGGCGCCGGTCATCTTCCGCAACACGCCACAGTGGTTCATCCGCATGGACGAGCCGCTGGAGAACGGCGAGACGCTGCGCCAGCGCGCGCTGAAGTCGATCGCCGCCACGACCTTCCACCCCGACAGCGGCCGCAACCGCATCGGCGGCATGGTCGAGACGCGTCCGGACTGGCTGATCAGCCGCCAACGCGCCTGGGGTGCGCCGCTGGCCATGTTCGTCGACAAGGAGACGGGCGAGCCGCTCCGCGACCAGGCCGTCAACGACCGCATCGTCAAGCTGATGCACGAGGAGGGCGCCGACGCTTGGTTCAACCGCCCGGCTGCGGACTTCCTCGGCAATCATGATCCGGCGAAGTACGAAAAGGTCGAGGACATCCTCGACGTCTGGTTCGATAGCGGCTCGACCCACGCCTTCACGCTGGAAGGCCGCGACGACAGCGGCTGGCCCGCCGATCTCTACCTTGAAGGCTCCGACCAGCACCGAGGCTGGTTCCAGTCCTCGCTGCTGGAGTCCTGCGGCACGCGCGGCCGGGCGCCCTACAAGACGCTGGTCACCCACGGCTTCACGCTCGACGAGAACGGACAGAAGATGTCCAAGTCGCTGGGCAACACGGTCGAGCCACACGTGGTCATCGCCGAATCCGGCGCGGAGATCCTCCGCCTGTGGACCGCGACGGTCGACTACATGGAGGACCAGCGGATCGGCAAGACGATCCTGGCCACCGTCACCGACAGCTACCGCAAGCTGCGCAACACCATGCGCTACCTGCTGGGCGCGCTGGACGGCTTCACCGACGCCGAGCGCGTGGCCGTGGCCGACATGCCGCCGCTGGAGCAGTACATCCTGCACCGCCTGTGGCAGCTCGACGCCCAGGTCCGCACCGCCTACGAGGGCTACCGCTTCAACGAGGTGGTCCGGCCGCTGCTCGACTTCTGCCAGAGCGACCTGTCGGTCTTCTTCTTCGACATCCGCAAGGACGCCCTCTACTGCGACCGGCCCGACAGCCTGACGCGCCGCGCCTACCGCACCGTGCTGGACGCCATCTTCGAGCGCCTGACCATCTGGCTCGGCCCACTGATGACCTTCACCATGGAAGAGGCCTGGACGACGCGCTTCCCGGACGCCGGCTCCAACATCCTGCGCGTCTTCCCGGAGACGCCGTCGGACTGGCGCAATGACGCGGAGTTCGAACGCTGGACGGCGATGGAATCGGTCGTCTCGGCCGTCACCGGCGCCTTGGAGATCGAGCGCCGCGAGAAGCGCATCGGCGCCTCGCTGGAGGCGGCGCCGACCGTGGAGCTGCCGGCGGCCCTGGCCAAGCTGTTCGACGGCCTGTCGGCGGCGGAGATCTTCCGCACCAGCGGCGCGACCCTGACCGACGCCGGCGAACTGACTGTCCGGCCCTTCCAGGCAAGCGGCGACAAGTGCGACCGCTGCTGGCGGATCCTGCCGGAGGTGAAGGCCGACACGCGCCTGTGCCTGCGCTGCGAGGACGCTGTCGAGGCCTGGGACAAGTCGCGCGCGGCCTGATATTTCACCGTGCTCCCGGCGAAGGCCGGGATCCATTTTGACGCTCGCATGGACCCCGGCCTTCGCCGGGGCGGCGGGACAAGAGGGTCAAAGCTTGAGTTCCGACGCGCCCGAAGCCGCCGAAGTGTCCCACACGCCCGAGCCGGAGGCTCCGGCCGCGGCGGCGGCCGCGCCGGCGACGCTGCAGGGCCCCAAGGCCTTCACCATCGCCCTGGCGGTGCTGGTCTTCGACCAGGTCATCAAGTTCTGGATGCTGGGCAGCGTCTTCCCGAACGCGTGCCAGCCGTTCAGCCCGACGCCGGCCATGTACACGCCCTGCACCGTGCCTGTGGCCGGGCCGTTCAACCTCTCCATGGTCTGGAACCAGGGCGTCAGCTTCGGCCTGTTCCGCGGCGAGCAGGAGTGGGTCCGCTGGGCGCTGGCGGCCTTCTCGCTGGGCGTCGCGATCGCGCTGGGCGTCTGGGCGCGGCGAATCGAACGCCCCCTGCTGGGCGCCGCCGTCGGCCTGGTCATGGGCGGCGCGGTGGGCAATCTGGTCGACCGCGTGCGCCTTGGCGCGGTGGCCGATTTTCTCGACTTCCAGTCGCTGCACTTCCCCTGGGTATTCAACATCGCCGACAGCGCCATCACGATCGGCGTGGTCCTGTTGCTGCTCGACAGCGTGCGGCGCGACGTGCGGCCTTAATCGAAGTTGCCGCGCGCCTCACTTTTGGCGTATCCACCTCGTCTGTCTTAGGCCGGGGGCGGCCTGTAGGAGCTAGGCTCGATGATCTCTACCCGCGTGATGTGCGTGGTTGCTTTGACCGCGGCGGCCGGCCTTGGCGGATGCCAGTCGGCGTCGCGCGCCATGGGCGTGGCCAAGGTGACGCCGGACGAGTTCCGGGTCGTGACCAAGGCGCCGCTCGTGCTTCCGCCGGAATATGCGCTGCGTCCGCCGGCGCCGGGCGAGCCCCGCCCGCAGGAGCTGCAGCCGGAAAGCGCCGCCCGCGCCGCCCTGGCCGGCCAGGCCGCCGCGGCCCAGCGTTCGGACGGCGAACGCCTGCTGGCGGCACGCTCGGGCGCCGAGAAGTCGGATCCGCTGATCCGCTACGTCGTCGACGACGAGTTCGGCGACATCGCGCACAAGGACAAGTCCTTCGCCGATCGCGTCATGTTCTGGCGCAAGGATTCGCCGGCCGCGCCGGCGCCCTCCGCCGATGGCGCGGCCGCGCCGGTGGTGGTCGACGCCGCCGCCGAGGAAGCCCGGCTCAAGGCCCTGACCGGCGGCAAGACCGTCATCATCGCCCGCGAGAAGGGCAGCTGGGTCAAGCTGCCGGGGCTGTAGGTCCGGGCTTCGTCCTGAGAGTTTGGAAGGGCCCCGCTGGCGACGGCGGGGCCCTTTTCCTGTGTGCGTCCTTCGAAACGCTCGCTTGAGGCTCGCTCCTCAGGATGACGAACTCAGCGGGGCCGCCTACCAACTTTCGTCATCCTGAGGAGCGGCGAAGCCGCGTCTCGAAGGACGCACCGACTCACCTGTCGGAATCGGATAAGCTCCGCACCCCATGCCCATCCGCCGCCTGCCTCCGGAGACCGTCAACCGCATCGCCGCCGGCGAGGTGGTCGAGCGGCCGGCGAGCGCGATCAAGGAGCTGGTCGAGAACGCCCTCGACGCCGGCGCCGCGCGGATCGAGGTCGAGGCTGACAACGGCGGCCTTAGCCGCATCCTGGTCAGCGACGACGGCAGTGGCATGACGGCCGACGAGCTGGCCCTGGCCGTTGAGCGGCACGCCACCTCCAAGCTGGCGCCGCTTCCGGACGGCAGCTGGGACCTTCTCAACATCGCCACCATGGGTTTCCGCGGCGAGGCGCTGCCCTCGATCGGCTCGGTGGCGCGGCTTCAGATCTCAAGCCGCCCCCGCGACGGCGGCCCGGCCCACGCCATCCTGGTCGAGGGCGGCGCCGTCGGCGAGGTCGGCCCCGCGCCGTTCGCGGGGCGGCATGGCGCGCGGGTCGAGGTCCGCGACCTGTTCTACGCGACCCCCGCCCGACTGAAGTTCATGAAGTCGGCCCGCGCCGAGCAGATGGCGATCGCTGAGGAGCTCAAGCGCCAGGCCATGGCCCACGAGGCGGTGGCCTTCACCCTCGACCTCGACGGCCGCCGCACGATCCGGCTGAGCGCCGAGGCCCCGGGACCGGACGGACGGCTGACCCGCCTGGCCGCCGTGCTGGGCCGCGAGTTCCAGGACAATGCGCTGCAGATCGATCACGAGCGGGACGGGGTGCGCCTGACCGGCTTCGCCGGCCTGCCGACCTACAACCGCGGCAACGCCGCCCACCAGTACCTGTTCGTCAACGGCCGTCCCGTGCGCGACCGGCTCCTTCAAGGGGCCTTGCGGGCGGCCTACGCCGACTATCTGGCCCGCGACCGGCATCCGACAGCGGCGCTCTACATCGAGCTCGATCCGACCTTCGTCGACGTCAACGTCCATCCGGCCAAGGCGGAGGTGCGGTTCCGCGATCCGGCGCTGGTCCGCGGCCTGATCGTCGGCGGCCTGCGCCATTCGCTGGCCGGCGCCGGTCACCGGGCCTCGACCACCGTCGCGGGCGCGGCCCTGGCCGGGTTCAGGCCGCAGACCTATGCGTCGGCCCCCTCGCCCGCCGGCTTCTCGGCCTGGCAGGCGGGGGGCTGGCAACCGGCTTCACCGCAGAGGCTTCCCGGGATGAGCGACGTCTCGGCCCGCGTCGAGCCGGCCTTCGGAATGGGCGGCGCCGCGCTGGCCGAGGCTGTCGGCGCCGTCTACGAGTCCGCGCCGCCGCCGGCCGTCGACGGGCGGATCATCGACCCCGTCGACTTCCCGCTCGGCGCGGCGCGGGCCCAGGTCCACGAGACCTATGTGGTGGCGCAAACGCGCGATGGCATCGTCATCGTCGACCAGCATGCGGCCCATGAGCGCCTCGTCTACGAGCGCATGAAGCACGAGATGGAGGCCGGCGGAGTGACCCGCCAGACTCTGCTTCTGCCCGAGGTGGTCGAGCTCGATCCGGCCGAGGCCGAACGCATCGTCGCCAAGGCGGACGAACTGGCGGCGCTGGGTCTGATCGTCGAGCCGTTCGGACCGGGCGCGGTGCTGGTGCGTGAGACTCCGGCCCTGCTCGGCGACGCCGACGCCGCCGGCCTGGTGCGCGACATCGCCGACGATCTCAGCGAGAACGGCCAGGCCCTGGCCCTTCGCGAGCGGCTGGAGGAGGTCTGCTCGACCATGGCCTGTCACGGCTCGGTCCGCGCCGGTCGCCGCCTGACCGCCGTCGAGATGAACGCCCTGCTGCGCGAGATGGAGGCCACGCCCCACAGCGGCCAGTGCAACCACGGCCGGCCGACCTATGTGGAGCTCAAGCTCGCCGATATCGAGCGGCTGTTCGGTCGACGGTAGCGTGGTGCGGAACGCGCTCAGGCCGCCCGACGCGCCTCCTCGCCGCGTGACGCCATGGCCGCCTCGATGGCCGCGGCGAGCAGCTCGGTCTTGATGGGTTTCTCCACCACGCCGTCCATGCCTTCGGAGCGATAGTGTTCGGCGTCCCAGGGATCGGCGTTGGCGGTCAGGGCCAGAATCGGCGTCGCCGCGACGGGGCCGGCCAGGCCGCGGATGGCCCGGGTGGCCTCCAGGCCGTCCATGACCGGCATGCGGATGTCCATGAGCACGAGGTCGAAGGCGCCGCCCGCCACCGCCTCGACCGCGTCCCTGCCGTTCTCCACCGCCTCGCTGGTGCAGCCGAATATTTCGCAGAGGGTCGAGGCCACGAAACGGTTCGCCCCATTGTCGTCGGCGATCAGGATATGCAGCGGCCGCTCCAGGACGACGGCGGCGAGACTGTCGCGTTCGTCCTCCGCCTCGGGCGGGACGTCGAACAGGACCACCTCGAAGCGGAAGGTCGCGCCGGGGCCCGGATTGTTGCGGGCGACGATCTCGCCGTCCATCCGTCGCACGATCTCCCGGCAGATCGACAAGCCCAGGCCGGCGCCGCCCTGCTCGCGGCCGTTGTCGGTCTGGACGAAGGGGTTGAAGATCATCTCCAGCCGGTCGGAGGGCAGGCCGGGACCGCCATCGCGCACCTCTCCGGCCAACCGCACATGATCGCCGTCGCGCTCGGCGGTCAAAGAAACCTCGACCAGGCCCCGGTCGGTGAACTTGATGGCGTTGCCGATCAGGTTGTTGAACACCTGCTTGAGCCGGATCTCGTCACCCAGCACCCACTGGTCGGTGGCGCCGGCGTAGGAGAAGGCCAGCGTCAGGCCCTTCTGTTCGGCGCGGGCGCGCCACAGGTCGTCGAGATCGTCGAGCACGCGCGGCAGGCAGAAGCCCGCTTCGGTCAGGTCCATGGCCCCCGACTCGGCGCGTGAGATGTCGAGGGCGTCGGTCAGCAGCCGCAGCAGCGTCTCGCCGGAGTCGACGATGGTGTGGACATAGGGCTTCAGCTCGGCCTGGGTGAGCTTACGGTCCAGGATGTCGGCGATGGCCAGCACGCCGTTCAGGGGCGTGCGGATCTCGTGGCTCATCACCGCCAGGAACTGCGACTTGGCGCGCAGGGCGGCCTGGGCCTCGACCCGCGCGACATTGAGATGCTCGGCGATCCGGGTCATCTCCTCGGCGTGGGCGCGATTGGCCTCGCTGGTCGCCTGCAGGAGCGAGATCAGGGCGCCCACGCCGGCATAGCGGCCGTTCTCGACGACGATGAAGCCCTGCATCAGCTCGGACGGTCGCTCGGCCAGCGCCTCGCCGGTGAAGTCCGTCACAAGGGTCGAGCCTTCGGCCACCAGCGGGCTGGTGTTCATCAGGGCCGAGATCGGCCGGTGGGCGTACAGCGCGCGTCCGTACTCGGCCGCCATCCGCAGGAAGAAGTTGTTCCGGTCGATGATGCCCACCGGGCGGTCTTCGGCGTCGACCACGGGCAGAATCAGCAAGTCGGGTTCCTGCTGAAACCGGCGATAGACCTCCGCGCCGGGGGTCTCGGGCCCCACCGGATCAGGCCGCGTCGCCACGCTCGACAGATTGGTGCTCATGACGTCCCCGAATGCCATGCGGCGCAATCAGCACGAGCCAGGCTAAGCAATGATGAATCGCGAGGTTGGCGTTTTGCTTGGGTCATCAGTGCAAAGACTGATTTCCCATGACAAAAATGTGACGAGCAAATTGTCGAAGAGCTGTCATGGCATCGTTGAAAAGTATTCACCGCGTCATCGCGGGCGCGTTGCGTCCAAACCGGCGTTGCGCTAGTGATCGGGTGTCCAACCGCGAGGCATCATGCTTCCCAATGTGATCGAGGCCCGGGCCTGACGGTCTGATCTTTCGAGGTCCGACTGTCCTCAGCGCCCGATGAACCGCCCGTCCCGGCTCGCAGCCTGGGCGCGACTCATCACGCCTCGATATCGGACTTTCCCCTTGAACATCTCCAAACCGCAGCAGCGAACGCTGCACGCGCTCGCGCAAGGCGGCGCGATCCTCCTCGAACGCGACGAGGACACCGGCGAGGTCATCGGCGCCGACTGCTTCACCCGCGATGGCTGGCGCCTGAGCGACTGCACGCTTGCCGTCTTCCGGTCGCTCAAGCGCAAACGCTTCATCGCCAGCGCGGGCGGGGGGCCCTACCGCATCACCCGCGAGGGCCTGCTGAACCTTCGCTCGCAGCTCGACAACCGGGTGACGATGAAGCGGTAGGGCGAAGCAAACAGGTGTCACCCCGGCCGCAGTGAAGCGGAGAGCCGGGACCCAGCGGGGCCGTGCTCGGCGTTGACTGGGTCCCGGATCGTCCTTGCGGGCCGTCCGGGATGACACTTGTTTGAAGCTAGCCGCCGAACTTCAGGAACGTCACCCGCGCGGCGCCGTAGTCGCGCGTGTCGAGGACCTCGAAACCATCGACGGCGAGATCGGCCTCGTCGCTGCCGCGCTCGACCATCAGCACCGCGCCGCTCTTCAGCCAGCCGCCCTCGGCCAGGCCGGCCAGCGCGCGCTCCGCCAGACCCTTGCGGTAGGGCGGATCGAGGAAGGCCAGATCGAACGGCTCGCCGGCGCTGGCCGGGCGGACGCCGAGGTCGGTGGCGTCGCGGCGGTGGATGCGGGTCGCGCCGAACAGTCCGAAGGCGTCGATGGTCTCGCGGATGGCGCCGCGCGCCGCCTCGTCGGTTTCGACGAACAGGCAGAAGGCCGCCCCGCGCGAGATCGCCTCGAACCCCAGCGCCCCGGATCCCGCGAACAGGTCGATGATCCGCGCGCCGCGCAGCTCCGGCGCCCAGGCGGCGTGCTCGAGGATGTTGAACACCGCCTGCCGCGCGCGGTCGGAGGTCGGGCGCGTGCCCTGGCCTTCCGGCGTCTTCAGCGCGCGACCGCGCAGGCTTCCCGAGACGATGCGCAAAGGGGGTTCAACTCCAGCGAAGGGGCGGCGCCTGGTCCTTGAGCGTCAGGAGCGCGTCGCGGAGACCGTCCATAAACTCCGCGCGCTTGCCATGCCAGCGCAGCGGGGCGCCGACCAGCACCGCGCAGTTCATCGGCACCGGAATGACCTCGCCCTTGGGCAGGACCCGACCCGCGCCCTGAATCCAGACCGGCGTCACCGGCGCTTCGGGAAAGGCCTCAGCCAGGCGGGCCACGCCGCTCTTCAGCCGGGCCATTTCGTCGGAAGCGTCGCCGCGCGTGCCCTCCGGGAAGACGACCACGATGTCGCCGGCCGCCAGCGCCTCGCGGGCCGGGGCCAGCACGTCCTCGCCGGTTGCGACCTTGTCCCGCGCCACCGGCACGATGCCGACCAGGTTGCGCGAGAACCAGCCGATGACCGGGTCCTTCAGGAAATAGTCGCTCGCCGCCGCTGGACGGACCCGCATCACCGCCTTGGCCGGGAAGATGCTCAGCATCAGCAGGGTGTCGACATGGCTGTTGTGGTTGGCCGCGATGATGGCCGGCCCTTTCAGCGGCAGGTGCTCGCGGCCGGTGACGTCGGCGCCCGTCAGGAAGCGTGCGATCGGCCGAGCGACCAGCAGCAGCAGGGCCCAGCGCAGCCAGCGGATCATCAGAACTTCTCCAGCGCGAAGAACGCCAGCAGATGGAAGTAGATCGGCGCCGTGAAGGTCAGGCTGTCGATGCGGTCGA
>NZ_DDRM01000043.1:68407-71488 GCF_002343105.1 Brevundimonas sp. UBA2416
GCGGTCGAGGATGCCGCCGTGGCCCGGGATCAGGTGCGAGGTGTCCTTGACGCCGATGTCGCGCTTGATGGCGCTCATCGTCACATCGCCCGCGAAGCCGGCGGCGGGCAGGACGACAGCGACCACGGCCAGGCCCAGGCCCTCCAGCGGCGTGAACAGCGGCCCGGCGAACCAGATCAGGGCGGCGGTGGTGATCCAGCCGCCGATGAAGCCCTCCCACGTCTTGTTGGGGCTGACCCTGGGGATGATCTTGTGGCGGCCCAGCAGCTTGCCCCAGACGTACTGGGCGACGTCGTTGAACTCGGTGGCGACCAGCAGGAAGAAGACCAGCCCGGCCCCGCCGGCGGGCGCCTCGTAGGGCGGCGTCCGCATCAGGAAGGCGACGTAGCCGATGTTGTAGATGCAGGTCATCAGACCCCAGTGGAACATCGAGGCGCTCGCCAGGAAGCCGCGGGTCTGGCCGATCACCGCCATCAGCCAGGGCGTAATCAGGAAGGCGTAGACCGGGATCAGCACCAGGTAGACGCCGTAGATGTCGGCGGCGATGAAGGCGTAGTTCAGCGGGATGGCCAGATAGGCGGCCAGCACGATCAGCCGGTCCTCGCGCCGGGTCGGGGCCAGCGACAGGAATTCGCGCAGGGCGATGAACGAGACCACCGCGAACAGCGCCGTGGTCGCCTGCCAGCCCAGCAGCAGGGCCGCCGACAGCAGGGCGATCATGATCACCCAGCTGAAGATGCGCTGGCGCAGTTCGGTGTAGTCTTTCCGGGGGTTCACGACGGTCAGGACGCCCGCCACGACCGCGCCGAGGACGACCAGGCCGAACACGCCGCCCAGGCCCCAGAGCAGATGGGGATGCTGCAGGTCGAGGAAGCGCGTGATCTGGTCCAAACTCTCGTTCCCGCCCCGCGACGCCGCCGCCCGACGGAGGTTGCCGAGGCGGGCGTTCCGGTCAAGGCTCTCCGCATGGAGCGAGTCCTTAAATCGAGCGTCGTCCACGTCGCGTTCGGGTTTGTGATGATGGGCGGCTGGGCGCTGTTCGCGAACCGCGACCACGGCCTGGCGGGCGCCTGGCTGCCGGCGCTGGTGCAGGGGACCATCTCCGGCGTGCTCACAGGCATCCTCAAGAAGACGCTTGAGAGACTGGACGGGACGCTGTCGGGCGTTCTCGCCTTCATCGCGCCGCCGCTCCTGACCGCGACCTCCATCCTGGCGCTGCTGACGCTGGCCCACACCCTGATCGGCACGCCGGAGATCGTCGCCACCATCGCCGTGCCGTGGTCGGTCTCGACCCTCTACGCCATCGTCTACAACGCGGGCCTAGTCCGCGCCCGCCGGAGGGCCGCATGACCGACGCGCCTGAGAACCGCCGCCCGTTGAAGACTCGATCCGCCGGCTGGGCCGGCGCGATGGCCTCCGCGCTCGGCCGGGTCGGGATCAGCCCCGACACCATCTCCTTCTGCTCCGTCGCCTTCGCTGTGCTTGGCGCGGCGGGCCTGGCCATGGCCGGCGAGAGCGAGGGCCCAGCGCGCATCGGATGGTTGCTGCTGGCGGCGGTCTGCATCCAGCTGCGCCTGCTGGCCAACATGCTCGACGGCATGGTGGCGGTGGAGCATGGCCGGGGCGGCCCGTCCGGCCCGATCTGGAACGAACTGCCCGACCGCATCGCCGACGGCCTGTTCCTGGTCGCGGCCGGCTACAGCGCCGCGGCGGCGGGCCTGGCCGCCGGGGTCTGGCTTGGCTGGCTGACGGCGCTGCTGGCGGTGCTGACCGCCTATGTGCGCGAGCTCGGTCGGGGTCTCGGATTCACCGCCGACTTCTCCGGCCCGATGGCCAAGCCGCACCGCATGTTCGCGCTGACGGTGGCCTGTCTGGTCGCGATCGCCGAGCCGCTCTGGGGCTGGCGCGGCGGGACCATGATCCTCGCCCTGGCGATCATCGCGCTGGGCAGCGTGGCCACCGTCTGGCGTCGGACGGCCAGGTTGGCGAAGCGGCTGAGGGAGAGGGCATAGTCCCCATACTCCGCTCATCCCGGCATTCGCCGGGATGAGCGGAGAAAAAGCTATCGCTTCCCCTTCGGCCCCGTTGGCCGAGGGCCTTGCGGACGAGCGCCGGTTCGTCCTCGCGGCGCCGCGGCCCCCTTCGGCCCGGCAGGCCCGTCGCGACGCGGCCCGGCTGGGCGCGCGGATCCAGAAGGCCCCTTCGCCCCCGGACGCGCGGCCTTCGGATCACCATACCAAGTCTTCTTCGGCGCCTCGGCCTCGGTGGACCTCGGCGCGGACTTCTTCTTCGGATGCGGATAGAGCTTCGGCTTGGCCTTGGCCCAGCCGGGCTTCTTCGGCTGGCGTTCGCCCTTCAGTTCGCCGGTCTCCTGACCCGGACGCGGCTGACGGCCGTGTCTCGGGGCGGTCGGCTCATGCGGGACGCCGCCGGCCTCGCCAGAGGGGCGGCGCCGTCCGCTCCCGGGCGCGCCCTTGAACTGCACGGCATGGCCCTTCGGCATGGCCTGCGGCGGCACGATGCCCTCAAGCAGCTCGCGGATCACCCGCGGCCCGACTTCCTCGACCTCGCCGACGCCCAGGTCGCCGAGCGAGAAGGGGCCATAGCTCAGGCGCAGCAGGCGATTGACCTTCAGCCCGATCGACTCGAGCACGCGGCGCACCTCGCGGTTCTTGCCTTCAGCCAGGGTCAGGGTGATCCAGACGTTGCGCGCCCCCTCACGGTCGCCCGTCGCCTTGTCGAGCCTGGCTTCGATCGGGCCGTAGCGGACACCCTCGACGGTGACGCCGTCCTTCAGCCTGTCCAGCCGTTCCTGAGTGGCGTAGCCGAAGGCCCGGGCGCGGTAGCGGCGGATCCAGCCGGTCGCGGGCAGCTCCAGCGCCCGCGACAGCTCGCCGTCATTGGTCAGCAGCAGCAGCCCTTCGGTGGCCAGGTCGAGGCGGCCGATCGAGATCACGCGCGGCAGGCCTTCCGGCAGATGCTGGAACACGGTCGGCCGGCCCTTGGGATCGGCGTGCGTCGTCACCAGCCCGGCGGGCTTGTGATAGCGGAACAGGCGCACCGGCTCGGGGGCGCCGGCCT
>NZ_DDRM01000043.1:71578-71931 GCF_002343105.1 Brevundimonas sp. UBA2416
GACGGTGACGATGTCGCCCGGCTCGACCTTCACGGCTGGCGTGGTCAGGGTCTCGCCGTTGATCGCCACCCGGCCGGCCTCGATCAGCCGCTCGACCTCGCGGCGCGAGGCGACGCCGGCGCGGGCCAGCACCTTGGCCACGCGTTCGGTGTCGGAAGGGTCGGGAGAAGAATAGCGTTCAGCCATGCGGGCCGCTCCGTTAAAAAGGATCGTGTCGCCTCCCGGCGAGACAGGCCCTCTAAAGCACGAAACGCCGGACCTCGCCACGTGACGACCCTCTCCGACCCCCTGGCCAGTGAATGGGACGCGATGCAGCTGGCCCTCGCTGAGGCGCGCGCCGCCGCCGAGGCCGG
>NZ_DDRM01000004.1:0-329 GCF_002343105.1 Brevundimonas sp. UBA2416
CGGCTCGGCGTTGGCGACGCCGGCTGCAAACAGCCCCGCCATTGCCACGCCGGCGAGAAGTTTCACCTTCATCATATCCCTCATACTCAGTGGTTGCCCGAAAGACCCCGTTTATACGGGGCGCTCACAAGGCCGAACGACAATGTACGCTGCCGGTTCCTTAATTTGGCTACGAATGCGGCCACTGTGGCGCCGTTTCAACACATTGGGCCGTTTTTCCCGGATCGGAACGCCTGCTAGGAAGCGTCGACGGCAGCAGGAGCAAACGAGATGGCGATGAGATTCGACGGGCGCGTGGCGATCGTGACGGGCGCCGGCGGCGGCCTGGG
>NZ_DDRM01000004.1:460-53655 GCF_002343105.1 Brevundimonas sp. UBA2416
GGCGCCGGCGGCGGCCTGGGGCGCGAACACGCCCTGGCACTGGCCAAACGCGGCGCAAAGGTGGTCGTCAATGACCTGGGCGGCACCCGCGACGGCTCGGGTGGATCCGCTACGGCAGCTGAATCTGTCGTCGCCGAAATCGTGGCGGCTGGCGGCGAGGCCCTGGCCAATGCGGCCTCCGTCACCGATTTCGCCGCGGTTGAGGCCATGGTCGCGGCGGCGATGGAAAAATGGGGCCGGGTCGACATCCTCGTGAACAACGCCGGCGTCCTGCGCGACAAGACCTTCGCCAAGATGGAGCTGGACGATTTCCGCTTCGTCATGGACGTCCACCTCATGGGCGCAGTCAATTGCACCAAGGCGGTCTGGGACATCATGCGGGAGGCCAGCTACGGCCGCATCGTCATGACCACCTCCTCTTCGGGCCTGTACGGCAATTTCGGCCAGTCCAACTATGGCGCGGCCAAGATGGCCCTGGTCGGGCTCATGCAGACCCTGTCGATCGAGGGCGCGAAAAACGACATCCGCGTCAACTGCCTCGCCCCGACCGCCCATACCCGGATGACCGAGGACCTCGGCGCCCGCCTGCCGCTGGAGCTGCTGGGCCCCGAGACGGTCTCGCCCGGCCTGTTGTATCTGGTCAGCGAGGACGCCCCCAGTCGCTGCATCCTGACCGCCGGCGCCGGCGGCTTCGAACGCGCCTATGTCACCATCACTCCGGGCATCCGCGCGGTCGGCGAGGACGCGCCGGAACAGGTCGCGGCCCGATTCGCAGAAATCTCGGACCGTACGGGCGAGATCGTGCCAGAAATGGGCGCGGCCCAAGGCATGATCGAGCTGACCAAGGCGCAGGCCGCCCACAAGGGCTGAAGACCTAGCGTTGACGTGGCGGCAAGCGGCTAAAGCTCATTTCGACAAGATGGAGAACTCCCATGCGTGAAGCGGTGATCGTATCGACGGCCCGAACCCCCATCGGCCGGGCCTATCGCGGGGCGTTCAACGACACCCAGGCGCAGCAGCTGGGCGCTCATGCGGTGAAGCACGCCGTCGCCCGCGCGGGGATCGAGGGCGAAGCCATCCAGGACGTGATCATGGGCGCGGCCCTGCAACAGGGATCGACCGGCACCAATGTCGCGCGCCAGATCGCCCTGGCCGCCGGCCTGCCGGTCTCGGTCGCGGGCATGAGCCTGGACCGCCAGTGCGCCTCGGGCCTGATGGGCATCGCCACGGCGGCCAAACAGGTGATCGTGGACGGCCAGAAGGTTGCCGTCGGCGGCGGGCTGGAATCCATCTCGTTGGTGCAGAACCAGAACATGAACCTGTCTCGCGGCAAGGATGAAGCCCTGCTGAAGCAGGTTCCGCACATGTATATGTCGATGCTGGAGACCGCCGAGATCGTGGCCGCCCGCTACGGCATTTCGCGCGACGCCCAGGACGAATACGCGCTGCAGTCGCAGCAACGCACGGCGGCGGCCCAGGCGGCCGGCCGCTTCGACGCCGAAATCGTGCCCATGACCACCACCATGCTGGTGATGGACAAGGCCACCGGCCAGACCTCGTCGCAGGAGGTCACCCTGTCCAGGGACGAGGGCAATCGGGCCGACACCACGCTGGAAGGCCTGAAATCGCTGAAGACCGTCTTCGGCTCGGGCGAGACGGTCACCGAAGGCAAATTCATCACTGCCGGCAATGCGTCGCAGCTGTCGGACGGCGCCTCGGCCTGCGTCATCATGGAGGCGGGCGAGGCAGTGCATCGCGGTCTTCAGCCGCTGGGCGCCTATCGCGGCATGGCGGTGGCCGGCTGCGAGCCTGACGAGATGGGCATCGGTCCGATCTATGCGGTGCCGAAACTGCTGAAGGCGCACGGCCTGAACATCGACGATATCGGCATCTGGGAGCTGAACGAGGCCTTTGCGGTGCAGGTGCTCTACTGCCGCGACAAGCTGAGGATCCCGAACGAACTGCTCAATGTGGACGGCGGCGCCATCTCCATCGGCCACCCCTATGGCATGTCGGGCGCCCGGATGACCGGCCACGTCCTGATTGAGGGCAAGCGGCGCGGGGCCAAATACGGCGTCGTGACCATGTGCGTCGGCGGCGGTATGGGCGCTGCGGGGCTGTTTGAGATCTACTAGACCCGGGGATCGGCGCCGGTCGGAACCCCGGCGTCGTCGCACGCCGTCCCGCTTTCGATGGCCCGCAGGGTCGAGACGAAGTCGTCGCGCCAGATGCCCACGTCGGTGTCACGCACGACCTCCATCAGGGTCTCCCACTTCCGCTTTCGCTCGGCCAGCGGCATGGTCAGCGCCCTCTGGATGGCGTCGGACAGTTCCTCGCGGCTAAATGGATTGACGAGCAGGGCCTCGCCCATCTGCTCGGCGGCGCCCGCAAACCGGGACAGGACCAGAACGCCGGGATCCTCAGGATTCTGTGCCGCAACATATTCCTTGGCCACCAGGTTCATGCCGTCGCGCAGCGGCGTGACCAGGCCGACACGGGCGGCGCGATAGATTCCGGCCAGCTGGTCGCGGCGATAGGTGCGGTTCAGATAGCGGATCGGCTGCCAGTCCATCTCGGCATAGGCCCCGTTGATGCGGCCGGCCAGGGCGTCCAGCCGCCCCCGAATGTCCTGATAGCTGTCGACCTCGTCGCGTGAAATAGGCGTGACCTGAAGCAGCAGGACTTCGGAGCGCATGTCCGGATGGGTCTCGAGGAACTGCTCATAGCCAAGCAGCCGTTCCTCCAGGCCCTTGGAATAGTCCAGCCGGTCGACGCCGACCATCAGGGTCCGGAACGCCGCCGAGGCCGCCATCCGGTCATAGGTCCGGTTGCCGAGGGGCGAGTTCCGCGCGGCGATGAACCCCTCGACATCGATGCCGATCGGAAACACGCCCGTCTGCACGGTCTTCCCGAACGCCTCCAGCGCGTCATTGGGCAGCAGCTTGCCGTTCACGCTGGGCTCGGACGCCACATAATCCCGGAACAGATCCAGCCATTCGCGGGTATGGAAGCCGATCAGGTCGTAGTCGAACATCGCCTCCACCAGACGGCGGTGGTGCGGAAGAGTCACCAGCAGCTGCCGCACGGGCCAGGGCGTGTGCAGGAAGAAGCCGATCCGGTTCTTCACCCCCAGCCGCCTCAGGTCCCGGGCCATCGGGATCATGTGGTAGTCATGGATCCAGATGATGTCGTCCGGCTGGATCAGCGGCGCCAGAACCTCGGCGAAGCGGGCGTTGGTGCGCTCGTATCCCTCGCCGTAGGACCGCTCATAGGCGGTCAGGTCGACCCGGTGATGGAACAGCGGCCACAGGGTCTTGTTGGCATAGCCGTTGTAATATTCGTCGACGTCCTGGGCCTCCAGATCGACGAGCGCGACGGTTACGCCTGCCCGGTCCTCCATCTTGAGCTCGCCGGTAAACTGTTCGACCGTTTCACCGGACCAGCCGAACCACAGGCCGTCGTATTTCCGCAGCGCCGCCGACAGGGCCATGGCCAGGCCGCCGGTCGAGCCGGCAGCCGGGTCTTTAGGCGCGGATACGCGGTTGGAGACAACGATCAGGCGGCTCATCGGGCGTCCGTCCATGAACGGCTGAGCAGCACGGCGCAGTTGATGATGCCGACCAGCGAATAGGTCTGCGGATAGTTGCCCCAGAGCTCCTTGTCGCCCAGCGACAGGTCCTCGGACAGCAAGCCCGCATGGGTCCGACGGCTGAGCATCTCCTCGAAGATCTCCCGCGCCTCCTCGGTTCGGCCGTTCAGGAACAGGGCTTCGATGAACCAGAAGGTGCAGAAGTTGAACGCGGTCTCCGGCTCGCCGAAATCGTCCGGCTCGATGTATCGGAACAGATACGGCCCCTTCTTCAGGTCCCGCTCGATGGCGTCGAAGGTTGCGACCTGCCGGGGGTCGCGGGCGTCGAGGAAGCCGAGATCGGTCAGTTGCAGCAACGAGGCGTCGAGCTCGCGGTTGCCGAAGCTGGCGGCGAAACGGCCCTCGTCCGGCAAAAAGGCCTCGCGCTCGATCCGTTCGCGGATGATCGTCGCCCGCTCGCTCCAGAACACGGCGCGGTCTGCCAGACCCATATGATCTGCCGCCTTGGCCAGCCGGTCGCAAGCGGCCCAGCACATCACCGAGGAATAGGTGTGCACCCGGGCAATGGTCCGGAACTCCCACAGTCCGGCGTCGGCCTGGTCATGCATGGCGAAGGCGCGATCGCCGACCTTCTCCAGCGCATGGAAATCGTCGATCGTGCCCGGACGCAGCAGCCGCTGATCATAGAAAGCCTGCACCAGCGGCAGGACGATCTGGCCGTAGACGTCATGTTGCAGATGCTCGCGGGCCTGATTGCCCACCCGCACCGGCTTCATGCCGCGATAGCCGGCGACCGTCTCGGTGATCCGTTCGTCGATGTCCTCTTCCAGACCGACGCCATAGACAGGCTGGACGTGGCCGCCGGCGGAGGCGTCGACGAGGTTGCGCAGATAGCCGAGATAGTTTTCCAGCAGGTCGACCGCGCCCAGCCGGTTCAGCGCCCGCACCACATAGTAGGCGTCGCGGATCCAGCAGTAGCGATAGTCCCAGTTGCGCCCGCTCTCGGGAAACTCGGGCACCGACGTGGTCATGGCCGCGACGATCGCGCCGGTCTCCTCATAGGCGCAGAGCTTCAGGGTGATGGCAGCGCGGATCACCGCCTCCTGCCAGTCCAGCGGCAGGTAGAGGGTGCGGACCCAGTCCTGCCAATAGGCCACGGTTCGGTCGAGCACCGCCGCGACGCCGGGTCCGACGTCCTGGTCGTAGCCCTCATCCGGCCCGAAGAAGAAGGCCAGCGGACGCTCCAGTCGGAACACGCGCTCGTTCAGAATGTGGGACGCCGGACAGTCGGTCGTAAGCCGGAAGGTCACATCCGTGCACAGATAGCGGATGTGGTTGGACCCGTTGGTGGTCTCCGCCCGGCGCGCGCCCCAGTCGGCTGACGGTCTCAGGCGGACCCGGATGCGTGGCGCTCCGCTCAGCGGCCGCAGGATCCGACCGAAGGCGAGCGGCCGGTAGGTGCGGCTGTGTTTCGGATGGCGCGGCGCAAAGTCGATGATCTCGACCGAAGCGCCGTCCTTCGCCGTCAGGACGGTGCGGAGCACCGGTGTGTTGCGGATGTAAGCCTGCTCAACCGTCGCCTGCCCTTCCAGTTCAATGTCCCAGAATCCGTGGTCGGGATCTGACCCGTCCATCAGGGCCGAAAACACCGGGTCGCCGTCCACCCGGGGGGCGCAGGCCCAGACATAGCGCCCGTCGCGATCAATCAGGGCGCTGATCGAACAGTTGCCGATGGGGGCGAGATCGAGGTTCGGGGTCATCGGCGCGCCTCGACGCTGTCGAGCCAGGTCAGGACGGCCTCCACATCGGGCAGGCCGAAGGTCGCGGCAGTCCGGCGCGGGGGACCGACCAGAACCCCGAACCCGCCGAGATCGGCGGCGGCGCGAAATCCGTCCTCATCGGTGAGGTCATCGCCCAGCATGACGGGGACGGCGCCAGCGAACGGCGGCTCAAGCATGAAGGCCTTGAGCGCCGTGCCCTTGTCCGTTCCGGGCGTCTTCAGCTCGACCACCAGATTACCCGCCTGCAGCGCGAGCCCGGTCTCGGCGGCGAGGCTGCGTGCCAGGGCGGCGGCGGCGGCGGCCTCGCCCGGCGCCCCGCGGTAGTGCAGGCCGGCCGAAACCGACTTGTCCTCGACGATCATGCCGGGGCGGTCGCGGGCGAAACGCTCGAAGGCGACGACCGCATCGCGGACGGACGGGTCAGCGGCGGCGTGGTCGAGCGATCCATCCGCGCGCCGGCGCTCCAGCCCGTGCACGCCCGAGGCGGAGGCGGAGGCGCTGTCGGCGATCCGGTCGATCTCGGCGATGGTGCGCCCGCTGAGGATCGCGACCCGCCCCTTCAGCCGATCCGCCAGCCGCCGCAGCACCGCCGTGCGGCGCGCATCGGGCACGACGGCATCGGGCGTGGCCGCCAACGGCGCCAACACACCGTCCATGTCCAGGAACAGGGCCGGATGCTGAAGAACGACGGGCGGTGGCGGCAAATAGGAGAGCGCCTCGGCCGGCGCGGTCGCGCCGTCGGTGTTCAGGTTTGTGGTCCGCATGGCTGTTTGAACGCATCCATGCGGCAAAGGTTGACCCGCGATTGGTATTTTCTCGAGTCGCCGCAATCCGGCGCGCCTGCCCGACGGATTGTGAAACCGCGCCGGATGGGCCAATTCCGCAGCATGACCGACGCCGCCGCCCCTGCCCTGTCCGCCGATCCCGCCGCCATGACCGCGCGGGCGCGGGAAGTGATCCAGCTGAACATCGCCGCGCTCCAGGCGCTGGAATCCGGGCTGGACGACGGCATCGCCCGCGCCTGCGACATCATCCTGTCCCGGCCCGGCTATCTGGTCGTCACGGGCATGGGCAAGTCGGGCCATATCGGCGGCAAGATCGCCGCGACGCTCGCGTCGACCGGCACCAACGCCTTCTTCGTCCACCCGGCCGAGATGAGCCACGGCGACCTCGGCATGTTGCGCAAGGACGTCACCCTGCTGGCCATCTCGAACTCCGGCGAGAGCCGCGAACTGCGCGATCCCCTGATCTACTGCCAGCGCGAGGGCATTCCGGTCATCGGCCTGACCCAGCGGCCGGCCAGCTTTCTCGGTCGCTCATCCGCCGTCTGCCTGACCATGCCGCAGGTGGCCGAGGCCTGCCCCAACGGTCTGGCTCCCACGACCTCGACCCTGATGACCCTGGCCCTCGGCGACGCCCTGGCCATGGTGCTGATGGACCGGCGCGGCTTCACGGCCGAGGCCTTCGGCCTGCATCACCCCGGCGGCAAGCTGGGCATGAGCCTGCAAAGCGTGCGCGACTGGATGGGCGACAGGCCGCCCGCCCCGGCGACCGTGCCGCTGACCGCGAGCTTCGCCGAGGTGGTGTCCGCCATCACCGAGGGCCGCAAGGGCGCCGCGGCCGTGCTGAACACGGACGGAACCCTGGCCGGGATCGTCACCGACGGCGACGTGCGCCGGGCCTTCTCGCGCGACCTCAACGGCCTGACCGCCGCCGACGTTATGAGCCCCGGCCCAAAGATCATCGCCCCGGACGCCCGCATGAGCGACGCCGTGGACCTGATGACCCAGAACCGGATCGCCACCCTGCTGGTGGTCGAGGCCGACCGCCCCGTCGCCATCGTCCACATCGCCGAACTGATGCAGGCCGGCTACGTCGGCTAGTAGGCCCGCAGCCCGTCGACATTGCCGGGCGGTGAATAGCGACAGGCCAGAACTGACCGGTCGCCGCGCGAGGCGATGGCGCACCCGACATGGGTCGTCCGGCGCGCGATGATCTGGGTGTAATGGCCGACGGCGGTCCAATCTCCGGTGCGGCTGACATGGGGGAACACCCCGTGCACATAATCGCGTTTCTCGGCCGCCCACTCCGCGACCATCTCCTCCGGCGTCCAGATCCGGCTGCCCCAGCCGGTCCACAGATTCTCGCCGTTGCCATGCAGTGTGGGATCGTGTTCCCACCGGCCCGTATCCACCAGCACGCGCGCCCAGACGCGGGCTTCGGCGGCCAGGGTGTCGTCCCACTGCAACGGCGGCGTGCCGACCCGTCGCCGCTCGGCATTATGGGCCGCCAGCAGTCGGCTGGGCACGTCCTGCGGCGGAGCGGCGACGCGCATCGGCTCGTCCTGCACCGCGACCATCGGAGCGGCGCAAGCCTGCGCGGCGAGACCGGTCGTCAGGGCGAGGGCGAGGAACAGGGAACGGCGCATGGAGCTTCTTACCTCAACGGCGCGATCATTGCCCGCCGAGACCGGCGCCATTCCCTGATTCCGGTCAGCGCGCGTCGGCCGCGAGCGGCGTGTTGATCAGCGCCTTGTCGGTATCGTCGCCTTCAAGCGTCAGGGTCTCCGCGGGCTTCCCGGCCTGGAACTCCTCCATCGCCGTGACCTTTCGGGCGCGCATGGCGTCGGCGAGGGCGTCCATGTCGAGACCGGCGGCGCGGGCCTGGCTGAACATGCCTTCGGACCGCATCTCCTCTTCCTCGACGTGGTGCTCGATCATTTCGGAGAGCACCTTGACCTTGGCGTCGTAGAATTCCTCGTCGGGGCTGGCGGCCTCGATCTCATTGATCAGCAGCTTGGCCGAGTCATGCTCGACATAGGCCTCGTTCAGCAGGTCTTCCTCGATCTGGCCGCGGCAGGCCGGATAGAAGACCTCCTCCTCCAGCACGGTGTGAACCTTCAGCTCGAGACAGGCCTGATGGGCCAGCGCCTGCTTCTTCGCCGGCGAGGTCGCCGTTTCGAACGCCGCGAATATCTCCTCCACCTTGCGGTGATCGGCCTTCAGCATCGCGATGGCGTCCATCTCTTCGTAAGTCTGGGCCATGGTCATCTCCTCCAGACACCCGTCGTGTCGGCGCACGTAAAACGCGGACGGAGCGCGCGTTCCCAAGGCCAAGCTAGCTGAGAGTCGTTCTCGGAATTCACAGCTTTCCGGCGTCCGGTGGCCGACACAGCGCCGCGGACCGTGATGAAATACTTGACGTTGACGTAAACGTAGGGTTTGTGGCGATCACGCTCAGAATCCGTCCTTATTGGAGACCGACTCCCATGGCCGAGGCCTATATCTACGACGCGGTCCGCACCCCGCGCGGCAAGGGCAAGAAGGACGGATCCCTTCACGAGATCACAGGCCTCAGCCTGGCGACCCAGGTGCTGGAAGCCCTGCGGGACCGCAATGACCTCGACACATCGAAGGTCGACGACGTCATCCTCGGCTGCGTCTCACCGGTGGGCGAGCAGGGCGCGGACATCGCCCGCACCGCCGTCCTCTCCGCCGGCTGGGCCCAGACCGTGGCCGGTGTCCAGATCAACCGCTTCTGCGCCTCCGGTCTGGAAGCCGTGAACATGGCCGCGGCCAAGGTCAAATCCGGCGAGGCCGATTTCGCCGTCGGCGGCGGCATCGAGGCCATGAGCCGGGTGCCGATGGGCTCGGACGGCGGCGCCTGGCCGGTCGATCCGACCTCGGCCTTCCCCACCTATTTCGTGCCCCAGGGCGTCTCGGCCGACATGATCGCCACCAAATACGGCTTCAGCCGCGACGACGTGGACGCCTATTCGATGGAGAGCCACAAGCGCGCCGCGGCCGCCTGGGCTGACGGCCGCTTCTCGAAGTCGGTCATCGCCGTGAAGAACCAGCTCGGCCTCGTCCAACTGGACCGCGACGAGACCATCCGTCCGAACACTGACATGCAGTCGCTGGGCGCCCTGAATGCCTCCTTCGCCATGATGGGCGAGATGGCCTTCGACGCCGTGATCAACCAGCGCTACCCCGAGGTCGAGCGGGTCAATCACGTCCACACGCCCGGCAACTCCTCGGGCATCGTCGACGGTTCGGCCGGGGTCCTGATCGGCTCGCTGGAAGCCGGCAAGGCCTTGGGCCTCAAGCCGCGCGCCCGCATCGTCGGCGCCGCCTCGATCGGGTCAGAGCCCTCGATCATGCTGACCGGCCCCGAGTTCGTGACCAAGAAGCTGCTCGCCAAACTGGGCATGACCACCGCCGACATCGACGTCTGGGAGCTTAACGAGGCCTTCGCCGCCGTGGTGCTGCGCTACATGCAGGCGCTCGACATCCCGCACGACAAGATGAACGTGAACGGCGGCGGCATCTCCATGGGCCACCCGCTGGGCGCCACCGGCGCCATGATCACCGGCATCGCCCTCGACGAGCTGGAGCGGTCGAACAAGTCCACCGCCCTGATCACCCTGTGCATCGGCGGCGGCATGGGCACCGCCACCGTCATCGAACGCGTCTGAGGATTTTGACCATGGAAAACTTCAAGATCGACGTCGACGCCGACGGCATCGCCCTGATCACCTTCGACGTCCCCGGACGCTCGATGAACACCCTGACCTCGGGCGTGATGCAGGAGATCCCGCAGTGGGTCGAACGGGTGAAGACCGACGACGCCATCAAGGGCGCGGTCCTGACCTCGGGCAAGGCCAGCGGCTTCTGTGCCGGCGCCGACCTCGGTGACATGGCCGGCGGCATGCTGGCCGGCGGTTCGCTGCAGGACGCCTATGATGCGGGCTGGAAGCTGAACGGCGCCCTGCGCGCGCTGGAGACTTGCGGCAAGCCGGTGGCCGCGGCCATCAACGGCCTGGCTCTCGGCGGCGGGCTCGAGCTGACGCTGGCCTGTCACTACCGGGTCGTCGCCGACGACAACAAGATTCAGCTCGGCCTGCCCGAGATCAAGGTCGGCCTCTTCCCCGGCGGCGGCGGCACCCAGCGGCTGACGCGCCTGATCGGCGTGCAGGCGGCGATGACGGCGATGAGCGCCGGCTCTTCCTGGCGTCCGAACGACGCCAGGGGCGCGGGCGTGGTCCACGAGGTCGTGGCCAAGGGCACCGAGATCGACGCCGCCAAGGCGTGGATCAAGGGCGGCGGCAAGGCCGTCCAGCCGTGGGACGACAAGGGCTTCAAACAGCCCGGCGGCGGCCCCTACCACCCGGCGGGCATCCAGAATTTCCTCGTCGGCAACGCCATGCTGCGCAAACAGTCCTACGGCAACTATCCGGCCGTGCTGAACCTGATGAAGGCCGTCTATGAGGGCATTCAGGTGCCGATGGACGCGGCCCTGCGCATCGAGACCCGCTACTTCATCAAGACCCTGATGACGCCGCAGGCCCAGGCCATGATCCGCAGCCTGTTCCTGTCCAAGCAGGAGCTGGACAAGGGCGCCGTCCGTCCGGCGGGCGTGCCCAAGTCCGATCCGAAGAAGGTCACCGTCATCGGCGCCGGCATGATGGGCGCGGGCATCGCCTATGTGCAGGCCCTGGCCGGCATCGAGACCATCCTGATCGACCGTACCCAGGAAGACGCCGACAAGGGCAAGGCCCACGTCGCCGACCTGCTGAAGAAGCGCCTGTCGCGCGGCCAGATCACGCAGGAGAAGTTTGACGCCCTGCTCGGCTCGGTCACCGCGACGACCGACTACGACCTGATCAAGGGCTCGGACCTGGTCATCGAGGCCGTGTTCGAGAACCGCGAGATCAAGGCCGACGTCACCAAACGCGCCGAGGCGCAGCTTGAGGCCGGAGCCGTGTTCGGCTCCAACACCTCGACCCTGCCGATCACCGGCCTAGCCGAGGCCAGCGTCCGGCCCGAGGACTTCATCGGCATCCACTTCTTCTCGCCCGTCGACAAGATGATGCTGGTCGAGATCATCCTCGGCGAGAAGACCGGCGAGGCGGCGATCGCCAAATCGCTGGACTACATCATGAAGATCAAGAAGACCCCGATCGTCGTCAACGACGGCCGCGGCTTCTACACCTCGCGCTGCTTCGGCACCTATGTCGCCGAGGGCATGGCCATGCTGGAAGAGGGCTATGCCCCTGCCCTGATCGACAACATCGGCCGCATGACCGGCATGCCGCGCGGCCCGCTGGAGATGCACGACGACGTGGCCCTGGACCTGTCGGTCAAGATCGCCAAGCAGACGGCGCTCGACCTCGGCGACAAATACCAGCCCCTGCCCGGCTCGCAGATCGTCCAGAAGATGGTCGAGGAGCTCGGCCGCTATGGCCGCAAGAACGGCATGGGCTTCTATGACTACGACCAGAAGCCCAAGAAGATCTGGGCCGGTCTGGCCGAGCTGGCGCCGGTGAAGATCAACGATTCCACGCCGGAACTGGTCGAGGACCAGAAGCAGCGCCTGCTGTACCGGCAGGCCGTCGAGGTCGCGCGCTGCTGGGAAGAGGGCGTCATCGACGACCCGCGCGAGGCCGATGTCGGCGCCATCCTGGCCTGGGGCTTCGCGCCCTGGACCGGCGGCCCGATCACCATGATCGACCAGACGGGCCTCAAGGCCTTCGTGGCCCAGGCCGACGACTACGCCGCCCGCTACGGCGACCGCTTCAAGGTCCCGCAGCTGCTGCGCGACATGGCGGCCAAGGGTGAGACCTTCTACGGAAACTTCGCCGGGAAGCAGAAGGCGGCGGCCTGAGTGCAGCCCACAGAACACCGTCGCCCCGGAGTCGATCCGGAGTGACGGTCAAGGGACTCAAAGATCCTTCGGTGAAAAACCGGGCCGGCATTGAACCGTTCGGCGCTGCCCGCGCACCTCTCTCACGAACCTTTTCGGGGAGACCAACGCATGCCCAACACCCTGCGCGAACTCAATGCCCGCGAGATCGAGGCACTCGACCGCATCACCCGTCCGTCGGGGTTTTTCGAATTGGCAGCCGACCTCTTCCGGGGCGGAACAGCCTGGGCCAGCCTGGGAATGATGACGGCCGAAATCGGCCTGTTCATTGCAGGCGTCTGGTGCGCCTGGCGCTTTTCCGGAGCAACGACTCCCCTTGAGGCCATGCGATGGGGCCTGCCCGCGCTCGGGCTGATCCTGATGTCCTTCACCATCAAATTCTCGTTCTGGCCGGTGATGCATATCAACCGGCTGAAGCGTCAGGTCGCGGAACTGGAACTGCGACTACTCCGGATCGATTGAAGCCCGATTCCGGATCGCTTGACGCCGGCGGCTTTCGGCTCCACCCGTCGCTTCTGAAACCGGGAGTCGCCGCATGATCCGTCCCCTCGTCCTCGCCCTGCTGCTGGCTGGCGTCGCCTCGACGGCCCAGGCCCAGAACCTGATCATCCACGGCGGCCCGATCTACACGGGCGTCGACGGCGCCCCGCCCGCTCAGCAGGTGACCTTGGTGGATGGCCGCATCGCCTATGTGGGGCCGATGCGGCTCGAACGGACCCCGCCGGACGAATACATCGACCTCAAGGGCGCCGCCCTCTTCCCCGGTTTCACCGACGGCCACGCCCACCTCGACGGCATCGGCTGGCGCGAGCTGACGCTGAACCTCGAGGGTTCGGCCTCGGTCGCCGAGGCGATGGCGCGGCTGACCGCCTGGGCCGAAGCGAATCCCGAGGGCCCCATCGTCGGTCGCGGCTGGATCGAGACCCACTGGCCCGAGGCGCGCTTCCTGACGGCCGCCGACCTCGACGCCGCCGCCCCCGGACGGGTGGTGCTGTTGAGCCGCTCGGATGGCCACGCCGTGGTCGCCTCCTCCGCCGCCCTGGCGGCGGCCGGTGTCGACGCCTCGACCGCGGCGCCGGCCGGCGGGGAGATTCTGAAGGGCGCTGATGGCCGGCCGACCGGCCTGCTCGTCGACGCGGCCGAACAACTGGTCGCCGGCCTGACGCCCCAGGCCGATCCGGAAGCCCTGCGCGAGGCCTATCGCGCCGGCTTCCGCGTCGAGGCCGCCTATGGCTGGACCGGCGTGCATTTCATGAGTGCGCCCTGGCGGGACATCCCCTTGCTGGAGGCCATGGCCGAGGCGGGGGAGGCGCCGCTCCGCATCTACAACAGTGTCACGCCCGACGGCGCTGCCGCCCTGATCGCAGGCGGGCCCCGCAGCGTCGCCGACGGCCGGATCATCACCCGGGCGATCAAATACTATGCCGACGGAGCACTCGGCTCGCGCGGCGCCGCCCTGTTCGAACCCTATGCCGACCGGCCGGACACAACCGGCCTGATGCAGATCACGGGCGATCAAATCATTCCCTTGTATGAAGCCGCCCTGCGCGGCGGCATCCAGGTCGCCACCCACGCCATCGGCGATCGCGGCAACGCCTCGGTGGCGGAATGGTACCAGCAGGCGCTCAACGCCGTGCCCGCCGCCGAACGCCCCAACGGCGCGGATGTGCGCTGGCGCATCGAGCACGCCCAGATCCTGAGGCCGTCCGACTACCACTGGTTCGAACACCTGCCGATCATCGCCTCGATGCAGCCCAGCCACGCCATCGGCGACCTGCATTTCGCCCCGGCCCGGCTCGGCGACGCCCGGCTGGACGGCGCCTATGCCTGGCACAGTCTGGTCGATCTCGGCGTCATCGTGGTCGGCGGCTCGGACGCCCCGGTCGAGCGGGGCGACCCGCTGATCGAATTCTACGCCGCCGTCGCCCGCGCGGATCTGGAGGGGTTCCAGGGCCCCGACTGGCGGCCGGGCGAGGCCGTTGACCGCGCCACGGCCCTGAAGATGTTCACCCTCTGGCCGGCCCTGGCCAGCTTCCGCGAGGACGAGCTTGGAACCATTGAGGTCGGCAAGCGCGCCGACTTCACCGCCTTCTCGGTCGATCTGATGACGGCGCCTGTGGCCGACATTCTCAACGGCCGGGCGGTCCTCACGGTGGTGGACGGCGTGGTGGTCCATCGCGCCGAAGCCCCTGTACGCATCGCGCCTTGATGCGCCGCGGGGTTCCGCCTAAGGCTGCGTCCGGCTCTGCGGGCGTGATGTAGTGGTAGCCTGAAAGCTTCCCAAGCTTTTCGTGCGGGTTCGATTCCCGCCGCCCGCTCCAATATTCTCTAGCGAGATCAAGGCATTAGGCATCATCTCCGAGAAGATCGCCGCTCCCAACCGCCCTTGCGGTCGGCGCGTAAGCCTCTGATTTCTCACGATCCCGGATAGCTTTTCCGCTCCCGGCGCCATCGATCCAAGGCGTTCGGTTCGGTCGCTGGCCCGAGCGCGATTTCGATTCTGCCATCGGGATGAAGGGTGATTGCTAGGACGCTGCGGCCCTCGGCGGACAAGAGCTCAAGCACGGCACCCAAGGCTTTGAGACCACGATTATCGGGATCAGACATCGGCAGGGACCTCGAGCGCCCCGCCGGAATAGGGACTATCATCCCTAGAGACTATATGCCCGACCGCAGCCTATCCGTTGGATGGACTGGCAGGCGATCGTGGGGCGGAACGTGCGGCAGTTGCGTCAGGCCAAGGGCCTGACCCAAGAGCAACTTGCCTTCGAGGCTGGCCTGGATCTCACCTATGTGGGCGGCATCGAGCGCGGCAAACGTAATCCGAGCCTGCTTGTCATGGCGAGATTAGCGGCTGCCTTGGACGCGAACATCTCAGACCTCGTGCGGCATAGCTAGGCCGGTGGCGGACCCGCGACCCTTTCAAGGTAAGGCAAGAAGTCCTGAAGCAGGTCAATCTTGGCGCAGTAGCCGAGATGGATCATCTGCTGAGTGACGATCACCGTTTGGGTCGGTACGGGCCTCTGCTCGATGCGGCCCTCGGCGTTGAGTACCGGCCCGGAGTGCAGCACGCCGATCAGGTAGAACGATTGCCCCCCCATGGTCATGCCATCCGGTGTTGGCTCCATCCCGTTGAAAAAGGCGAAGACCGGAGACCCTGACGAACCTCCGAAGGCGGCGATGTCGATCACGAAGTCGCGGCTACCGGCATAGTTCGCCCGATAGGGAGTCGCCAGCGATCCGCGACGCACGACCGGCAGGTTGTTGGCCTCGTCCATAAGACCGTTGGGAAAGCCGACCATGATGACGTCGGTGGCGGCGGTCAGCGCCTCTGCCCGGTCGGGTGTGATGCAGACGCTATTGTCGAGGGACAACACGAAGGCGTCGAATCCCTTTGCCTTCATCTCATTCACGAGTGGGACGATCGGCATGATCGCCAGATCAACGTCGGGGTCCGGATGTCCAATCACCGGCAAGGCCCCTGCTGGTACTCTTATGTTGGTCGAGGGGCCGAAGGCGCGACGGCCATCAGCGGTTTGCTGTGCAAATCCGACTTCAATCCAGGGCCGGCCCTCAAGGACATGCTTGTTTGAAACGAGGCAGATCAGATCCCCGCCCGGCAGGGAGAATCGGTAGAGAAACCCCGTGCCGTAGGCGATCGCGGTCGGGGCCCCGGCGACGCCCGCGGTTATGCGAGCAACGCAGAATGGCAGGGCTGCCAAGCCTTGGGTGTCGGGGTTGAGGGGTGGGGATTCCATCTCGCGCTCTGTCGGGTGTGGGGTCAGGGCAAGATCGGGTCAGCGTCACCGTAACGCAAGCGATGGAGTCTTGACGTCACCGTCTCAGGCCTCGCGCGAGGGAGCCGGCCGGTTTCGCATAACATTAGATGTGCGCGTTGGCACCGGGCGGAACGCACTGCGACCGGCCTCAATGGAGCCTTCGCCGTTGCGAAAAGGTAATGCTCACCTATCTTGACCCTGACGGCCGCAGCATCCAATCTTTGGTTGCCGTCGCCACCCAAGGAGTTCATCCTAGGTTAATCGGCGGAGCGTAAGCGGTGTAAGTGGGTTGTTTCTGATCTCAGGAACTGTCACACAGGCGCGACGTTAAAGTGGGACCAAAGTCGGACGCTGTCGTGTTTCGACCTCCAAGGAGAATAACTATGCGAGCTACCGAAACCATCTAACGACTTGCCCCAGCGAGATTTGGAAGGGCCGCGACCACTGGTTGCGGCCCTTTTGCATTTCGCTACAACGGTCTGTCGGATTCGGTCCGGCCGGGTGGGAGCTGAGGATGAGGAAGAGTACGGGGTCGCTCGCCCGCTGGGCGTTCTGGTTGGCGGCCGTCATAGCTACGGTCATTGGCTGGTGGCAATTTCTCTGGCCCCCGATCGCCTTTTACCGGGCGCGCACCCCTTCACCGGGAGGCGCCGACATCCTCGCGGAGCTAATCAAGCCAAACAATGCCATCTACGGCGAACCGCTGTTGGGCTGGGCCTTCTTACTCAGCACAGCGGTCATTGGCCTGTTCATCATCCACTGGTCACGCGGCATTGCGGACTATCTGCAGAACTCCCGGGTCGGCATCTCGGTCCTCGAGACCGTCATGGAAGTAGAGATGCACGACGCCGCGCGCACGCAGGCTACCATCAGGCGACGTCAAACCTTTCACGCCAACCGCCGCGGAATCACCGCTTATCGATTTGGGGCTGCAACCGATGCCAAGGGCGGTCGGATCCTGCGGCCCACAATGAAGCAGACCTCAATGGTCGCGAACCAGACCATCACGAAGGAGCTTTTGATCCGGGGGAGCGAGTCGAACCTCGAAGTGATCGAGGTTTTTCTGAAAGAGCTGCCCACAAGCCTGGTCGCGACGTTCCTGCCAAACTGGCTGGTCTGCATGCTCCACACAGCGCATCTCTTCGACGGCATCGTCGTCACGCGGACAGGCGAGTCGAAATATGAGAACGAATTCTCCGGTCCAGAAGGCGTCTATTCCGTCAGCACGACGAAATATCCGATCTCTCGCACGGTGATCCGCGTGCTGTTCCAGCAAGGTCATGAACCACCTGATGGGAACGTCCGCGGTTTCCTAATTCGCGAGAACGTCGTTGAAGAAGTGGCTCTAAGCCGGTCAACTACTCCCACTCACAGCGTCTACGAGGTAAAGGCGAACAGCCTCCATATGGAATCGCTGCGCGTCCAGTGGGTCTTCTAAGAAGCCTTTCCGCGTAGCTGATCGGACGTCCGAGAGCCGACGATCCCCTCAGCCAACACCAACATCGGTTGGGAAAATGGCTTTAACCCATTGAAGCGACTAGGGCTGTTTCAGCGTCGGTTGGGAGCCAGCGCATTGAAAACCCTAGGTTCCGTTTGGCTTCCCAAGCTTTTCGTGCGGGTTCGATTCCCGCCGCCCGCTCCAGCCGTCAGATCGCTGTTCGACGCCGGTTGTCCTGGCCGTTGATCAGCAGCGCCGCCATCCCGACCCAGAACAGGATGTCCTGGACGCCCTCCTGCGGTGCGCGCGCGACGAACTCCAGCCAGGCCCATCCGAGGAAGGCGGCGACGAAGACGAGGGTGCTCAGCTGCTTCACGACTTCCTCCGGCGACTGAGGTCAATGCCCAGATCTACCGCGGAGAGGCAGAGGGTTGCGACCAGGGCCGTAAAGCCTGCCTCAACCCACGACTCGCCCCCGACGATGGCGATGACCGCTGCCAACCAGACGAGGGCGATCAGGCCGATTACCGTGATCTTGACCCAGCGTGGATTGGCCGGTGCGGCCGGTCGCCCCGACCCATCCGTCACTGCGCGACCTCGACGTTGACGCCGCGGGCTTCGAGGATTTCCTGGACGCTGTCGTCACCGGCAAGGTGGGCGGCGCCGACGGCGATGAAGACCGTTCCCGAACCTTCCAGCATGGTCTGGATCTGGTTCGCCCAGTCGGTGTTCCGGCGCACCAGGAGCGCTTCGTAAAGCGCCGGCGCTTCGGTCTGCATCTCATCGACCGCGATCTCTTCCAGAAGGGCGACGTCGCCCGTGGCCCAGGCGCCAACCATCCGGTCGAGCTCGACCGTGGCGTCCTCGTACGATTCCAGCAGCGTGCGCAGGAAGGCCAGCTGGTCGGCCTCGGACATGCCGGCCAGAATCGCGACCTGTTTGTCGATGGTCTCCAGACCGCTGATCGGCTTGCCCGCGGCTTCCGCGCGCGCCTTCAGGATGGTTTCGACGCCCGACCGGGGATCGTATCCAGCCCGGATGGACGGCGCGACCGACAGGACGAGGGCGGCGAACCACGGACGGAAGACGTCGACCTGGGCGGCCGGCATGCCGGCGGAGGCGGCGAGCGCGTTCAGGGAGGTCATCTCCTCGGCGGTCAGCAGGCTGGACAGCGGGCGGTCCGGCGAGATGCCATACTGCTGGATCAGGGGCACGATCGCGGCCTGATCGTCCGGATTGGAGATTTCGAACCAGATCTGGTCGGCGCTGTCGAAGGCCGCGTCGACGCGGGGCGAGCCCCAGGCCGTGGTCGGGCGCAGGACGTGGACGGTTCCGAACAGATAGAGGGTCGAATCGGCGTCGCGGACCACCCAGAGGGCGGGGCCCTGGCCTTCGGCCTGGGGCACGACGCGGGCTTCGACGACCGGAGCCGGCGCAGCCTCCACCGTCTGGGCGAAGGCTTGGGCGGGCTGGAAGGCGACAGCGCCCGCCAGGCCGAGGCCGAGCACAAGGCCGAGTGCAGTGCGGGAGAGGGATTTCAGGCGACGGTTCGTGGTCATTGGATCAATCCTTGGGAGGGTCGGACGTGGGTGCGGCTAGTGCAGGCCGCGCCGGGCCGCCGCGATAATGGAAGCGATGAAATAGATGCCCATCAGCAGGCCGATCAGGCCCCAGCCGGTGATGGTCCCGACAAGTCCCAGCCTCTCGGCGGCGGCATAGACAAACAGGCCCAGCTGGACGGCCCAGAAGGCCAGGGCGCTGGTTTCGAGCATGACCCGGCGGAGCATTTCGTCGGCGGTCCGCCACAGCATGAGGTTGGCCCCGCTCTGGACCACCACCAGCAGGAGGACGGCGCCGAAGACCACGTTTGGGGTCGCCCAGGCGGAACCGAAGACGGGAAGCAGGAACATCGCGGCGGCCAGCAGCATGACGACCACCTGCAGGACGCCGCAGCCCCGCGGAACATCGGCGGGGCGTCGCGCGATCATGAAGGCGGTGATCAACCCCACGCCGATCATGGCGGCCGCCATGACCACGGCGAGTTCGTCCTCCCAGCGGCTCATGGCGCCGTCGGTCAGGGTCGCGACGCCATAGCCGAAGGCGCCGCCGAGACCGGCGAGAAGGACGAACACCGCCGCCTTGCGCAGCAACGAGGGCCGGGGCGTATCAACACTGGCGTTCATGGTCAGTCCTCCGTGAAGATGGCTTCGATGGGTTGGCCGAAGACCCTGGCGATCTTGAAGGCCAGCGGCAGGGACGGGTCGTAACGGCCGGTCTCCAGCGCGTTGACGGTCTGGCGCGAGACGCCCAGCGCGTGGGCGAGATCGGCCTGGCTCCAGTCGCGCTCTGCGCGCAGCACCTTGAGGCGGTTGTTCATCAGGGCTCTCCTAACGGTGCTTCAGCCACCAGACCGCCCAGGCGATGGCGTAGCCGGCCATCTGGAACAGCAGGATGGCGAGGACGCCGCCGGAGACGAGGTCGGCGGCGCCGCCCTCGATGCCCAGCACGCTGACGTCCTCGTCGCGTAATGAAAGGGTGAGCACGAGGATCGCCCCGAGCGCCATGCCGCTGGAGCCGCCCCACCACCAGGCCCATTTGTGGGCCTCGCGGGCGGCCTCGTCGATGCCGCGCCACCACCAGATGCAGGCCGCGAAGGCGACGGCCATGGCGAGGGCGATCATGCCGACGGTCAGGGCCGTGCCAAGGGGGCCGGGCTGGTCGCCGAACACGGCGGCCCCGCCGCCGGCCAGGCCGCCGACGATCATGATCCCGACCATCATCAGGACGAATGTCCCGAGGCCGAAGGGGCGCTTGGATGGGGCCGGCGGGGTCATGGATGGCTCCGTTTCGGGTTGACAAGGGTGTTTTACACCGCCCCGAAGCGTTGTCAAGCGACCTTGTCTAAATGTCCGCAAGCCTTGTCGCGACCACCGGACGTTCGTCGGCCGGGGCCGTCAGTTCGGGACGGGACAAGACGCGCGGCGCCGTCTCGACGGGCGGAAGGACGGCCAGCTCCTTGCCTTCGTGGTCGACCTGCAGGTCCTCGAAGCGGCGGGCGGAGACCATGACCTGGCTTTCGAGGGAGCCGACGAACTGATTGTACTTGCCCACGGCTGTTTCCAGCGCCCGGCCCACCGCGCCGGCATGGGCGCCCATGACCGACAGACGTTTGTAGAGTTCCTTGCCGAGCTTCGCGACGTCCTCGGCGTTCTTCGCCTGCTCCTCGGCGCGCCAGCCATAGGCGACGGCCTTGCACAGGGCGAACAGGGTGGTCGGGGTGACGATGACGACGCGCGAGGCCATGGCCGTGGTCATCAGGTCCGGCTCGTGGTCGAGGGCAGCGGCGAGAAAAGCGTCGCCGGGCACGAACATGGCCACAAAGTCGGGGCTGGGCTTGAACTGGTCCTGATAGGCCTTGGACGACAGCTGGCGGACGTGGGTCTTCATGCTGGTCGCGGTGCGCAGGGAGGCGGCCCTGGCCTGGGCCTCCTCGTCGCCGTCGGCCTCGTCCCCGAAGGCCAGGGAGACCTTGGCGTCGATCACGAACATGCCGCCGCCGGGCAGGCGGACGACGAAGTCGGGGCGCTGCTGCCTTCCGGCGTCATCGGCGCTGGAGGACTGTTCCTCGAAGTCAAAGCGCCCGGCCATGCCCGCGGCCTCAAGCACATTGCGGCAGGTCTGCTCGCCCCAGCGGCCGCGGCGGCCGGTATTGCCGCGAAGGGCCTCGGTCAGGCGCCGGGCCTCGTCGCGGGTGGCGGTCGAGGCGGTCATCAGCAGGGCCAGCTGTTCCTTGAGCCCGCCGGTCTCCTCGGAGCGGACCTTCTCCAGCGCCGCGACGTGTTCCTGGAATTTGGCGAGGGTCTCGGCCACAGGCTTCAGCTGGGCCTCCATACGCTGCCGGGACAGTTCCTCACGGCTGCGGAAGGTCTCGTCGGTGCGCTTGAGCAGTTCCTCGGCGACGGTGGTCGCCGCCGTGCTGGCGGTTTGGGCGGCCTGGGCGCGCAGCAGTTCGGTCGAGGTCGCGGCCTGGTCCTCGAACAGCCGCATCCGGGCCTCGGTCTCGGCATAGCGTTCGCGCAGCTCCCACGCCCGCGTATCGGCGGCAGAGGCGCGACGCCGCTCCATCAGGGCCCAGACGAGGGCGATGACGGCGACGACGGAGGCGGCGAAAAAGGCGATGAGCAAAGGGGACATGACCCGTCTGTATCGCGAGTCTACATGCGCCGTAACCAGTCAGCCCATGGCCTGCGACCGCTTCTGACGCATCAGGTCGGGCGGCGCTGCCGCATGGCCTGGATGATGGTGCCATCGTCCAGCCAGTCCAGTTCCCCGCCGACGGGGACTCCGCGGGCGAGCGAGGTAATCTCCACGCCCGCGCCGGCGAGGCGTTCGGCGATGTAATGGGCGGTGGTCTGGCCGTCGACGGTGGCGGGCAAGGCCAGGACGACCTCTTTCGCCTCGCCGCCGCGCACCCGGCCGACCAGTTCGGCGACCCGGAGCGCATCGGGGCCGACGCCGTCGAGGGCCGACAGCAGACCGCCCAGCACATGGTATTTACCGCGGAAGGCGCCGGAGCGCTCCATGGCCCACAGCGCGCCGGCCTCCTCGACCACGCAGATCAGGGTATTGTCGCGGGCGCTGTTGGAGCAGATCGAGCAGGGATCGCGGGTGTCGGGCGCGCCGCAGACGCTGCAGGAGGTCACCTTCGCCGCCGTCTCGGCCAGGGAGGCCGCCAGCGGGACCAACAGCTGTTCGCGCTTCTTCAGCAGGGCCAGGGCCGCGCGTCGGGCCGAGCGGGGGCCGAGGCCCGGCAGCTTGGCGAGGAGGCTGATCAGCCGTTCGATTTCAGGTCCGGCGGAGGCAGCCATGACCGGCGCATACCATGGGGTTCGGCGGGTTGCCTATCTCCCTGTCGGGCCCATAGCGGACTGCCGCGCTCCGGACCTGACGCATGCTGGTTCATCACGAAGGACGCGAAGACGGGCACGAAGGACACGAAGGGAGCGAGCGTGTTGCGGTCCTTCGCGGGCCCTTGCCCGCAATCGGATTTGTTGCGGCGCCCTGGCGGGCGCCGCGGATCCGCCGGCCCCTTCGAGTCCTTTGTGGTCTTTGTGATGAACCTTCCGGCGGCAACCCTCGTCGGGGCGCGCCGAAGGACTCAGAACAGTTTCGGCATGCCGGGGATGTTCATCCCGGCCATCGGGCCGGCGGCCTCGCGCATCAGGGCGCCGTTGGCCTCGTCCAGCTTGCGCTTGGCGTCAGCGTGGGCGGCGACGATGAGATCGGCAAGGATCTCGCCCTCGCCGGAGACCAGCAGACTGTCGTCGATGGTCACGCCGGTGATCTCGCCGGCGCCCTTGAGCGCCACGGTCACAAGGCCGCCCCCGGAGGTGCCGGAGGCGGTGGTTTCGGCCATTTTCGCCTGGGCGTCCTGCAGCTTCTGCTGCATCGCCTGGGCCTGTTGCATGAGGGCGTTGAGGTCTTTCATGCGCTCAAGATAGGCGCTGACCCTCGCTTCGGACAGGCCTGAAAAATAGCAACAGAATTTGTTTCGAATACCCTTGAACCAAATCGGGCGCGAGCTATTTAGCATCCATTACTGTTGCTAATAAGGACGTCCGTCATGGCCTTCGACTCCGTTCCCGCCCGCGACCTGCCCCTGCCCGAGACGGTGCTGGGCCAACTGTTCACCGACGCCCGCACGCGCAACGCCTGGACCGACCGGCCGGTGTCGGAGGAACTGCTGCGCAGGCTGTACGACCTGACCAAATTCGGCCCGACGGCGGTCAACGCCACTCCGGCCCGCTTCGTCTTCATCACCTCGCCCGAAGCCAAGGCCCGGCTTTCCCCCCTGATGTCGGAGGCCAACCGCGCCAAGACGCTGCAGGCGCCGGTCAATGTGATCATCGGCCAGGATCTGGCATTCGCCGACACCCTGCCGAAACTGTTCCCGCACGCTCCGGGCGCCAAGGACTGGTTCACCGATCCGGCCGCCGCGCGTGAGACCGCCTTCCGCAACGCCTCGCTGCAGGGCGGCTATTTCCTGCTGGCGGCGCGGGCGCTCGGCCTCGACGTCGGTCCGATGTCGGGTTTCGACCCCGAGGGTGTGAAGGCCGGGTTCTTCGCCGGCACGACGGTCGAGCCGAACTTCATCGTCAACCTGGGTTACGGCACGGACGAGAACCTGTTCCCGCGCTCGCCGCGTCTCGACTTCGAAGAGGCGGCGACGATCCTCTAGGTCTCAGCGCTCCGACGGCCGGATCAGGCGGTTGAAGACCACCGCGGTCTGGCTGTCGAACAGTCGCAGCGCAGCCTGTTCCGAAGCGGCGAAGACCCGGGCAACCTCGCCCGCCGTGCCCATGGAGGCGAAATGACCTCCGGAGACAATCCGGCGGTCCTCCATGTCGATCCAGGCGGTGTGGTACAGCTGTCGGCTGTCGCCGAAACGCCCCTGGCGGACACATTGATAGGCCACACGGTCGCCGACCTGGATCATCCGGAAGGCGACAAAGGTCCGGTCCGGATGGATGGAGCGGCAGCTGGCCTCGTCAGTGAAACTTCCGGCCAAGGCTTCCGGAGCCACTCCGCCGCCGTCGGGTACGCCCGGCCGGGCGAAGCGGCCGACCGCGACATGGAAGGACAGGACGACGAAATCGTCCCGGCGCACAGGGAGGACCGGCGGCACCGTCGCCGCGACCGCGTTCCGCAGGTCCGCCCGCACGGAGGCCGGCGCAGGCAGCCCGCCCCATGCGGCGAGCTCGGTCAGGGTCTCATCCATGTGCCGGACAAAGTCATCCGGCGTCTCCGCCGGTCGTTCGCTGATCGCCAGAATGACGAACCGGGTGATCGGATTGTCGTCTTCAGCCGCCGCATCCTGGGCGGCAGCCGCGCCCGCCGTCAGGCCGGCGACCGCCGCGCAGACGGCCAGGCCAATCAGTCTTTTCCACGCCATGTCGCAGTCCCCCGTTCCGGACGACCTTGCGACGGGTCCGGACTGAGGGCGACTGACGAGGCCTGACAGGCGGGCGAGGCTCCATCACTCGCCGGGGGGCGGGCTCGGGGGCAGGGTTTCGAACGACTCCGCGATGTCCTCCAGCCGCGCCTGGAGACGGGCCAGACGCTCGTCCACACTCTCCGCCGTCACGGGATCGGAGGACGCCGCCTTGGCCAGGACCATCTCGAGAGCGTAGTCGGCCATGATCCCGGCGAGGGCGACGTTCTGCTCCAGCCGTTCCTCAAGCACCCGCCGGGCCCGCGCCGCGTCGCCACTGATCGCGGTCGCCACGCCGTAGTAGGCGGTCAGACGACGGTCCGGGCCCTCGGCGAAGGTGCGCGACTGAATGACCCAGGTGGCCTCGCCCTCCGCGCCCGCGAAGGCGATGATGCAGCGATGGCCCCGCATCCCGCCCCGGGTGAAGCGCTGGAAATGCACCACCTCGGCGATGGCATCCGCTTCGAGACAGCCCCGGGCATCAGTGAGCACCGTCCTGCCCTCTTCGTCCGGCTCAAGTTCGCCCGTGGTGTGGCTGGTGGTGAAATCGAAGGCGAAACCGGAGGACCAGCTGAGGTCGGGATCGCCCCGGGGAAGGACTGGCAGGGCGCTGGCGAAGGCGGACGACAATGTCTCCCTTGGAATCACCGGAGCGTCGATGCCCAGCCCCTCCGCAAGGAGCGCCAGCTTGTCGAACACCATGGTTGTCGCCTCGACAATCTCCTGATCGGACGTCGGCTCCTGCGCCATGGCGGGCGCGCCGGATGTCAGGAGGAGGGCCAGGGCCCCCGCCAGGATGGTCGTTCCGCGCTTCATGATCGGCCCCCGCTTCCAGCCGAACATTGATCCCTGAGCCATCGATTGACCACTGGAACGGTTCACCGTGACAGGTTCCGTCAGGATCAGTCGTCAATGTCCGACGACTCATCGGGGATGGCCGGAAGCTCGACGGCGGGGGCGAGAGTCTTGATCTCGCCGATGACGGCGCCGGGGAAGGCCGCCATCACCGCCACAACGAAGGGATCGGCCTCGATCTCCGCCCGCTGTTCGGAGCGTTTGCGGCGGTCGATCTCGATCATGGTCTCGCCGCCACCCTGACCATTGGCGGCGATCAGCCAGGTGCGGCCGGTCCAGTCCTTGAGCCGCGACGACAGGCGGCGGGCGAGGTCGATCGGCGCACCCTCGAGGCTCTCATAGGTGATGGCGCCGGGCTTGAATGCCACGGGGCGGACGTAGCGCTGGACGTCCATCTGCAGGCCGACCTCGCGCTTCTCGCCGATCAGGGCGACAACCTGTTCGAAGGTCTGCGGGTCGGGCGTTGCGGGAGCCGCTACGGGGCGCGCGGCCAGTTGCGCCGAAGCGCCGCCGCCTCCCCCGCCGCCCGCAGGGCCGCGCGGAGCGGAGCCGCCGCCGGGCATGGGTTCGCCGTCGCGCAGGGCCTTAAGCGCCTCTTCCGGGCCGGGCAGGTCGGCGGCGTAGGCGAGACGGACGATGGCCATTTCGACCGCGTCGGCGGGGTTGGGCGCGCGGCGGACCTCGTCCAGCGCCCGCAGCAGCATCTGCCAGACGCGGGCCAGGGTGCCGGCGGAAATCACAGCGCCGAGGGCCGTCAGCTTCTGGGCCTGGTCGTTGGGCAGTCGGGTCGCCTGGGGCCCCAGCATCTTGGCCACCGAGGCGGCGTGGCAATGCTCCAGCAGGTCGTTGGTCACCTGCACCGGATCGGCGCCGTAGCCGTAGAGGGTGCGGAACAGCTCGAGCGCCTCGGGCGTGCGGCCGGCCATGATCGATTCGAACAGGGCGATGGTCTGGCTGCGGTCGGCGAGACCGAGCATGTCGCGGACGACCTCGGTCTTCACCGTCTCGCCGCGCTCGCCCTGGACCAGGGCCTGATCGAGCAGGGACAGGCCGTCGCGGACCGAACCCTCGGCGGCGCGGGCGATCAGGGCCAGGGCGTCCTGCTCGATCTTCATTCCCTCGCGGTCGGCGATGCGGGCGAGGTGTTCGACCAGGATTTCCGGCTCGACGCGGCGCAGGTCGAAGCGCTGGCAGCGGGACAGGACGGTCACCGGCACCTTGCGGATCTCGGTGGTGGCGAAGATGAATTTGGCGTGCGGCGGCGGCTCTTCCAGCGTCTTCAGCAGGGCGTTGAAGGCCTGGTTCGACAGCATGTGGACTTCGTCGAGGACGTAGACCTTGTAGCGCGCCTCGACCGGGGCGTAGCGGACGCTCTCGATGATGTCGCGGATGCCGTCGATGCCGGTGTGGGAGGCGGCGTCCATCTCGACCACGTCCATGTGCTGGCCGGCCATGATGGAGGCGTCGTGGCGGCCCTGATCGGTCAGGGCCAGCGACGGGCGGTCGATACTGTCGGTCTCGTTGTTGAGCGCGCGGGCCAGTAGGCGGGCGGTGGTGGTCTTGCCGACGCCGCGGACGCCGGTGAGCATGAAGGCGTGGGCGATGCGGCCGGTGGCGAAGGCGTTGGTCAGGGTCCGGACCATGGCCTCCTGGCCGATCAGGTCCTCGAAGGTGTGCGGCCGGTATTTGCGGGCGAGAACCGTATAGGCCTCGCCGTCGTCGACATGGGCGGCCGGGCCGGTGTCGGCCGGGGCGGCGGCGTTCGGGGCGGCTTTCGCTTCGACGGCGGGCGCAGGGGCCGCGGCGGCTTCGGCCTCGCGCATGCCGGCGGGTTCGGGAGAGCCGAACATGTCGTCGGTGTCGGGATCGCGCTCGACGACGTCGGCGTCGGGCGCGTCCTCCTCCCACGGAGGCCCTTCGAGACTCGGATCGACGTCGCTCATGGCTCCGTCTTACAGCGAGAGGGCGGCGTCGCGCACCCCCTCGCCGCAAGGCGTCCCCGCTTTCGCGGGGATGGATCAGTCGGTCAGGTCGCGAATCTGGCCGCCGTCGGCGCGGATGCGCGCGATGACCTGTTTGTGCAGCCAGATGTTCATGGTCGCCGTGTCCGAGGTGTCGCCCGTGTAGCCGAGCTCTCCGGCGAGTTCCTTGCGCTCGGCGAGGGTCGAATCCATCCCGGTCAGCTTCATCAGATCGACGATCGAGGTGCGCCAGTTGAGCTTCTGGTCGCGCTGCTCGTTCATAAAGTCGAGGATGCCGTCCACGTCGACCGGCTGCACGGCGGCGGGCGCGACGGTCGGCGGCGGCGGCGGCGCGGCGGACGGGGCCGGAGCGGCGGCGGGGGTCTCGCGCCGCTTGAAGATCTTGCCGAGGATGTTGCCGAGAATGCTCATGTCCGCTCCTGAAGGGGTGAGCCATCAGAGCGATTGGACGGGACCGCGGTTCCGTAGCCGCTGTGCGTGCGATCCCGGACGGCCGGTGAAGCTTGCAGCGCGCGAATCCCGTGTTAAGTCGGACTCTGGGTTGAAACGGGGATCGTCATGGTCAGGTACGGGTTTGCGGGGGCGATGCTCTCCCTGGCGCTGGCGGGTACGGCCTCCGCAGAGCCGTTCCGGTCCTTTGCGGACCTTTGCCTGACGACGAACGCCGGAGCGCTGGCCGCCGAGGTGGCCGCCAAGGGTTCGGGCTGGTCGGACGTGACGGCGCAGATCGGCGCCGAAATCGGCGAGGAATTCCAAGACGTCGCCGCCTACATGAATTTCGACCCGGCCGACGCCGCCGCTGGCCTGGCGGCGGTCGACTCCATGGAAATTCTCGTGACGGGTTGGGGCGACGGCGAAGCGGTGATGGACACCAAGGGGGTCGTTCTGGACCTTTGTGGCGTGATGTCGCCCCAGGCCGACGCCCTGACGATGAGCAAACGCGTTACGGACTATCTGGGCATGCCGTCCAGCACGGCCGGCGACCAGACCTTGTGGATGTATTCGCGCCAGGGCGACCGTTTCGTGTCCGAAGCAGACCTGATCGACGCCGAGGACGAGGCATTTCTGGCGACGATGCAGCAGCGCAGCCTGTACGCCGTCTATGTGTTTGAGGAAGACGGACTGGCCGGCCTGTTCGTCGGCGCGTTGCGTTCGCCGGCGAAAGCGCCGGATCGCTAGATATCGGGGGAAGGTGGAGACCGCGACCCGAAGGGGAATTCGTTGTGGCTGCTGCCTTCCGGCCCTGACCAGGTTGGCGAAGCCTTCGCCCGCGATCTCCGAGGCCGATATGACGATTTCGGCTCGCGGATGCAAGTGTGGGCTTGCTAGACAGCCTCATGTCCCTCCCCGTCCTGAACACTTTCGCCGGCAATCCGCTCGATCGGGCGGGGGATAGGCGGGACGATGCGGACTGGCTGGTGGAACAGGCGACCAATCCCGAGGCGGTGGCCCTGGTGCTGTGGGAAGGCCGGCCGCTGATCGAGGCCTCTCTGGGGAAAGAAGGGGGCGAGCCGCGGCTGGCATGGCTGGCGCTGGATCATGCGCGGGCGGTGGTTCCAGACCGCGAACTGTTCCTCGGCCTGTGGAAGGGCGCGCCGTGTTTCGCGGTGGAGGTCGAGGGCTCGGCCGATCCGGCGGCCGGGCCGCTGGCGGGGCTGGGGGCGTTTCACGAGATGCGCGAGGCGGCGGCGCTGCTGCCGGGGCCGGACGCGGCCATGGCGGGGACGGCCAAGTCGCTCTTCGACTGGCGCCGGCGGCACGGCTTCTGCGCCGCCTGCGGGGTGGAGACCGAGACCGGCTGCGGCGGCTGGAAACGGGTCTGCCCGGCCTGCCGCATCGAGCATTTTCCGCGCGTGGACCCGGTGACCATCATGCTGGCGATCTACAAGGGCGGGGCGGAGCCGGTCTGCCTGCTGGGCCGGCAGGCCGCCTGGCCGGCGGGGCGTATGTCGGCGCTGGCGGGGTTCCTTGAGCCCGGCGAGACCATCGAGGCGGCCTGCGCCCGCGAGATCGAGGAAGAGGCGGGGCTGACGGTGACGGCCGTGCGCTATCACTCCAGCCAGCCGTGGCCGTTTCCGTCCCAGCTTATGATCGGGCTGGTGTGCGAGGTCGATTCGGACGACGCCCGGCCGGATCAGACCGAGCTGGAAGCGGTGGCCTGGCTGACGCGCGATGAGGCGCGGGCCTGCCTGGCGGGGACGCATCCATCGATCAAGGCCCCGCCGAAGATCGCCATAGCCCGGACGCTGTTGCAGGCGTGGGTGGATGGTTTCGACGTCTGAGGTCGTTTCCCGACGAAGCCGGGCTTCAAGCAATCCAGTCTCGTCGAGACGCTGGCAGGTTCATCACAACGGACACAACGATTTCACAGAGGGCACAACGGGAGAGGAGCCACTCACAAACCACGCTGTGTTCGTTGTGAATTCGTTGTGTCCGTTGTGATGAACCCTCCGACCGAAGGGCCGATGTTCGGTCCGGCTTCGCCGGATGGCTACCCAGCCAAGGCCCGCGCCGCCGCGAGATCGTCCGGGTTGTCCACGGACAGCGGCGCCTCATCGATCACTGCCGCCCAGATCTGCAGACCCATTTCCAGCGCCCGAAGCTGTTCCAGCTTTTCGCGGCGCTCCAGCGGCGACGGCGGGGCGGCGCAGAAGCGTTCGAGGGCGGCGCGGCGGTAGCCGTAGAGGCCGATGTGTCGCCAGACGGGGGTGTCGCCGTACAGGGTCGAGCGAGTGAAATAGAGGGCGCGGCCGTGGCGCGCACCGGCTTCCATCGCCACCACGGCCTTGACCACGTCCGGGTTGGAGCGATCGGACGGATCGGCCTCGGGCGCGATCAGGGTGGCGATATCGCAGGCCGGCTCGCCGTGCAGCAGGGCGGCGCAGGCCAGGGCCAGCCCCGGATCGGCGAAGGGCATGTCGCCCTGCAGATTGATCACCGCGTCGTGGCGGCCCTCGGGATCAATCGCCTCCAGCGCGGCGCGAATGCGGTCGGAACCCGACGGCAGGTCCGGATCGGTCAGGACAGCGACGCCGCCTGCCGACTCAATCGCGTCGACGATCTCGCGATCACCGGCTGCCACTGCGACGGGCAGGCCGGAAAGCACGGCCTGACGCCAGGCCCGCACGATCATCGGCACGCCCCCGATATCGGCCAGAGGCTTGTCCGGAAGGCGGGTCGCGGCCATCCGGGCCGGGATCAGGATCAGCGGGTTCACATTCTTGTCCGGGGCTGCGACGCTCGGACCGACCTTCAGCCGGTTGCGAAGGCCGCGCTAGCGTGTAAGAGACGGCCACGCAAGAATTCGCCCGACCGTCCGTGTGGCCGGGCCTCAGAAACGGGATGAGACGACGCGCATGAGCGGCGATCTGAAGTGGAACAAGATTGCGGGCGCCGTACTGGGCACCGTTTTCGTAATCCTGGTGGTCAAAGAGGGCACGGCCTTCATCTACCACAACGAAGCTCCTGAAAAGATGGGCTATTTCGTTGATGCGCCGGAGGCCGCCGCAGGCGGGGCCGCCGAGGTCATCCTGCCGCCCGACTGGGGCACGGTGATGCCGACGGCCGATCTCGCCGCCGGCGAGGCCGCCTTCGCCCGTTGCAAGTCCTGCCACACTGTCAACGCCGGCGGCGCCAACGGCATCGGTCCGAATCTGTTCGGCGTCATCGGTGGACCGGTGATGCATTCGAGCGGATTTGCCTATTCCGAGGCTTTCCAGGCGCACAAGGCCCAGGCTCCGACCTGGACCCTCGACGAAATGGACCAGTTCCTGACGGCCCCGGGCCGTCATATCCCCGGCACCAAGATGTCGTTCGCCGGCATCCGCGACACCGCGACCCGGGTCAATCTGATCGCCTGGCTGCGGTCACAGGGTTCGGGCGGCATGGCCATTCCGGCCCCCGATCCGACCCGCCAGCCCGGCGCGGCTCCGGCCGCTCCCGCGGAGGGCGAAGCGCCCGCCGCCGGCGCCGAGGCCGTGACAGCTGATGCCGGCGGTCCGGCCGGCGGGGCGCCCGCCACCGGGCCGGCCGCCCAATCGACGACCCAGGCAGCGCCGGTCGCGGCGAACTAGGCTTCGTTTCCATGAATGAAGGAAGGGCGGTCTTCGGGCCGCCCTTTTTCGTTGTGCTCTAGAGCCGACGGAAGACCGGTCCAGGCGAACTCGCGACGCGATGGCGGACGTCTGCCTCGGCGAAGGGCTCGATCGCCACCCCGCCCAGTCGTCCGACGGCGTGCAGCACGCGGTCGCCGTCCAGCATGAAGCCGGCGTGGCCGTTCCACGGGCCTTCGTCGGGATCCAGCCAGATCACCAGATCGCCGCGCCGGGCGTCACCCGCCGCCACGACCAGACCCAGTTCCGCCAGCTGGTCCGCATAGCGCGGGGCCGCGCGGCCGCAGGCGTAGAGCGCCTGCTGCACCAGACCGCAGCAGTCCGTGCCCAGCGATGAGCGGCCGCCCAGTTTGTACGGCGTCCCGAGCAGCCGCTCGGCCACCTCGACCGGTTCGGCCGCGAAACTGCCGATGGGGGCAAGACCCGCGGGGTCGCCCACCTCGACCACCAGTGCGTTCAGGGGCAGGCTTTCGCCGGTCGTTCCGATGCGATGGGTGGCCAGCGGGGCGCCGTCCCTGAGGGCGGACTGCATAACCCAGCCCACAACCCCGTCGCGGCGGGCGCGGCCCCAGACCTGATCGCCGCGGGTATCGAGCACGTCGAAGGCCTCGCCGAAGATCAACTGGTCGACCGGATGTTCGCCCGCAATGACGTCGATGTGGATGTCGGCGACCGGAACCGCGCAATGCATGGCCCGCACCGCGCGGAAGGCCGATGCGCGCACGATCCCTTCCAGCGCCTGCTCGGCCAGATCGGGCCGGGCGAGGGTGGTGCGGGGATCAAGGCTGGCGGCGGCTGCGGTCAAACGTGGGCTCGTCCGATTGAGCCGTTGTCATAACGGAAGAAGCCGAAAGGGCCGTTAACGCGGCGCTGCGCGCCGCGGAGGGATTAGGGATTAGGGATTAGGGATTGGGGATTGGGGATGAGGAACTCGTTGGGTTCGGGCCGGACTTCCCGGGCTGCCCTGTGCTCTAATCCCTAATCCCTAATCCCTCATCCCTGAGCGAAGCGCCGCTTCAGCATCTCGAAACACGCCCGCAGCGCCTGGGCCTCGCCGCCCTCGGGCCAGCCGGCGCGGGCGCGGGGGTTCCAGGCGAAGATGTCCATGTGAGCCCAGGCCCCGGTCGTCGGGGCGAATTTCTGCAGGAACAGGGCGGCGGTGACCGAACCGGCCTGGGCCCAGGCGGCGGAATCGTTGCGCAGGTCGGCGATCTCGGTCTCCAGCGCGGCGCGATAGCCGGGCCAGAGCGGCATCCGCCAGAGCGGATCGCTGACCGCGCGGCCGGCCTCGAGAATGTCGGCGGCGAGGGCCTCGTCGTCGGTATAGAGCGGCGGCAGTTCGGGCCCCAGGGCGATTCGGGCGGCACCGGTCAGGGTGGCGAAATCCAGCGTCAGATCGGGTGAATGCTCCCCCGCGCGTGTCAGGATGTCGGCGAGGATGAGCCGCCCTTCCGCATCGGTGTTGCCGATCTCGATGGTCAGACCCTTGCGGCTGGACAGGATGTCGCCCGGGCGGAAGGCGTCGGCGGAGATGGCGTTCTCAACCGCCGCGACCAGCACCACGAGGCGCACGGGCAGGGCCGCCTGCATGACCAGCCGGCCGAGGGTGAGGGCGTGGGCAGAACCGCCCATGTCCTTCTTCATGTTGCGCATGCCGGCGGCGGGCTTGATGTCGAGGCCGCCCGAGTCGAACACGACCCCCTTGCCGACGAGGGCCACCAGCGGAAGGTCGGCGCGGTCGAGGTTCCAGCCGATCTCGATCACCCGCGGCGCGCGATGCGGCGCGGCGGCCCGGCCGACGGCGTGGACAGCGGGGTAGTTCTCTTCCAGCAGGTCGTCGCCGGTGATGACGGAGAGGCTCGCGCCGGAAGCCGCGGCGATCTCGCGGGCGATGGTTTCGATCTGCAGCGGCCCCATGTCGGCGGCCGGGGTGTCGATCATCTCACGGGCGAGGGCGCAGGCCGAGGCGATGCGCAGGGCCGCCTCGACCTCCAGCCCCTCGGGCGCGACCAGCCGCACCCGGTCGCGATCGGGTTTGGCCTTGTAGCGGTCGAAGACATAGGCCCCGAGCAGGAAGGCCAGGGCCGCCGCGCGGGCATCCTCCGGTTCGGCCTCAAGGCGATAGAGGCCCGGTGGCAGCCTGGTCGGCAGGGCGCGGGCCGACATGGGATCGAACCGCTCGCCGACGCCGACCAGAACCGCAGCGAGCCCGCCCTGCCCGTCCGGCGCGACCAGGATCTGCCCGGACTTGCCCTTGAAGGCATTGGCCTCGGCCCAGCCCCGGATCCCCGCGTCCATCGCGCCATCCGGGCCGACGAATCGCACCGGGATTGCGCCTTCAGCCTCGGTGGTCAGCAGGTCTGGATGCAGGACGGACATGGGCGGCGGCCTTTCCGGCCTGAACGGGCCGATCTTAACCAAGGATTGACGAGAAGGGTCGAGTCTCGGGTCGAACCTTCCGGAGCGCCTTCCATGTCGCGCACGACCGCCCGTATCGCAACCATCGCCCTGCTGCTGGGCGGTCTGGCCACACCCGTCCTTGCGCAGGCGCCGGCCGCACAGCCGGCCGCCCCCTCTGCCCGCCAGCCGGCCACGGCCGAGGTTCGCGCCGCCTATGAGCGGACAGACGCGCTGAGCCGGCAGATTTTCTGGACCGACCAGGCCGAGATCAATCCGATGGACCCCGTCGCCGGCGTGAAGGCGGCCCAGGCCCTGCGCGAGCTCGGCCGCTTCGACCAGGCCGCCGAGATGGCCGGCAAGGTGCTCGTGGTCCAGCCGACCAACGTCGAGGCCATGCTGGAAGCCGGACGCGCCCACATCGCCCGCGGTCAGGCCTTCTACGGCATCGCGTCGCTGGAGGGCGCGCGCAACGCCCGGCCTGAAGACTGGCGGGCCTGGTCCCTGCTGGGCACGGCCTATGAGCAGGTTCGTCGCCCCGACGATGCCCGTGCGGCCTGGGCGCAGGCGCTGGTCCTGTCGCCCGACAATCCCGACGTCCTGTCCAACATGGCCATCTCGGCCATGACCCGGGGCGACGCCGCCGGGGCCGAGCCCCTGCTGCGCCGCGCCGTCGCTCAGCCGGGCGCCTCGCTGAAGGTGCGGCTGAACCTGGCCATGGTGCTGGGCCTGACCGGCAATATGGCCGAGGCGGAGCAGATGCTGCGCCGCGACCTGCCGCCCGAGGCCGCCGACCGCAATCTGAGCTGGCTGCGCGAGCGCGCCGGCGGGACCGGCGTCGACCAGGCCCGGACCTGGGGGTCGCTCCAGGGCGGCTGATCGCCTATATTGCGGCCATGATCGACGAGCTCTACAGCGCGCGTATCCTGAGGCTGGCGGCCAATCTGCCGCACAGCGGACGGCTGGCCGCGCCCGAGGGCACGGGCGAACGGGTGGCCAGACTGTGCGGCTCGAAAGCCGTGGTCGATGTGACGCTCGATGACGCGGACCGGGTCGAGACCTTCGCCCAGGACGTGAAGGCGTGCGCGCTGGGTCAGGCCGCGGCGGGCGTGCTCGGCGAGGCCGTCATCGGCGCGACGCTGGACGAGATCGTCGCCGCGCGTGACGCCATGGTCACCATGCTCAGGGCCGGCGGCGAAGGCCCCACGGGCCGGTTCGAGGGGCTGCGCGCCCTGAAACAGGTCGCCGACTATCCGGCGCGCCACGCCTCGGCCATGGTCGCCGTCGAAGCGACGCTGGATGCCGTGCGTCAGGCGATGGCGCGGGATCGGGCCGACACGCGAACTAGCCTCGCCGGCGCGGCCTGAAGGCCCGTTGCTCCTGCGTCCATTGCAGGGGATAAGCGCGGCGACATGGCTTCCGGCGAAACTCTCTATGAACGCGGCGTGCGGCTGGCCCATCGGGGCTACAAGCTGACGCTGTCGCCCCTGATCGGGCAGTCCTGCCGGTTCCGGCCGACCTGCTCCGACTACGGACGGGACGCGCTGATTCAGCACGGACCGATCAAGGGGGGATGGCTCACGGCCAAACGCCTCTGCAAATGCCAACCCTTCGGCGAAGGCTGGAAATACGACCCGGTGCCGCCCGCAAAGACGAAGACATGATCGACCTCAAATTCCCCGACGGCGCATCGCGCCAGTATCCCGACGACGCCACGGGCCGTGACGTCGCCGCCTCCATCTCTCCGTCGCTGGCCAAGCGCGCGGCGCTGGTCGCTCTGAACGGCGAACAGCGCGACCTGGACCGCCCGCTGGGCGGCTCCGGCGACTTCAAACTGATCATGCGCGACGATCCGGAGGCGCTGGAGACCATCCGCCACGACGCCGCCCACGTTCTGGCCCAGGCGGTGCAGGAGCTGTTCCCCGGCACCCAGGTCACCATCGGCCCGGCGATCGAGGACGGCTTCTACTACGACTTCCACCGCGAGGAGCCGTTTTCGACGGACGACTTCGCCGCCATCGAGAAGAAGATGGCCGAGATCGTCGACCGCGACGAAAAACTGGTCCGCGAGGTCTGGGAGCGCGATGCCGCCATCGCCCTGTTCGAGGGCAAGGGCGAGACGTTCAAGGCCGAGCTGATCCGCGACCTTCCGGGCACGGAGACGATCACCACCTATCGCACCGGCGACTGGGTCGACCTGTGCCGGGGGCCGCATTTCCCCTCGACCAAATTCGTCGGCAAGGCCTTCAAACTGACCAAGCTCGCCGGCGCCTACTGGCGCGGCGACCACCGCAATCCGCAGCTGCAGCGCATCTATGCGACAGCCTGGGCCTCGAAGGAGGATCTGGACGCCTATCTGCTGCGGGTCGAGGAGGCCGAGAAGCGCGACCATCGCCGCATCGGCAAGGCCATGGGCCTGTTCCACATGCAGGAGGAAGGCCGGGGCATGGTCTTCTGGCACCCCAAGGGCTGGATCCTATGGCGGGTGCTGGAGGCCTATATGCGCCGCCGGCTGGACGCCGCCGGCTATGTCGAGGTCAAGACGCCCCAGGTGCTGGACCGGACCTTCTGGGAGAAGTCGGGCCACTGGGAGAAATACCGGCCCAATATGTTCGTCTGCGAAACGGTCGAGGGCGAGACCCTGTCCCTCAAGCCGATGAACTGTCCCGGCCACGTCCAGATCTTCGATCAGGGCCAGCGGTCCTATCGCGAGCTGCCGCTGCGCATGGCCGAGTTCGGGGCCTGCCACCGCTATGAGCCGTCAGGCGCCCTGCACGGCCTTATGCGGGTGCGCGGCTTCACCCAGGACGACGCCCACATCTTCTGCCGCGAGGACCAGATCGTCGAGGAGACGCGCCGGTTCATCGAACTGACGCGTCTGATCCACGCCGACCTCGGCATGAACACCCACGAGATCGCCCTGGCGACCCGGCCCGAGGTGCGCGCCGGCACGGACGAGTTCTGGGACAAGGCCGAGGCCATGCTGGGCGAGGCCGCACGCCTCGCCGGCGTCGACCCGGTCATCGCCGAGGGCGACGGCGCCTTCTACGCGCCCAAGCTGGACTTTATCGTCAAGGACGCCATCGGCCGGACCTGGACCTGCGGCACGCTGCAGCTCGACTATGTCCTGCCGGAGCGGCTGAACGCCGAATACATCGGCGAGGACGGCCAGAAGCACCGGCCGGTCATGCTGCACCGGGCCATCCTCGGCTCGTTCGAGCGGTTCATCGGCATCATGATCGAGAACTACGCCGGAGCCTTCCCCCTGTGGCTGGCGCCGACCCAGGTGGTGGTTGCGACCATCGTGTCCGAGGCCGACGACTACGCCCGCGCGGTGGTCGAGAAGCTGAAGGCGGCGGGCCTGAGGGCCGAACTGGACCTGCGCAACGAGAAGGTCGGCTACAAGGTGCGCGAGCACTCGGTCGGCAAGGTCCCGGTCATCGCCGTGGTCGGCAAGAACGAGGCCGAACAGGGCACGGTGGCCATCCGCCGGCTGGGCTCACAGGCCCAGGAAGTCGTTTCGCTGGACGAGGCGATCCGCATCCTGACCGAGGAAGCGACGCCGCCGGATTTGCGGGCGGCCTGATCGTTCCCTGAAAAGAACGAAGCCCGCCTCCGCGATCACGGAGGCGGGCTTTTCCCTGGCCGGAGCGAACCGCCGGCTACAGCAGCCGCTTGCGCATCGCTTGGGACAGCATGTCGATCAGGGTCACGGCGACCACGATGATGATGACGATGGCCGAGACTTTGCTGTATTCGAACCCGTTCATGCCCTCGAACAGGACCTGGCCGATGCCGCCGGCACCGATCAGGCCGAGCACGGTGGCCGAACGGCTATTTGACTCGAAGCGGTAGAGGGCGAAGGAGGTCCAGAGCGGCGCTACCTGGGGGATGACGCCCCACATGATCTCGTGCAGCGGCGAGGCGCCGGTGGCGCGTACGCCTTCCACGGGCCCCTTGTCGATCGACTCGACCGCCTCGGAAAACAGCTTGGCGAGGACGCCCGCCGTGTTCAGGGCGATGGCCAGCACGCCGGCCAGAGGGCCGAGGCCCACGGCGACGACAAACAGCAGGCCCATGACCAGGTCGGGTATCGACCGCAGCAGGTTCATGACCCAGCGAACCGGCGTCACCACCCAGATGGGGGCGATGTTGCGCGCGGCGGCCAGACCCAGGGGCACGCCCAGGAAGACCGCCAGGAAGGTGCCCCAGAGGGCGATCTGGACCGTCTCCCACATCTTGGCGACGAACAGCCGCCAGTCGGCGAAGTCCGGCCGCAGAAGGTCGCGGGCGAAGACCTCAATGCGGTCGGAATTAGTGACGACCGACGAGATGTTCTTCAGATCGACGGCGTCGATGCTGATCAGCAGGACGACGGCGACGCCGCCCCAGATGAGGACGTCGAGCATCCATGCGCCCAGCGATTTTACGGGCGGATTGGGGACGGTCGAGGCGGATACGACGGCGTCGGTCAAGGCTGGACCTCGCGCAGGCTGCGCAGGCGCTGAAGCTCGGCTTCCGCGGCGGTCACGGCGGCGGCGTCGTTCCGGCCGCGGGCGGCCTGCAGCTGCTGGTCGGCCACCATTTCACGGACCGGGTTGAGGTAGTTGTCATCGGCGGCGCGGAACTGGGAATAGTTCAGACCGGCCAGAACCCGCCGCTGACGTTCAGCCTCGGCGCCCTCGCCCTGACCGTAGGTCAGGAAGAAGCTGCGGATCTTCTCCTTGAACACGGGGTCGAGATCATCGCGGATGACGATGCCGCTTTCCGGGATCGGGGGCGACTGCCAGATTTCACGGATCTGGGCCGCCGCGCGGGGATTCTGACGCGTCAGGAAGACCGTGTTGACGGTGTTGGACGTGGCGACGTCAAGCAGGCCGGAGGCGACTGACAAGGCGTTGGACTGGTGGTTGGCCGACCGCACCGTCTTGAAGCAGGCGGCCGGATTGATGCCGCGCGGGTTAAACAGGAAGGTCAGCGGGGCCAGGGTGCCCGAGGTCGACTGGGCGTCGCCGATGCCGAAGTCGAACTGTTTGCCGCAGGCCAGAACCTGTTCGAGCGTGATGTTGGAGTCGGCGTGAACGATCAGGGTCGCGCGATAGCTGTCGAGGCCGTCGAGATCAACCGTGCGGGCGATGACCTCGCCCTCGGCGCGATCAATCGCCTCCAGCGCGGGCTTGGCCGAGAACCAGGCGACCTGGGTCTGGTCGGCGCGCATGGCCTCGACCAGCACGGTGTAGTTCGAGCCGAAATGGGTCTTCACCGGCACGCCGATGGCTTTGGACATGTCCTCAAGCAGCGGCTCCCAGAGCGGGCCCGACGAATTCTGGCCTTCGGCGGACAGGATCGAGAAGGTGATTTCAGTCGGCGCGCCGCCGGCCTTTTCGTCGCCGCCGCCGCAGGAAGCGACGCCGAGGGCGAAGGCGGCGGCGAGGGCAAGCCGACGGGTCAAGCGGGGGAGGGTCATGCCTTGGTTTCCCAGAACGCGTCCTCGAATTCGGGACCGTAGATGTCGATCAACTGCTTGGTGTCCAGGCCCGTGGCGGGGCCGTCATAGACGACCTGGCCCGCCTTCAGGGCGATGACCCGGTCGCAATAGCGGATGGCGTAGTCCACCTGGTGCAGGGTGACGATGACACCGAGCCCGTCGCGCTTGTTCAGCTCGACCAGCAGCTCCATCACCTTCCGGGCCGAGACCGGGTCCAGCGAGGCCACGGGCTCGTCGGCGACGATGGCGCGGGCGCCCTGGAGCAGGGCGCGGGCGATGGCGCCGCGCTGCTGCTGGCCACCGGACAGGGTATTGGCGCGCTGGGCAGCGTAGTCGGACACGCCGACCCGGTGCAGGGCCGCCATGGCCTTGCGCTTGTCCTCGGCCGGCCAGAGACCGAGGAAGCCCTTCCAGCCGGGCAGCCGGCCGAGCGCCCCCAGCATGACGTTCGAAAACAGGGTCAGCCGGCCGACCAGATTGAACTGCTGGAAGATCATGCCCAGCTTCTGGCGCGCGGCGCGGACAGCCCCGGTAGTGCGGCCGTTCTTCTGGACGACCTCGCCGAAGACGCTGATCGTCCCCTTGCCGGAGTCGATCGTCTGGAGCCCGGTGATCGAGCGCAGGAGCGTCGACTTGCCCGACCCGGAGGGGCCGATGAGGGCGACCATTTCTCCGGCCCCGACCTCGACGGACACGCCGTTCAGGGCCTTTCGGGCGCCGAAAGTCTTGGACACGTCCCGAACGGACGCGACGGCGGCGGCGGCTGAGGTCATGGACACGCTGGAGGCGGTTGCAGGGGCGCGCCGCATCGCCTGATCAGGCCCGCGAGGCAAGTCTTAATGACACGTCCGCGGCGTTTTCGTCCAGCGCGTTCCTCCCCTCCCGAAGGAGAGGAGGAACCCGTCACTGGGCGGCGCGAACCTCTACCGGAAGGCCCAGGGCCTCCAGCTGCGGGCGGACCGTGGCGGCGTCGCCGACCACGACCCAGACGAAATTGGCCGGGCCGAGGACGCGACGCGCCTCGGCGTCCATCGCCTCGGCCGTCATGGCCTCATAGCGCGGCGCGAGGGTCTCCCAGTAGTTGTCGGGACGGCCGTACAGGGCGTTGGTGCGCAGGGCGTTCAGGACGTTGGCCGAGCTTTCGAAACTGCCCGGCAGCTGGCCGATATTGCCCCTGACCACGCGGTCGCGTTCGAAGGCGGTGACGCCGCGCTCTGACAGGAAGGCGCGGTACTGGTCGATCAGCACGGCGATCGACTCGCCCGTGCGGTTGGCCTGGACCGGCGCCTGGATGAGATAGGGCGTCTGGTGCTCCCGCAGGTTGACCGCGCCGCCCAGCCCATATGACCAGCCGCGCGTCTCGCGGATGTCCTGGTTGATGCGGGACAGGAAGCCGCCGCCGATCACCTCATTGGCGGCGTTCAGCGTGACCAGATCGTCCCGCCCCGTCACGCCCATCACCAGTCCGCCGAGGATCAGCGACTGCGGCGACTGCGGCCGGTCGATCAGCACAATACGCGGCGTGGAGGTCGGGATGGCGGCGTCGAAGGCCTTGGTTCCCCGGGGCGCAGCGGGCGCGGCCCAGGTCCCGAAACGGGCGTTCAGCATCGGGGTCAGCTCGGCCAGAGGCAGGTCCGAAACGATGAAGATGCGGGCGTTGTCCGGCCGGATCCAGGCGCCATGGAAGCCCGTCAGGTCGTCGCGATCCAGCGCCTGCACCGCCGCCGCCGTGCCGAGACCCGAGGCGGGGCGGCCGTAGGGATGGTCGGGACCGTACAGCACGACCGGCAGGGCCCGCCCGCCGATACCGCCGGGCGAGGACAGTTCCTGCGCGATCCCGGCCAGTTGCTGGTTGCGGCGCCGCTCGAGGTCCTCGGCGCGGAACGCCGGATTGCGGATCACATCGGACAGCAGGTCCAGCGACGGCGCAAGATTGGCACTGACCGTGCTCATGCCCACGCCCGTCCGGTCGGTGGTGGCGAAGGCGTTGATCGTGGCCCCCAGCCGTTCCTGCTGTTCGGCCAGTTCGACCGTCGAGCGGCTCTCGGTGCCCTCGGTCAGGAGGTCCAGCATCAGCCGCTGGGTGCCGGGTGCCTCCGCCGGGTCGGCGGCGACGCCGGCGTCGAACTCCACCGCCATGCGGGTGACCGGCACGGTGGTCGAGCGGGCGTAGACGACCTCGATCCCGTTGGAGAGGGTTGTTCGCTCTACGTCGGGGAAGTCCAGAGGCTTCATCGCGCCCACGGCCGGCATCGGCTCACGCGGAACCACGGGCAGGGCGGCGGCCGGTTCGGGCGGGGCGAGGGTGGCGGCGGCCTCGACATAGGCCTCGCGCTCGCCCGGATCGACCCGGGTGGCCAGCACCGGCCGGCTCAGCCAGCGGTCCATGGCCGCCCGCACGGATGCCGGGGTGACGGCGCCGAGGGAGGCCAGCTGCCGACGGTAGAAGCCGGGATCGTCGGCATAGAGTTCGCCCTCGGCCAGGGCGACCGCCTTGCCGCCGAAGCCGCCCACCGGTTCCAGCGTCTGGATGCGGCCGGACAGGCTGCTGACGACGGTGCGGGCGATCTCATCCTCGGTGGGACCCGAGGCCATAAAGTCGGCGATCAGCTGGTCGAGGCGGCGCGAGACAGCCTCGGCGTCCTGCCCCGGCTTCACATCGACGGTGACCATGAACATGCCGAGCCGGTGGAAAGCCTGATAGCCGGTGCTGACCGCGGTCGCGGTTTCGTCGCCGCGCACCAGTTGATTGTCCAGCCGGGAGCTGTTGAGCCCGCCGAGGACCGCGGCGGCGACCTGGAGATCAGCCGCCGAGGCGTCGAGCAGGCCCGGCACGACCCAGGTGCGGTACAGGCGGGTGTTCGGGACCCGATCATGCATGACCGTATCGATCCGCGCCGGAAGCGTCGGAATGTCGGCCTGGGCCGGCTCGTTCACAGCGCCGCGCGGGATATGGCCGAAATACTGTTCGACCTTCTCGCGCGCGGTGGCGATGTCGATGTCGCCGGCCAGCACCAGGACGGCGTTGTTCGGGCCGTAGTTGTCGCGGTGCCACTGTCGCAGGTCTTCCAGACTGGCGGCGTCCAGATCGGCCATCGAACCGATGGTGGAGTGGCGATAGGGGTGGCCGGCCGGGAACAGGGTCTCCAGCAGGCTGTAATAGACCAGACCATAGGGCTGGTTGTCGCCCTGGCGCTTCTCGTTCTGGACCACGCCGCGCTGGTTATCGAGCCGCTCCTGGGTCAGGGCGCCCAGCAGGTGGCCCATCCGGTCGCTCTCCATATAGAGCGCCTGGTCGAGGGCCGAGGTCGGCACGGTCTGGAAGAAATTGGTGCGGTCGAACCAGGTGGTGCCGTTCCAATCGGTGGCGCCCATGGCGCGCAGCGGCTCCATCAGGCCGCCGGGGACGTTCTCGGTCGGATTGAACAGGCCGATGTGTTCGAACAGATGGGCGAAGCCGGTCTGCCCCTGCGGTTCGTCCTTGGAGCCGACATTGTACCAGGCGGCCACGGCCACGACCGGGGCCTTGCGGTCGGTGTGGACGACGACGCGCAGGCCATTTTCGAGGGTGAACTCCTCGAACGGAATGTCGACGCTGCGGGCCAGGACGGCGGCCGGCACCGGCGCGGCCGACTGGGCCAGAACGACTGTCGGCGCGGCGAGCAGAAGGGCGGCGGCGGCGAGGAAGGCGGCATTGCGCATCGGAAGTCCCCCAAGGTTGGCGGGAGACGGTATCAGCGGTCCGCGAGGCGGCAAGTTACGGCTGAGTCACAATGGCCGTTCCGCACGGCCCCACTCAATCCGCACCCGGACCAATCCCTGCCAAACCCAGAGCCCGCCTAGAAAAAACCGCTTTACATGACAGTCCGGTGACCCTACATCGCGGCTTCCGGCGGACCCCGTGGTCTATACGTTGCGCTGCTAACGCCGGCTGGGTTTAACAATTACAGGGGTTTACGTGAATTGCGCACGTATCCATTTCCCCTGGACCTGGTCCGCGAGCGGTCCCCCGAGCGTCCCGTCGCCCTTGTGCGACCGCGTTCGGTTTCCGTAGCGGCGCGCTGGTTCCAGGACAATCTGAACGCCGACGTCTTCTATGCGGTGAAGGCCAATCCCTCGCGGTGGGTCATCGAGACCCTCGTGGAGGCGGGAGTCACCGGCTTTGACGTCGCCTCGCTCGCCGAGATCGAACTGGTCCGGGCGGTCAGCGCCGATGCGCGCCTGGCCTTCATGCACCCGGTCAAGAGCCGGGGTGCGATCACCCGCGCCTATTTCGAATACGGCGTCCGCACCTTCTCGCTGGACAGCCATGACGAGCTGGCCAAGATCCTCGACGCCACCGGCAACGCCACGGACCTGAACCTGCTGGTGCGTATGACGGTGTCGGCGGACGGCGCGGCCTATTCCCTGTCGGGCAAGTTCGGCGTCTCGCCAGACCAGGCCCCGTCCCTGCTGCTGGCCACGCGTCAGGCGGTCAAGGACGGCCTGATGGGCGTCTGCTTCCACGTCGGTTCGCAGTGCATGCGCCCGTCCGCCTATGAGGCCGCCATGGCCCAGGTCGGTCGCGCCATCACCCGGGCGGGCGTGTTCGTGGACATCGTCGATGTCGGCGGCGGCTTCCCCTCGGTCTATCCGGGCATGGTCCCGCCGGACATGCAGGAATATGCCGACGCCATCCATCGCGGCTTCAACGAGATGCCGGTGTCGGAAACGACCGAGCTGTGGTGCGAGCCCGGCCGGGCGCTGGTCGCCGAGTCCTCCTCGGTCCTGTGCCGGGTCGACCTGCGCAAGGGCGACGCCCTGTATCTGAACGACGGCTCCTACGGCTCGCTGTTCGACGCGACCCATTCGCGCTGGCCCTTCCCGACCAAGCTGGTTCGGGACGGCGCCTCGGCCAACGAGCTGAAGCCGTTCCGCTTCTACGGCCCGACCTGCGACTCCATCGACCACATGCCGGGACCGTTCTGGCTGCCGGCCGATGTGCAGGAAGGCGACTTCATCGAGATCGGTATGCTGGGCGCCTATGGCGTGGCCATGTCGACCGGCTTCAACGGCTACGGCGAACACGACATCGCCGGCGTCGAGGATGCCCCGATGGCCTCGCTCTACGGCCTGGCGCCCCGCTCCATCCCGACGGTTCGCACCTCGGCGGAAGAGCAGGCCCGCAAGGTGGTTCGCCTGTCGCGCCCGAAGGGCAAGGCCGGCCAGCGGAAGAAGTCTCGGCGCTAAACCGTCGCTTTCGCGTTGTAATCAGCAGCGGCCCGTCGCTCCGTCCGGGCCGCTGTTTCCTTTGACGACGGGCGCTCAAACCAAAGGGAAACCCTTGCAATGAACGCTCCCGTTCAGTCGAACCAGAAGGCCCAGCTGCTCCAGAACACCGTCGAGCACGTGGACATCACGTCCTTCGACGCCCGTCCGATCATCGACAGCATGCGCAAGATGTCGTTCTCGAGCCGCGACACGGCCCGGGCCGCCGACATCTTCAACATGGCCATCGAGGACAAGGACTGCTCGCCGTGGCTGATCCTGGCCGGCTCGACCTCGGCCGGCGGCTGCATGCACGTGTACCGCGACATGGTGAAGTTCGGCATGATCGACGCCGTGGTCGCCACCGGCGCCTCGATCGTCGACATGGATTTCTTCGAGGCCCTCGGCTTCAAACACTACCAGGCCGCCGGCGAGGTGGACGACAATGTCCTGCGCGACAATTACATCGACCGGATCTACGACACCTATATCGATGAGGAAGAGCTCCAGGCCTGCGACCACACCATCTTGGAGATCTGCAACCAGCTGGAGCCGCGCGGCTACTCCTCGCGCGAGTTCATCTGGGAGATGGGCAAATGGCTGAGCGAGGGCAACGCCAAGAAGCCCGGCTCCCTGATCCAGACCGCCTATGAAGAGGGCGTGCCGATCTTCTGCCCGGCCTTCGTCGACAGCTCGGCCGGCTTCGGTCTGGTCAAGCACCAGAAGGAGCGGATGGCGGCGGGCAAGCCGTATCTGATGATCGACGCGGTGGCGGACTTCCGCGAACTGACCGACATCAAGATCGCCGCGGGCGTCACCGGCCTGTTCATGGTCGGCGGCGGCGTGCCGAAGAATTTCGCCCAGGACACGGTCGTCTGCGCCGAAATCCTCGGCGTCGAGGCCGAAATGCACCGCTACGCGGTCCAGATCACGGTCGCCGACGTGCGCGACGGGGCCTGCTCGTCCTCGACGCTCAAGGAAGCCGCTTCCTGGGGCAAGGTGCAGACCACGCACGAACAGATGGTCTTCGCCGAAGCCACCACAGTGGTGCCGCTGATCGGCTCGGACGCCTATCACCGCGGAACCTGGAAGAACCGCGAGAAGCGCCGCTGGAACAAGCTGTTCGGCAAGTAAGAGTACTTCCTTCTCCCCTTGCGGGAGAAGGTGGCTCGCGCAGCGAGACGGATGAGGGGTCGCACGACGGGGTACGTCGGCGACCCCTTTTGTCCGCGCATATCAAAGGGCGGAGAGACCCCTCATCCGAGCGGCTTCGCTGCCCACCTTCTCCCGCAAGCGGAGAAGGATATCGTTGGGAACCCGGCTGCTTCCCACCCGCTTCTTCCGCGAAGGAGCTTCACCATGACAGACCCGCATCAGACCGCCGACGCCCGCGAGGCCGAAGACATGGGCGAAAAGCCTGATACGGGCCGGACCCCGGACGCCCTGACCGAGGCCCTGTCGGGCAGCGACATGGGGTCGGACACCCGCGCCGGATCGCTCCAGGGTGGATCCGCGACCGGGTCAGAGATCGACCCTGACCAGGACACGGTCAACGAGACCCTTGCCAGCGAAGGCCTGGCTTCGAGCGCATCCGCGGCCTCGGCGAAGGCAGATTTGGAACCGGTCAAGAACACCGGCGAGGACTCCACCGGCCCCGACGGCGAGCCGGTCGACGGCGGAAGGGGCGAGGCCGACGCCGCGACCGGGTGACGCCTGCGTCATCCGCGCCTTGGCGAAGGCGCGAACCTGCCTTGCCGCCGCCGCAGGCTTGGGCCACGGTGCGGCCACTCAACGACAGTCTCTTCAAGGACGATACGGGATGAAGCGCACGCTTGCGGTCGCCGCTCTGATGGCGGCCATGGCCATGGCCGGTTGCAGCCAGGCCCCCGCAGATGAGGCCCCGGTCGCCGAGGCGGCGCCCGCAGCGGAAGCCGCGGCCGCTGTCACCCCTGCGCCGGCTGAAACCGCCTCAGCAGCGGCGCCCGCTGCCCCCGGAGCCCCCGCGTTCGCCGTCGTCTACCCGGGCGCCGTCGCCAGCGGGCCGCCTACGGTCGCCCGGAGCGCCGAGGGCCCCGGCGGCATTCTGGTCTTCACGACCGAGGCTACTCCGGACGCGGTGATTGCCTTCTATCGCCAGCGCGCCGAGGCGGCCGGCCTGGCCTCCGTCATGGCCATGAACACCGGCGAGGCCCGCGCCTATGGCGCCGCCGCCAAGGATGACAGCGGCAAGCTGCTGCACGTCGTCGCCACGCCGGTCGAAGGCGGCCCGACCAGCGTGCAGCTGGACTGGACCAACGGCCGGTGAAACCGGCTGCCGCCCTGGCCGCCTGCCTCCTGATGGGCGGGTGCGCTTCGGCAGCAGCGCCCATCATCGCCCTTGCGCCGGTTGAGGGCTATCTCGACCCTGCCGTCGTCCGGTCGGTCGGGTCGGAACTCACGCCTTCGCCCGTCTATCCGGACGTGGAACAGGCCGTCTTCGACTCCGTCGAGCCAGGCGCCGACCGCTGGTGGCTGGCCACGGTCCACGCGGAACTGCGGCCGCCGGGGGCCGCCCAGCATTTCGACTGCATCCTGAATACACGGCTGGAGGACAGGCCGCGCCCTGCTCTGAACAGGCTGATGAACCGGCTGCTGGTTGATTCCGCCAGCGTCACGAACGCTCTCGCCGAGCGCGCGCCACGACAGCGACCGGTTGCTCAACGGCCGGACCTGCAGTCCTGTATCCGGATGGATGAGGCCTCGCGCAACAGCCCCTCCTGGCCTGCGGGCGGCGCCGTCGCCGGGGCGGTCTATGGCGAGATGTTCGCCGCCCTCGCGCCGGACCAGGCTGGGGAGGTCCGGCGGCGGGGACTGGATATCGGCGCAAGCCGCGCCCTGTGCCGGGTGAACTGGCAGGCGGACGTCGCCGACGGCATTCAGATCGGCCGGGCCGTCTATGAGCAGGCCGCCGCCACGCCGGAGTTCGCCGTCGACCTGGAGGCTGCCAGGGCCGAGGTCGCCGCCGCGCGCGCCGAGGGCCTGACCCATCCGGCCTGCGCCGCCGAACGCCGTGCGCTTCGGCCGGTGAGCGCCCCGGCGGCTACGCCGGACGCGGGCTGACCAGCGAGCCGTACAGATCGGTCCGGCGGTCGCGGAAGAAACCCCAGGCCGCGCGGTGGCGGTCGATGAAGTCGAGATCGAAGGTGTGGACCAGGGCCCCTTCCTCTTCCCGACCGAAGCTCTCGACCAGATCACCGCGGTGGTCGGCGATGAAGGATGAGCCGTAGAAGACCTGCCCGGCGTCGTTGACCTGTTCGTGGCCGATGCGGTTGGCGCCGACGACCGGCACGACGTTGGACACCGCGTGCCCCTGCATGGCGCGCCGCCACGGCTCGGCGGTGTCCAGCTCCTTGTCATGCGGTTCGGAGCCGATGGCCGTCGGATACATCAACACCTCGGCCCCCTGCAGCATCATCGCCCGCGCCGTCTCCGGGTACCACTGGTCCCAGCAGATGCCGACGCCTATACGGCCGTGACGGGTGTTCCAGACCTTGAAGCCGGTGTCGCCGGGCCGGAAATAGTATTTCTCCTGATAACCGGGGCCGTCGGGGATGTGGCTCTTGCGATAGACGCCCAGGGCCGCGCCGTCAGCGTCCAACATGACCATGGAGTTGAAATAGTGGGGTCCCTCACGCTCGAAGATTGAGACGGGGATGGCGACGCCGAGCTCGGCAGCCACGGGCTGGAGGGCGACGACGCACGGGTGCTCGCGCCACGGATGGGCGCCCGCGAACCAGCGCTCCTCCTGGCTGACGCAGAAGTACGGCCCCTGGAACAGTTCGCTCGGCAGGATCACCTGCGCGCCCTTTGCGGCGGCCTGTCGAACCAGAGCGATGGTCTTGTCGATATTGGCACGCAGGTCCTCACCGTAGGACGTCTGCAGGGCGGCTACGGAGATCGTGCGGGCCATCAGGCGGGCTCCTGCTGGGAGATGCAATGGAAGGATCCACCGCCGGACAGGATGGCGATGGAGGACAGGGGGATGATTTCGCGGTCCGCGAAGACCGTCTTCAGGCCCTGACAGACCAGATCGACGGCGCGCGTGTTGCCGTAGTCCGGGACGATCACCGCGCCGTTGGCGATGAGGAAATTCATGTGGCTGGCCGGGATGGGCTTTTCGTCCTCGTCGCCGATGAAGCCGGGCGACGGCAGGCGCAGCAGTTTCAGCGGCGCGCCGGTCGCATCCGTCATCTCAGACAGCGCCTTCGCCACCGCGTCATAGACGTCGTCGTTCGGATCATTTCGGCCTGATGCGATCGGACAGGCGATCACGCCCGGCGCGACGAACCGGGCCAGATTGTCGACATGGCCGTCGGTGTGGTCGTTCAGCAGGCCGTCGCCGAGCCACAGGACCTTGCGCGCGCCCAGCGACGCAGCCAGCGCGGCCTCTGCGGCAGCCTCGGTCCAGCCCGGGTTGCGGTTCGGGTTCAGCAGGCACTGGCGGGTGGTGACGATCGTCCCCTGCCCGTCATGGTCCAGCGCCCCGCCCTCAAGAATGAAGTCGTGCCGGTCGAGCGCCACGCCGGAGGCCGCGCCGATCTGCTCCGCAACCGTGTCATCGTACTCCAGCTCGTATTTCCCGCCCCAACCGTTGAAGCGGAAGGCTGCGGCCGTCGCTGACCCGGCGCCGAAGATCGGGCCGGTGTCGCGCAGCCAGATGTCCCCGAACCGGCCATCAATGACTTCGACATGGGCCACGCCGGCGAAGCGGGTTCGAGCATCGTCCAGAGCTTCAGGCTTGCCGACCATCAGCTTCACGGTTTCGCGGCCCGGCCCGGCCAGGGCGCGGACCAGGGCCTCGACCTCGGCCTGGGCCGGCTCGAGGCTTTCCTCCCACAGCTCGCCGTGGCTCGGCCAGCCAACCCAAATCGCGCGGTGCAGAGACCATTCGGCGGGGATGGATCTGGTCATGGGAGCGGGAAGTCCTGAACGGCGGCGAGGCGACCGCGCCAGATAGACACGCCGGACCCCGACTTCAACTCATCCCCCGATGGTCGGTGCAAAACGAAAAGGGGCGGCCCGTCTCCGGACCGCCCCCTCGTTCGTCAGTCCCGATGGACCCGGCTCTAGAACTTCACGCCGAGCGAGATCATCGCGGTCCGCGGCGACCCGACCGAATAGGTCCGGACCTGGCCCGAGCGGATGGCGTTGGCCGCCGGCACACGGGGATCGGTCGTCAGGGTCGAGGCCAGCGAGTTGTTACCCGACGAGATGTTGCCGAGGTAGTCCTCTTCCAGCAGGTTCGTCACGTTGACCTGGACATAGACGTCACGGAGGCTGCCGACCAGGCGGGTCAGGTCGTAGCGGGCGTCGAAATCGACGACCGTATAGGCCGGGGCGACCTCGTCGTTGACGTCGGTGGCCCAACGGTCGCCGACATATTTGCCTTGCAGGCCGACCGAGAAGTCTTCGGTGACGTCCCAGTCCATCCGCAGCGAGTAGGTCCAGTCGGGCGTTTCGACCAGCGACTTGCCGGCGGTCGGCAGGAACAGCGGGATCAGGGTGCCCGCGCCACAGGCCGGGGTCGAACCCGCGACCTGGTTGGCGTTGGTGCAGTTGAAGTTGCCGAAGAACAGGTTGTCCTGGATTTCGCTCTCGTTATACGACGCCGAACCATAGACCGAGAAGTTCTCGGTGACGTTCCAGCCGAGTTGGCCGTCGAAGCCCCACTGCTCCACCGCGCCGACGTTGCGGTCGATGATCAGGTCGAAGGTCGGCGAGCTCGGGTCGTTGTCGCGCGACGAAACGATGCGATTCTCGTAGTTGGTGTACCAGAGCGCGGCCTGGGCCAGGAACATGTCGTTACGGAAGCGATAGCCCAGGTCGTAGGACTGGGTCAGTTCCGGCTGCACGGCCGAGAAGTCGAGGGCGCCGGTGGTGCTGCGGACGGGCTGGTAGAGGTTGTCCGTGCGGGGCACGGAAATGCCTTCCGCATAGCTGGCGTACACGCTGTGACCATCCGCGAAGCGCCAGTTGACGCCGAGGCTCGGCAGGATGTCGTTGAACTCGAGTTCGGCCTGGTAGGGCGCGATCCACGAACCGGTGGTGCCGTTGAAGGTCACATTGCCGGGACGGGTGAGGTCCGGCGTGGTGGCTTCGGTGGTGCAACGGACGGTCGAGGTGCCGTTCAGCGAGTAGCAGTACTGGTTCAGTTCGCGACGGAACATCGGGGCGCGGGCGCCGATGTTGACCGTGACCGTGTCCTCGAGGAACTGGCCGCGGTATTCCAGGGCGAACTGGTTCAGTTCGGCGATCGAGAAACGGTCGCGCGAGTTGTAGTGCGAGCCGTCCCGGCCGCGCAGGCGCAGTTCCGGCGAACCCCAACGCTCATGGCCGCCGAACACATTGGCCGGGCGACCGTCGCGGCCGAGGCGGATGCCTTCGCCGGTCTGGCGGTGGCGACCGTAGTCCAGGGTGTAGGCGGCGCGGATGCGGTGATCCTCGTTCAGATCCCAGATCAGCGAGCTGATGATGCCGTAGCGGTTGGTGGTGGTGTTGGACGGGGCGTAGATGGCGATGGTGTCGAGGACGTCACCGTCTCCGTTCAGGTCCACGCCGATGCCGCCGGTGTTGTTGCCGTCCTGGTCGAAGCGGTTGTCACGCTCGGTGGCGAACGAATAGTTGCCGCCGTTGGCGGTCACATACTGGAACGACGGGTCGAAGGTGAACCGGATGCTGTCCGTCAGGCCGTAGCTGAACTGACCGCGGATGTTGCCGGTGTTCGACGGGTTGATGCGCAGGCCAAAGAAGTTGGTGCAGCTGCCCGTGCCCGTCGTGCCGTCCGAGCGGACGAAGGTCGACTGGGTGTTGTCGTTCTGGGCGCCGGGGCCGCCGTTCGGCATCGAGCAGGAGCGGTCCTGTTCGAGGTAGGTGCCGGAGTTGAACTGGGCCTGGTTGATGAAGTTGTTGTAGAAGTCGTTCCGGTTGCGGTTCCAGTGCGCCGACAGGCTGGCGAAGTTGCCATCACCGAGGTTCTGATAGAGGCGGGCATTGTACTGGCGCTTCTCAAGGTTGCCGGGACCCTTGAACTTGTCATAGTCGGTGCCGGAGAAGGTGAAGTAGGCGGTCGTGTCCCACGGACCGAAGGTTCCGGTGTCGAAGCGGGTGAACAGACGGCGATAGTTGAAGTCGCCGAACGAAACGTTCACCTGGCCACCCATCTCCTCGAGCGGGCGCGCCGTGGTGTAGTTGATGGTGCCGCCGGTCGCCGAGGCGGTCGGGCTGTCGACGTCAGTCGTGCCGGTGTTGACGGCCGCGCGCTCGATCAGTTCCGGGTCCAGCTGCTGGTTGGTGTAGGTGGCGTAGTTGCCGGTGTCGTTCAGCGGGATGCCGTCGAAGGTCAGCGAGACCCGGTTGCCGTCGAAGCCGCGCAGGCGAATGTTGCCGCCCGAGTTACCGAAGGGGTCGGCGTTCACGAAGTTCAGGCCGGGGACCAGGTTCAGGGTCTGCAGGATCGTCTGACCGGGGCTCTGGGTCGAGATGAACTCCTGGGTGATGGTCGAGCGGGTCTTGGCGACCGTCTCGGCGACGATCGAGCCGTCGGTGGTGAACGGCCCGCGCGTGCCGGTCACGACGACGGTGTCCAGTTCGGTAGCCTCGGTCGCGACCGTGCCCGACGATTGGGCCGATGCGGCGCCGGCGACCAGAAGGCCGCTGAAGAGGGCGGTGGTCGCCCAGAACACGCGTTTGCGGTTCGTCATTGTCATTGATCCCCGAATGAAGAAGGGCGCGCACGCCCGGCAACCGGCGGCAGCCGGCTAATCTCCCGCCCCCTCTAGGCGTGCCATCGGAAAGTGGGACGACATTCGTGTGACAGTGATATGACAGTCAGATCGGGTGGCGTTAGAGACACACTCGAGCGGGTCGGAATCTGTGGATGTCTTCGCTCCGGAGCGCCGCCCCGGGCAACCCTTGGACATTTCTTCCGCGCCCGGATCGATTTGGATGGGCTCGCTCGACGGTTATTCGCCCCAGACCGCCCGCAAACGGGCGGCCCGGCCGCAGAATCGGGTGTAGCCGCCATAGCGCACCGGATTCAGCCGGGCGAAGTCCTGATGATAGGCCTCGGCGGGCCAGAACCGCGCCGAGTCCCGAACCGGCGTGACGAAGCGAGCCGGCCCAATCTGCGCGACTGCCGCGCGGCGCGAGGCCTCGGCGGCCGGCTTCTGGGCGGGGGTGGCGAAGACCGCCGTGGCATAGGGCGCGCCCTGATCACAGAACTGGCCGTCGGGGTCCGTGGGATCGATGGTTCGCCAGAACCGGTCGACCAGTTGGCGATAGCTGATGCGGGCCGGATCAAAGGTCACCTGCACCGCCTCGAGGTGGCCGGTTCCGCCCCGGACCACCTGATCATAGGTCGGGTTGGCGATCTGACCGCCGGCGAAACCGGATACCGCCGCGACCACGCCGGGCATTCGCTCAAAATTGGCTTCGACCGACCAGAAGCAGCCGCCGGCGAAGACCGCGACCTCGCGCCGGCCGCTGTCCCGAGCCTGCGGAGCGGAGGGCGCGCTCTCCGCCGGGTCGCCCGGCGAGCAGGCGGCGAGCGCGAGAATGACGAGACTGCAAACGGCGCGACGCGACATGGGGACGGACTCCGGCAGCGCGACAGGGTCCGCGCCATGACCGACATACGATGGTCGCGCCCCGGCGGTTTCAGATCAAGCGTCCAAAGCAAAACCGCCGCCCCCCTCTCGGGAGGCGGCGGCTCTGTGTTGCTGGCCTTCGGCCTTCCGGGTTTAGCGGAAGTTGATGCCGATGGTGGCGCGACGGTTGAGCGGCTCACGCACGCCGTC
>NZ_DDRM01000044.1:0-13255 GCF_002343105.1 Brevundimonas sp. UBA2416
GCCGAAGCGAGAGCCGGACGCGCCGAAGGCCCCGCCTCCCCCACCACCGCCGCCTCCGACCATCACGGCCTCGACGCTCCGCGCCCATACCGGGACGGCATAGCTTCCATCAGCGGTCAGGACCGCCACGGCCCGCCGCCCCGCGCCCTGCGCAAACGTCGTCCGGCCCGTCGCTCGGTCGACGGCGAAGGCGTCATGCCAGCTCGACCCGTCGGCGCTGACCTTGAGCCTCAGGTCATCATCCCCGACCAGACCCAGTTCCGCCCGACCGCCCCATCCGCTCTGGAACAGCAGCGACAGGACATCGCCGGTCGCCTCCTTGTTCAGCGTCAGCCGCAGATCGCCCGTGCCCCCGGCCCAGGCCTCCAGCGCCGTCCACAGGGCGGTATTCAGCCGCGCCGCGAAAGGATTGCCTGCGTCCGCAGTCGTCCCGATGCCGAGCCGGCTCAGCGCCTGCGCCACGCCCAGCCTCGCACCCAGCGGCGACCAGTCCCCGCCGTGCCGCACCACGACCTCGTCGGCGTCCGCCACCAGGGCGATCAGGCCGTCGCCGGCCTCCACGACCGTCCAGCCGCCGCCCTCCGCCCGCATCAGCGCCCCTACCGGTCGCGTGCTCCAGTCCGCGCCCGTCGCCCCGGACGGCAGGATCCACAGACCGCCGTCATCGGGCGCGCCCGGCTGGGCCGTGGTCGTGCGGCTGACCACCACGGTCTGGACGATCGCGTCCAGCCGGGTCAGGGCCTCGTTCAGGGTGACGTGCTTTTGCATCTGCCCGGCCGCCAGATACGGCAGGGCCAGCCGGGCGCTGTGATCGTCGCTCATGGAAGTCTCCGAAATCGTGTCGGAGATCAGTCTGGAGGGGCGGCTACCTCAGGCGGGCTGATGACGCTGTCGGCGGCATGAAACGCCGCATTATCAACGATCTGATGCGCAGGAATATGCTGACAATCGGCGAAATGGTAGCGGGGAGACCGTAGTTGGAAGGGCTGGACGGCCTCCCCGCCGACGGGCCCGCAGGCTGTCAGGACCAGGCGGCGCGCTTGCGCGACACCGCGATCGTACCCGTCACGACAGCTACGGCGTCAGATGGCCGGCGGATGCAGCCTAGAGCCGCTGGAACACACCCTGGGCGACGACCGGGCCGTCCGGCTTGTTCGGCGCCGGCGTATGGCCGGGAGCCTCCATGGAGACCGCGACGGCGTTCGCGGATCCGGCGGGGCCGGACAGCGCCTGGCCAAGGCTGTGGCGTGAGGTAGACGAGCCGTCGATGGCGCCGACCAGCTGGACCCCGCCCTCCGGCATGACCAGCCACAGGTGCGGCACCCGCGCATCGCCCGCCATTTCGTTGGTCGGGGCCAGATAGAGTTCGCCGGTGCCGGCGTCATAGGCCAGCGTCATCGCCGCCGCGCCGCTCTCCAGCGTCAGGGTCGCGACGCGGATGACTGCGGGCGCCGGAGCTACGGGGGCGACCGGGGCAGGCTGCGGCTGCATCGCCAGCATGACAACCGCCGCCAGACTGGCCGCCAGCAGGCCCGTCGATCCGATGGCCCAGCGCCGCCAGAAGACGACCGTATTGTCATTGGCGGCGGCCGGCGGCGTCAGCCCCGCCTCCACGCGCGGCCAGACCCAGGGCGAGGGCTCCACCGGCGCGATCCCGTGGGCCAGTCCGCCCAGCCGCTCATTCCAGGCATCCACATGGGAGGCGAAGGCGGGGTCGGCGGCCTCACGGGCGCGGGCCGCGGCCTCGTCCTCTGGCGAAAGAACGCGCAAGGCCAGTTCCCCGGCCAAGGCCTGATCTTCGTCCATTCCGCCGATATCGGTCGAGTCGGTCATGATTCGAGACACGTCCTCAGCCGCATCAATCCGCGCCGGATCCAGCTCTTCATCGTCCCCAGCGGCACATTCTCGCGCACGGCGAGGGCGTCATAGGTCACGCCTTCCATGAAGGCCGTGCGGATGGCGCCCCCGGTCTTGTCGTCCAGCTGACCGAGACAGTCGTTCAGACGCCGCACGTCGTCGCCGGTCTCCAGCGCCTGCGCCGGAGAAGGGGCGTCGTCCGCGATGACCGTGACAGCCTCATCGATCGGCGTCGATTTGCGCATCGCAGCGCCCGACCGCAGCCGGTCGATCGCGCGGTTGCGGGCGATGGTCACCAGCCAGGTGATGGGGCTCGCACGGGACGCGTCGAAGCTCCCGGCCTTCCTCCATACGGTCAGATAGGTGTCCTGCAAGACGTCCTCGGCTAGCTGTCGGTCAGCCAAGATACGCAGGGTCACGCCCAATAGCTTCGCCGAGGTCGCCTCATAGACGCGGCGGAAGGCGGCGCGGTCCCCTTCGCCCGCGCGGCCGAGCGCCTGGGCCAGTTCGTCTCGGGTCAGAATCGCGCTCATTCAGTGGTCCGGCAAAGCATGGGTTGGAAATGGCGGTGACTGCGGGAGTTCGTCAAGCGGTTCAGTCGTGCAGATAGACGATGCGCCGCAGCTTCGGGTTCCGACGCATGTCGGCGACATGGCCCTCATAGGCGCCTGAGGCCCGCGCCTCCCGCTCATTGGCCTCGACCCAGTGGGTGGTCTCAATGTCCTTCTGCAGCGCCTTGGCCGCCAGCAGGTGGCCCTGGAAGACGACGTCCAGCAGGTCCGGAGCGATCGACAGCAGCGGGACCTCGCCAGTCAGGGTGATCACGCCGTCGAGTCCCAGATAGCCGAACATCTGCGCCAGTGTCGCCGGGGTGGCCCTTGCCCGCACCGCCTGCAGCAGCAACCAACCGGAGGCGCCAAGGCTGTAGACCGACCCGACAACCGGTATCCACGTCAGCAGGCCGTCCAGCCCGATTCCGAACGGGCCGATTCCGACCGCCCGGTCGGACAGTTTCTTGACGCCCTCGACATTGGACCAGATCTTCTCGATATCCGCGACGGACCGTCTGGCCATCTCTGCCCTCCTGAAGCGAGACCGTAACGCGCCATGACGAACCTCGTTCAGCCGGAAAGGCAAGCATCGTTCGCAAATCGGCTCGTGTGGCTCGTCCGGCTCGCCCTGGCGGGTTTGATCGCGACCCCGACGTTCGTGGGTCTGGTCGCGCTCTCCGGCATGCGGAACCAGTACGCCGATCTGCTGGCCCAGTTCACGGCGCCCGCCCTGTTCGCCACCGTGGGGCTCGGCCTCTTCCTCGTGTTCGTCAAACAGCGGCGGTGGGCCGCCGCGGCGGTCGTGCCGGCCGCCTTGCTGCTGATCGCCGTCGGCCCCCAGTGGTATCCAACGGCCTCACGCCCCGAGGCCGGAGCCGACACCATCCGGCTCTACTCCGCCAACCTCTGGGTCCGGAACCGCGATCTGGACGCCATCGCCGCCTCCATCCGTCAGGCCGACGCCGACGTCGTCATGCTGATCGAGCTGGGCGACGCCACTGCACCCCATCTGGATGCGCTGGTCGGCGATTATCCCCATCGGATCGCAAGCCCCCGGATTCACCGCCCGAACGGCGCGGTCCGGTCGGTGATCGCCTCCCGCTATCCGCTCACCGCGCTCCCCCGGCCGGCCGGGGTAGAGGCGGTCGGAGCGAGGGCGGCGACACCCCTCGGCGCGCTGAATCTCGTCAGCATCCATCTGACCCGACCGTGGCCCTTCGAGGAATCGTGGGGGCAGATCAGCCAGACGATGGCCCTGGATGAGATGCTTGAGGGATTGAACGGTCCCGTCGTGGTCGCCGGCGATTTCAACAGCGTCTCCACCGCCCGCATCGGCAAACAGGTCCAGCGCGACATCGGCCTTCGTCCTGCGCCGGGCTTTCCCGGGACTTGGCCCGCCGCCGTGCCCTCGGCTCTGGCGATCACCATCGACCAGATCTACGCCTCGCCGGACCTCGCCTTCGTCAGCCGCCGGCTCGGCCGCCCGACCGGTTCGGACCATCGCCCGGTGGTGGTTGAGATCACCCGCGCGGCGGATTGAGCAGGGCGGCCAGCCGTTCGGCATGACCCTCTGACGGAAAGTCCTCGGCGATCCACCGCTCCTCGAACGCCTTCAGCAGCCGCCCCGTCTCCGGCCCCGGTTCGACGCCCAGTCGGGCCAGTTCCCGGCCCCCGACCGGCATGGACGGGCGCCGCCAGCCTTCCGCCAACGCCAGCAAACGTTGCGCGGCATCCGCCTCTCCGGGGGTTTCCGCCCAGCGTCGATGCAAGGCATCGGCGACGGCGCGCTGGCCGTGGCGATAGACGGCGGCCCGGACCTCGGGATCGCGCATCGTCAGGCTTGCGACGGGCGCGGCGCGAGCCGCATCGGCCAGCCGGTCGCGGGTTGAGTTTGGAAATCGCAGGCGTATCGAGACATCTCTCACAAGGCGCTCGTCGATCGGCATCAATGTCATCAGGCGGATGACGGGATCGACGCTCGTCTTGACCGCTCCATCGAACAACGGACCCCTCTCCGCCTCCGGCAGGATCTGCGCCAGCACCCCGGCCTCGGCCATCGCCGCCATGGCGACGCGGGGATCGGGCGCGGCCAGCAGGGTCATCAACTCCTTGGAGACCCGTTCGGCCGACAGCCGCGTCATCCCGGACGCCAACGCCCGACAGGCCGCCAGCGCCGCCCGGTCAGGCTCGCCCCGGCCGTACCAGGCGAAGAAGCGGAAGAAGCGCAGGATGCGCAGATAGTCCTCCCGGATGCGCGTCTCCGGATCGCCGACAAAGACGATCCGTCCCGCCGCCGCATCGGCCACGCCCTCGCCGGTCGGATCGAACACCCGCCCCTCGCCGTCGGCGTACAGGGCGTTCAGGCGGAAATCCCGGCGCGCCGCGTCCTCGGCCCAGTCGTCGGTGAAGGCCACGGTGGCGTTTCGCCCGTCGGTGGAGACGTCGCGGCGCAGGGTGGTGATCTCGAACGGCTGGCGCTCCGACACCGCCGTCACCGTGCCGTGGGCGATGCCGGTGGGCACAGACTTCAGACCGGCGGTGCGGATGGCCCGGTCGGTCGCTTCAGGCTTCAAGGTCGTCGCGATATCGATATCGGCCACTGGCGCGCCGATCAGGGCGTTGCGTACGCAGCCGCCGACGAAGCGGGCGCAACCGGGGCCACCCGCTGCTTCCAGCGCGGCCATGACGGCGCGGGTCGCCGAATCCGTCAGCCAGGGCTGGTCGTCGAGCCGCATCACGCCGCGTCCTCCGCGACCACATCGGCGCTGGCATCCTCGCCGTAAAGCCGCGTCCGCAGCGCCCGCACGATCCCCGCCGTCACGCCCCAGATGTAGCGCTCCTCATGGGTGATGGCCCAGTACCAGCGGCGCGGCTGGCCCTCGCGGTCATAGGAGTCGCGGCGATGGTTGGCCGGATCCATCAGATAGTCCCACGGCACCTCGAACACCTCGGCCACCTCGTCCAGCGACGGGGTCGTGGCCGGCGTGGCGGTCAGCCAGCCAATTACCGGCGTCACCAGAAAGCCGGTGCCGGTCTCATAGGCGTCGCCGACGCCCAGCACCTCGACCAGCGCGGGGTCCAGCGCCACCTCCTCGAAGGCCTCGCGCAAGGCCGCCTCGACCGCCGTCTCGCCGGGATCGAGCCGCCCGCCGGCAAAGGCGATCTGGCCCGTGTGGCTGGCCAGACTGTCAGACCGACGGGTCATCAGGACCACGGCCCCCTCCGGGCCGGCGATCACCGGGATGAGAACCGCGGCAGGCCTGAGCGTCCGCACGGGCCGCTCGGCGTCAGGATTCAGGTCGAAGTCCGACCGCGCGGGCGCACGATCCGCTGTCCAGCTGCCCGCCGGTTCCAGCTGCTCGATCAGACGCTCGCGCAGGGTCGCCAGACTCATTCAACGCCCGCCCCGACCGGACCGAGCGCGAACGCCACGCCGCCCGACCGCACCGTCAGCCGCCCATTCTCGACGGTCGCCATCTCGACCAGTTCATAGAAGACCGGTCGCACAATCCGGGCCCACAGATCGGCGCGGACGTGCACGGAAGGCGAAGGCTCGCCAGTCTCTGCATCCGTATCGACGCGGATCGGATGCTCGGGTCCGGCCTCGGTCTCGTCGCCGACATCGGTGGTGAAGACCAGCGCCTCGCCCCGCTGTGCAACGCTCACGGCGCGAAACGGCAGGTCCTCGACCGTGATCGACAGCTTCTCGCCCGGCGTGACCAGCACATAGCCGTCCTCATCCCTGCGCAGCACGGTCGAGAACAGCCGCACCAGTTCCGCCCGCCCGATCGGCGAGCCCTCATGCATCCACAGGCCGTCGCGGCGAATGACGATGTCGATCTCGCCGCAATGGGCCGGGTGCCACAGATGCACCGGCGGCAGCCCACGACCCGGCGCCTGCTTCGCCGCCGCCGCGACGCCCGCCAGTCCGGTCTTGCTGTCCGGGGATTCCACCATGGCCAAGACTTAGGCCGCGTCGGGCGGATCGGAAAGGCGTCGACCACCGAACTCAGGCCGGTCGCACCGCTCCCGCCGCCTCGCCATCGCCTCGCCACAGCACCCGCCGCTGATCGACAGGCCCGTTCAGCCGCGCATCCGGCGCCGGCCGGAATCCGAACCGGCCGAACCAGGGAAGATCACCGACCAGCAGGATGCCGGCGTCCCCGGCGTGATCCACGCAGGCCTGCACCAGATCGGCCCCCAGTCCGGCCCGGCGGCTGGCCGCCGAAACCGCGATGGGGCCGAGAAACAACGCAGGCTGTCCGTCGATGGTGATGGCCCACAGCCGCACCGAGCCGATGACCTGTCCGTTCTCGCGCGCCACGAACCCGGCCGCGATCCGCGCCCGCTCCCGCAACCGCTCCGCCGTCTTGGCGAACCGGCCCGGACCGAAGGCGGCCAGCACGAGCGCCTCGACCGCCGCCGCATCGCCGGGGGCTTCGATCTCTATGCGCAGCGGCGCGGGTCTGGCGGGGGCGTCGAACATGAGGGCGCGCAACTAGGGCTCGCCGACCTGCGAATCAACCGGCTTTTGAAAAGTCGGGGGCGCGCTTCTGGCTGAAGGCCATGAAGGCCTCCATCGCCTCGGGGCTGGTCATCTGGCTCCCGAAGGCCTCGCCCTCGCGCTGCATCAGGGTCCATAGCCGCTCCGCGTCGCGCATCAGCCGCTTGGTCTTGCGGATGGAGTTGGGCGCCCGCGCGGCCAGTTTGCCGGCCAGGTCCGCCGCGACCGCGTCGACCTGATCCGCCGGGACCGCCCGGTTGGCCAGTCCCCAGGCCACCGCCGTCCGCCCGTCGATGGGCTCGCCGAGCGCGAACAGCTCGAACGCCCGCTGATGACCCAGCACCGCCGGCAGCAGCATTGAGGACGCCGCCTCGGGGGCCAGCGCCAGGTTGATGAAGGGAACCGACAGCAGGGCGTCCTCGGCCACCACCACCATGTCGCAATGCAGCAGCATCGTCAGGCCGATCCCGACCGCCCGCCCCCGCACCGCCGCCACCGCCGGCTTGTCCAGCTCAGCCAGCGCCTTGAGGAAGTCGAACACCGGCATCTGCGCCGGCTGCTGCCCTTGCGAGCCCAGCGCGATGAAGTCGGCGATGTCGTTGCCTGCCGAGAAGCTGTCGCCCTGGCCCTTGAAGACCAGCACCCGTACGGCGTCGTCGGTCCGCGCCCGTACGGTCGCCTCGGCCAGCACGGCGTACATGGCCTGGGTGATGGCGTTCTTTTTCTCCGGCCGCGCCAGGGTGACGGTCAGGACGCCGCCCGACAGTTCCGTCTGAATTTGGTCGCTCACGCCGCCTCTCCCCGTTTGATCATCGTCCACCAGTCCACCCCGTCCGCATCGCGGACCTTGCTGACCCGGCCCCGACGCAGCAGATAGTTCAGATGTGCGATCGCCTCGCCCGTGGCCATCCCCCGCACCCCGTCCCCGACCGCCCGCGCGAACAGGGCGCCGAAGACATCGACGGCCCGTTTCGGCGTCTGCAACGTCTTCTCCAGCCGCTTCAGCGAAACCTCATGCCCCCGGATCAGGGCGTCCAGCCGCGTGTGCACGCCATGGAAAGGCTCGCCATGCGACGGCAGGATCAGGCCGTCGTGGGGCAGGATCCCCTTCATCCGCTCCAGCGAGTCCAGCCAGTCGCCCAGCGGATCCGCGTCCGGCTCGGTCGGCCAGACCGACACATTCGAAGATATCCGCGGCAGGATCTGGTCCCCGCCCAGCACCACGCCGTCGGCCTCGCGCCACAGGCAGGCATGCTCCGGGCTGTGCCCCTCGCCGACCACTACGCGCCAGTCCTGCCCGCCGATGCTCAGCCGGTCCCCCTCGCGCATACGCACATAGCCGGTCGGCATCGGCGATACCGCCCGGCCGAACTGGCCGTATTCCCGCCGGTACGTCTCGATCTGCGCTTCATCCCAGCCCGCGGCGCGATAGTGGACCGCCCCCGCTTCCGGCGCCGGCTGTCCGGTATCCGCCAGCAGCATCCGCGCGGTGACATATTCCACCCGCGTCATCACCAGCGGCGCGCCCGTCCGCTCGCACAGCCAGCCCGCCAGTCCGATATGGTCGGGGTGCATATGGGTGCAGATGACCCGCGTCACCGGCCGCCCGCCCAGCGGTCCTTCCAGCAGTGCGTCCCAGCGGTCGCGCGAGTCGGGAATGTTCAGCCCGGTGTCGATCAGGGCCCAGCCTTCACCGTCCTCGATCGCATAGACATTGATGTGGTTCAGGGCGATCGGCATCGACAGCCGCATCCACAGTACGCCCGGCGCGACCTCGATCGCCTCCCCAAACCCGGGCGGGACCGGATGCGGATAGGTCAGGCCGCGCCCGTCCCGCGCCGCCTGATCGATCTCCGCCGGGACAACGCCGTCCGCCAAGTCCGTCTCCAATTGAAACTCATGACCTTGATACCCTCAAGCGACCGTCGTCGTCCAGCCGCTCGCGAGCGCATGCCTTGACCCCGCCACATCGGCCCGCCAAGGGTTGAGCCAACATTTTTCCTGTTCGGAGTAGTCTCGTGTTCCACAGAAAGTTGCTCGCGCTCGTGGGCGGCGCCGTCGCCCTGGCGCTGGTCGCGACCCAGCCCGCCTTCGCCCAGGACGTCCCCCAGGACCCCGGGACAGGCGGTCGTTCCGAATCGGACCGGGCCTCCGGCAATATTCGCGGCGACGGCGTGCTGCCCGGCCGCGTCGGCGGCGGTCGTCGCGACCGCGTGCCGGACAACCGCGCGACCCGCAATCGGCCCGCGCCGCCCCCGGTCGCCCCGACGCCCGAGGAAATCAAGGCCGCCGCCCAGGCGCTGGTCGTCGCCACCGGCGGTGCCTGCACGGTGACCGAGGCCTCCCAGCCGGGCATGAACGCCGAACAGCAGAAAATCTACGAGGCCGCCTGCTCGGAAGGCCCCGGCCTGATCCTTATCGAGTCGACGCCGCCCCAGAACTTCAACTGCCTCGAGCTGGCCGGCACCGCCTACACGGCCCGCCTGCGCGATCCTGCCGCCGACGTCGGCCAGCAGTGCACCCTGCCCGCCAACCAGAATGGTCTGGCCGTGATCGGCGGCTGGGCCCGCGACGCCGGTGTCACCTGCACGGTCGACGAGGCCGTGGCCATCGGCAAGAGCGACGCCGACAACATCGTCTATGAGGTCGGCTGCGCGGGTGTTGACGGCTACTGGCTTGAGAGGGTCGGCACCGGCTGGAAGCTCCAGGACTGCCTGCAGATCTCGTCCGTCGGCGGTACCTGCCGCTTCACCACCGGCCAGGAACAGGCCGACGGCTTCGAGCCCAAACTGGCCGGTACGGAAGCCGCTGCCTGCGATGTCACCCAGGTCCGCCTGATGGGCCAGAACGCCAACGGCCGCTTCTATGAAGCCAAATGCGCCGCCGAGGGCGAAGGCTATATCGCCCGCATCAACGCCGAGGGCGTGACCCAGCAGATCTATCCCTGCGCCACCGCCCAGCGCATCGGCGGCGGCTGCCGGTTCACCCCGGCCCCGGCCCTGCCGCCGACCGAGTAAGCGGACCACGGTTCGATCGAGATGACGCCCCGGAGTTCGCTCCGGGGCGTTTTCGTTAGAGCGAAATCGGTCCTGGTGGACGCAGTCCGCCGGGGCTCAGATTTCGCTCCAGCATAATTCCGGACGACTTTGCCGTCAGTTTGGTCGACCTGACGGCAAAGTCGTCGGGGCGATCCCTTCTTCACAGACCGCCCCGACGCGCCGTAAGCATGGCGCATGCGCATCGCCACCTGGAACGTGAACTCCGTCAACGCCCGCCTGCCGACAGTGCTGGCGTGGCTGGAAGCGGCCCAGCCCGACGTGGTCGGCTTCCAGGAGATCAAATGTCTCGACGAGAAATTCCCCCGCGAGGCCTTTGAATCGCTCGGCTACAATGTCGAGACCCAGGGCCAGAAGACCTACAACGGCGTCGCCCTGCTCTCGAAATATCCGCTCAGCGACGTGCGGCGCGGCCTGCCCGGCGTCGACGCCTCGGGCTTCGAGGCCGAGTTCGAACAGGCCCGCTACATCGAGGCCGTGATCGAATGCCCGCGGCCGGTCCGCGTCGGCTGCCTCTACCTGCCCAACGGCAACCCGATCGGCACGGAAAAGTTCGCCTACAAACTGGCCTGGATGGACCGGTTGCAGGCCCATGCGAAGGACCTGCTGCGGCAGGAAGAGGCCTTCACCCTCTGCGGCGACTACAACGTCATACCCACCCCGGACGACGCGAAGAACCCGTCCGCCTGGGTGACCGACGCCCTGTTCCAGCCCGAGAGTCGCGCCGCCTTCCGGGCCCTGACCCATCTCGGCCTGTCCGAGGCCGGCGCGCTGGGCAAACAGCCGCCCGGGACCTTCACCTTCTGGGACTACCAGGCCGGGGCCTGGCAGCGCGACCACGGCATCCGCATCGACTTCCACCTGCTCTCGCCCCAGGCCGCCGACCGCTTCGTCGGCGTCGAGACCCATCGCGACGCCCGCGACATGGAGAAGCCTTCGGACCACGTCCCCGTCGTCGTCGAGCTGGAGGACTGAGCTTGGCCGACGTCCTCAGGGTCATATTGCTGGTGGCCTTGGCGGCGGCGGCCCTGACCACGGGCGCCCTGGTCCTGAACTGGTGGATGGAGCCGATCCGCCGCATGCGCCGGGCCCTGCTGAAATCGCTCGGCGTCACGCCCGAGGCCGAGGCCCTGTCCCCTGCCGAGGGCCGCGCCGCCGGTCTCGACTTTGACGGCGCCCAGGTCGCGGTCCTGTGGAACCGGGGCGGCTCCGGTCTGGTCTATGCCTTCGAGGAGATCGAGGGCGGCGAGATCATCGTCGACGGCCATGTCGTCGCCCGCGTCCGCCGCGGCGAGGCCCGCAAGGCGCTCGATCTTCTGGCCCCCGACGCCGAACAGGTGGTGCTGCGACTGATGTTCGCCGACGCCCGCCATCCCGAGTTCGAACTGGCCCTCTGGGACGCCACCCTCCCCGTCCAGACCGGCTCCCCCGGCGAGGCCCTGAGACTGGGCCGCCGCTGGCTCTCGCACCTCGAGGCCCTGCTGAAAGGCTAGGCTCCGCGGTCGGTGCGTGGCTTCTCGCGAGCAGGTTCATCACAAAGGACACGAAGGAATTCACGAAGGGCACAAAGGAACCGGGTGCGCGTCCAGATCGGAGCTTCCCTTTTCGGGGATCATGGGATCGCGGCATTCGCCGCCTGACCCGATCGAGGCCTTGGCCTCGATCCAGAGTCGTCTCGCTGCTCGACGGCGAGGCCAGCTGGATCCTCCTCACAGGACCCCTGGTGTCCTTCGTGAATTCCTTCGTGTCCTTTGTGATGAACCAGCTTTCGCTTGGGCGAAGGAGCGGGAGGCGAGGCAACCCAAGCACGGATAGCGCCCGCAGCCCTTCCTCCCCCGCCCCCGGACCGCTAGAACCCCCCATTCCCTGTGACCGAGTTCCCCGAGGAGCCCCCGTGGCCCGCCTGTTCGACGCCTACATCATCGCTGACTGGACCGCCGCCGAGGGCAAGAAGCTCGGCGAGGGCTCCGTCTGGCTCGGCGTGGCCAAACGCGATGTGCGTTTCCGCCTCTATACCGAGACCCACAATGTCGCGACGCGGGCCGAGGGCGAGGCCCTGCTGGCCTCCCTGCTGGCCGAACACCGCAAGCGCGGCGACCGGGTCCTGGTCGGCTTCGACTTCAATTTCGGCTTCCCCGCCGGCACGGCCGAGCGGCTGAAGCTCACCGGAACCCCGTGGTCGGCGATGTGGAAATTCCTCGCCTCCAACGTGGTCGACAAGCCCGACAACACCAACAACCGTTACCAGGTCGCGGCCAAGATCAACCGCCTCATGACCGACAACGCCTGGCCCATGTGGGGCGCCCCGGCCAATCAGGCCCAGCGCTGGCTGACCACGACCAAGCCCCCCGCCGGCTCGGGCGCCGACATCCCCGAATACCGCGCGACGCAGGACGCGGCCCGCAAGGGCAAGCTCCAGCCCAAGAGCGTCTGGCAGATGCACGGCGCCGGCGCCGTCGGCGGCCAGACCCTCGTCGGCGTCCCCGCTGTTCGCCGCCTGCTCGAGAAGCTCGGCCCCTCGGGCGCCGTCTGGCCCTTCGGCACCGGCTGGCGCGCGCTGGACGCCGCCGATGTCGAGCCCCTCTCGGCCCTCGTCGTCGAGGTCTACCCGTCCATGTTCAACGCCAGACCGAACGAAGGCGAGTTCAAGGACCAGGCCCAGGTCCGCGTCACCGCCGAACATTTCGCCGCGCTCGACGAGGCCGGAACCCTCTCCGCCGCCTTCGCCCCGCCCAAGGGCGCGACCGAGGCCCTGATCGCGAAGGTCGAGCAGGAAGAAGGCTGGATTCTGGGGGCGTAGCTCTTTGCTTTCGTCATCCTCCGGCAAGCCGCGCCTTCGCGGCGCAGACCGGGGGACCCAGCGGCGCGCCCGAGCGCGACCCTGTCGGGAGCACAGTGTTTGGGCATAGGCTGTTTGCATTCGCCGGTGTTTCGCCGCCGTCGCGGCGCCGCTGGGTCCCCCGGTCTCGCTGCGCTCGCCGGAGGATGACGACAGCAGAAGAGGGAGCACCACCCTGACCCGCCACCCCCTCATCATCGCCCACCGCGGCGCCTCCGGCGAACGCCCCGAGCACACCCGCGCCGCCTATGACCTCGCCATCCAGCAAGGCGCCGACGTCATCGAACCCGATCTGGTCATGACCGCCGACGGCGTCCTGATCGTGCGCCACGAGAACGAGATCGGCGGAACCACCGACGTCGCCGCCCACCCCGCCTTCGCCCACCGCCACACGACGAAGACCATCGACGGACGGCCCGTCACCGGCTGGTTCACCGAGGACTTCACC
>NZ_DDRM01000044.1:13389-13562 GCF_002343105.1 Brevundimonas sp. UBA2416
GTTCACCGAGGACTTCACCCTCGCTGAGCTGAAGACCCTGCGCGCCCGCGAACGCCTGCCCGACCTCCGTCCCGCCAACACCGCCTTCGACGGCCAGGACCCGATCCTGACCTTCGAAGAGGTCCTCGACATCGCCACAGCGGCCGGCGTCGGCGTCGCCCCCGAACTCAAAC
>NZ_DDRM01000044.1:13714-14532 GCF_002343105.1 Brevundimonas sp. UBA2416
CCCGTCGTATTTCGCCGCCCTCGGCCTGCCGATGGAGGAGGTCTTCGTCGCAACCCTGCAACGCCGCGGCCTGACCGGCGCCGACGCCCCGATCCTGATCCAGTGTTTCGAGGTCGGAGCCCTGCAACGCCTCCGCGCCCGCCTCGCCGCCCCGCTGCTGCAACTGGTCGCCGCATCCGGCGGCCCCTTCGACCGCCCGGACCTCAGCTACGCCGCCATGACCACGCCCGAAGGCCTCGCCGGCATCGCGCGCTACGCCGACTGGATCGGCGCCGACACGGCCCTGATCGAACCGACCCCCGGCGCCCCGACCGCCCTGATCGCCGAGGCCCACGCCGCCGGCCTCAGGGTCGCCGCCTGGACCTTCCGCGCCGAGAACGCCTTCCTGCCCGAGGCCGACCGCATCGGCGACGACCCGGCGGCGCACGGCCGCGCGCGCGAACGCCTCGCCCGCTTTGCCGTCTACGGCCTCGACGCCGCCTTCATGGACCAGCCCGCGCTCGGCCGCTGAAGCCTCCCTTCCCGCCCCCGATCCTCCGTCCCCTTCCGACCCCCAAAGCTCCCTTCTCGCCCCTCCGCGAAATTTTTCTTCTCAGCGCAGATTGGCGCCCCCGTAAAATAGGCCCCGTCGGTCCCCGGACCGCCGCCGGTCTTTGACAATCCACACCCCCGCGACCGCCCCAGGCGCGGCGAACCCACAGCCCAGCTCCGGCTTGGCCACGCCCGCGCAGGGGCGAGAAGGCAGCTTTTCGGCATTTTTTGCGGAGAGCCCATGCCCTTCCCTTCCCCCAATTCGGGGGAAGGTGGCAGGCGGAGCC
>NZ_DDRM01000044.1:14693-14953 GCF_002343105.1 Brevundimonas sp. UBA2416
GAGCCTGACGGATGGGGGCTGGTTGCGGCGGGCACGACACGCGCAGACAGCGGCGCGGACAGAGCCCCCATCCGACCCGCTACGCGGCCCACCTTCCCCCGAAATGGGGGAAGGAAGGCGACGGGGACCTACCCCCCGACCATCCCGAAGTCCGCCACCCGGCCCATCACCGCGCGAACCTGCCCCAGCAGTTTCAGCCGGTTCTCCCGCTCGGCGGCCACCTCCGAGTTGACCATCACCTTGTCGAAGAAGGCGTCCAC
>NZ_DDRM01000044.1:15090-38785 GCF_002343105.1 Brevundimonas sp. UBA2416
TCGAAGAAGGCGTCCACCGGCGCCCGCAGCCGCGAAAGCGCGGTCATGGCGGCGGCGAAGTCTTCGGTCTCCAGCGCGGCGTCCACGGCGGTCGCGGCGGCGGCGGCGGCGAAGGCCAGGGCGCTTTCCTGCTCCGGCTGTCCCGGCAGGCCGGTCTGCACCATCCCGGTCGGCACGGCGCCCTTCTTCTCCTCGGCCTTGAGGATGTTGGACGCCCGCTTGTACCCGGCCAGCAGATTGGCCCCGTCGTCGGTGGCCAGGAAGCCGTCCAGCGCCTCGATCAGCGAACGGAGTTTGACGTAGTCATCGCCGCCGTACGCCAAGACCGCAGCCGCAACGTCGTGTCGCTTGCCTTCATCCCGGAACAAGACCTTCAGTCTTTCCGCCAGGAAGAATGTCAGTTCGCTCGCGACATCCTGCGGATCGGATTCGCCGAAGGCCCGCGTCGAAGCCTTTGTAAGCAATGGCATAAGCGCGATCCGCGCATTGGTCGCGAACAGTGTGCGGAGGACCCCCAACGCCGCCCGCCGCAGAGCAAACGGATCCTTCGACCCCGTCGGCTTCTCATCAATCGCGAAGAACCCGACCAGCGTATCCAGCTTGTCGGCCAGCGCCACCGCCACCGTCAGCGGCGCGGTCGGCACGGAGTCCGCCGGACCCTGCGGCTTGTAGTGGTCCCGCACAGCATCGGCGACGGCGTCCGGATAGCCGGCGGCGCGGGCGTAATAGCCGCCCATGACCCCCTGCAGTTCGGGGAACTCCCCGACCATGGCGGCCGACAAGTCAGCCTTGGCCAGCTTCGCGGCGGCCTCCGCCTGATCCGGATCAGCCCCCACCAGCGGCGCGATCTCGCGCGCCAACGCCGCGATCCGCTCGACCCGCTCGGCCAGCGTCCCCAGCTTCGCATGGAAGGTCACCCCCTCCAGCTTCTTCGCCCAGACGTCGAAGCCGGTCTTCAGGTCCTCGTCCCAGAAGAAGCGGGCGTCATCCAGACGGGCCGACAGCACGCGGCTGTTGCCGGCGGCCAGCGCCTTGCCGCCGTCGGTCGCCTCGACATTGGCCACCACCACGAAATGCGGCGCCAGCCCGTGTTTCGCCGGATCGCGCACCGCGAAATATTTCTGGTGCACCTTCATCGACAGCCGGACCACCTCGGGCGGCAGGCTGAGGAAGGCCGGGTCCATGTCGCCGAGAATGGGCGTCGGCCATTCGGCCAGCCCCGCCACCTCGTCCAGCAGACCGTCGTCATCGACGAGAGCCAGCCCGCGGTCGGCGCAGACCTTCTGCGCCGCCTCGAGGATCTTCAGCCGCCGGTCGGCCGCGTCCAGCAGGACGAAATCGCTTTCCAGCTTGGCGCGATAGTCGGCGAAATCCTTGACCGCGAACGGCCGGCCGCAGCCGAGGAAGCGGTGCCCCTCGGTCAGCGCGCCCGAAACGATGCCGTCGATCTCGAACGGCACGACATGGCCGTCGAACAGGGCCACGATCCGCTTCAGCGGCCGCACCCAGCGCAGCGTGCCCGAACCCCAGCGCATCGACTTGGGCCAGGGGAAACCCCGCACGATCTGGTCGACCATCTCCGGGATCAGGGCGGCCGTCGCCTGGCCCTTGCTGCTGAGCACGGCGAAGAACACCCCATCGCGCTCGACCAGTTGGTCCTTCGTCAGGCCGGTCTTCCTCAGGAAGCCCTCCAGCGCCTGCTCCGGCGCATTGGCCCGCGGGCCCTTGACCTCTTCCTCGCGGTCCGGCGTCGCCGCCGGCAGGCCCTCGACCACCAGCGTCAGCCGCCGCGGCCCCGCGAAAGTCGTCAGCGCCTCATACGTCAGCCCCGCGGCCTTCAGCCGCTCCGCCGCCATCCGCTCAAGGTCACGCGCCGCCCCGCCCTGCATGCGGGCCGGGATCTCTTCGGAGAACAGTTCGAGAAGAAGCTGGGCCATCAGACGCGCCCCCTTTCCTGCTCGACCCATTCGGTCGCGCAAGCCTTGCAGAGGTCCCGTATCCGCCCGATGTAACTCTGCCGTTCCGCCACCGCGATCGCCCCGCGCGCGTCCATCAGGTTGAACAGATGGCTGGCCTTCAGCACCTGATCATAGGCCGGCAGAACCAGCGCCTGATCCTGCGGGCCCTTCATGGCCAGCAACCGCCCGACCTCGCCGACCATGTCCTCGAACCGGCGTTTCAGTCCATCGACGTCATAGCCGTGGAAATTGGCCTCCGACTGCTGGCGCTCGTTCTCTAGGAAGACCTCGCCATAGGTCAGCCCCTCTTTCGTGAACTTCAGGTCGTAGACGTTGTCGACGCCCTGCACGTACATCGCCAGACGCTCCAGCCCGTAGGTCAGCTCGCCCGAGACCACATCGACCTCGATCCCGCCGACGCCCTGGAAATAGGTGAACTGGGTCACCTCCATCCCGTCGCACCAGACCTCCCAGCCCAGCCCCCAGGCCCCGACCGTGGGGTTCTCCCAGTCGTCCTCGACGAAGCGGATGTCGTGCAGTTTCGGATCGATCCCGATCGCCGCCAGCGAACCCAGATAGAGGGCCTGCAGGTTCTCGGGGTTCGGCTTCAGGATCACCTGATACTGGTAATAGTGCTGTAATCTATTGGGATTTTCGCCATAGCGGCCGTCGCCCGGCCGCCGCGACGGCTGCACATAGGCCGCCTTCCACGGGCGCGGCCCCAGCGCCCGCAGCACCGTCGCCGGATGCAGCGTCCCCGCCCCGACCTCGATGTCATAGGGCTGCAGAATGGCGCAGCCCTGATCGCCCCAGTATTTGTGGAGCGTCAGGATCAGGTCCTGGAAGGCGAGCGGTTCGGTCGTCACGGGCAGCTTTTTCGTCCGGGAAAGAAGGCCGCGGACCCTAGACGGGCGGCCCTTTGGCGGCAAGGCGAAGCCCCGCCAAACCCTTCCTTAAGCGCCCCCGCGCTATGACCACCGCCATGAAGCAGATCGACCAGATGCGCCGGCGGGCCGCGCGCTATCTCGACATCGAGGCGGTGGAGATCGCGCCGGCGCGCGGGGTCTTCTCGCTGAGCTTCGACGACTTCCCCGCCAGCGCCTGGACCGAGGCCGGGCCGATCCTCGCCGACCACGGCGTGAAAGCCACCTACTATGTCTGCGGCGGCCTCGCCGACGGCGTCAACATGGACCGCGACCAGTTCCAGGTTCCGCACCTGCAGGCCCTGCACGCCGCCGGCCACGAGGTCGGCTGCCACACCTTCGGCCACACCAGCGCCCTGCGTATGGACGCCGAAGCCCTCCGCCTCAGCCTCGACGCCAACGCCGCCTGGGTGGCCGAGCGGCTGGACGGCCACCGCATGACCACCTTCGCCTGGCCCTTCGGGGACGCGACGGTGTCGGCCAAGCGGGTGGTGCGCACGCGCTTCGCCATGGCCCGCGGCGTCCGCGACGGCGTCAACGCCGGCCGCGAGGACCGGGCCCTGATCAAGAGCATCGGCCTCGAAAGCCGCCGCCTCCCCGGCTACGACCTCGAAGCCCTGATGGCCGAAGCGGCCGCGTCGAAAGGCTGGCTGACCGCCTACGGACACGACGTCTCGGATCGCCCCACGGACTATGGCTGCACCCCCGCCGATCTGGACCGGGTGCTGAGGGCGGCGAAAACGGTCGGACTGGAGATCGCGCCGGTGGGCGTCGCCTGGGCCGCAATGCGCACGAAAGCCTGAAGGACCGCTCCGCACACCAAAAACACCGTGCGCATAGTGCGCATAGTGCGGACCGGTCGTTTGCATGGCGCGGAGCCTCGCACGGCCCTGCGTCAAAATCGGTCGCGGGTCAGGCGGCGCGGGCGGTCTCCGACTGCATCGCCGCCTTGCGCGCATCCGCCCATTTGATCAGGGCGGCGCGCGGGAAGGCCACGATCCACGAACGGGCCGTGTATTCGCCGGCCTCGATCAGGGCGGCGCGGGTCGGCGAGGAGGTGGCGGCGCGCTGGGTGTGAATCTCGCCCGGCCCCTGATGCACCATGAAGGCGCCGTGCTTCAGCAGGTTGAGCCGCAGATAGGCGAGGCGGGGACTGATCTGCTCCAGCGGCGGATCATAGAACCAGCTCGAGCCCAGCATGCCGGCCATCTCCGGCCGACGCTTGCAGATCTCGGCGGCCGTCGCCCAGGCGCGGTCCCAGCCGGCCTCGTTGAAGTCGGACAGTTCGCGGCTCTCGGTATGGACCTCCAGCCACGGCTTCCAGGCCTGGGCGGCGGCATAGGCCGGGATCACCGACCAGCCCCAGCCCTCGCGGGCGTGGCGCAGCACCTGCCCCGGCCCCATGGGCGAGGACAGGTCGATCATCTGGGTGCGGGCGCCGGGCACGCTGAGGACCAGCGAGATGCGCACATCCTTGGCCCAGAAGTCGCGGTCATAGGGATCGGCGGCGGCGGTCAGGAAGTCGGCGAGCCGCTGGATCCATTCCGGATACAGCTCGTGCACCGCGGCGGGCATATCAGCGGCCGGAACCCGGGCCGGCATCTCCAGCGCCCACAGGGCGACAAGAGCCCGGCGATGGTCGTCGGTCAGGCCGGCGCCGAAGGCCTCGGCCAGATGCTCCTCCGCCCGGTGGCCCGGCTGGTCGAAATCCCAGTGCGGGGCGGAGCCGGCGGCGGCGGCGGCGGCGGCGTCCTTGAGAGCGTGAAGCCGGGCGCGATCCTCGACCGGGACCTTGTTCAGCACGGCTTCAAACGCGGCGATCTGGGCGGGCGAGAGCGTTTCCATATTGCCACTCTGCCAGACACGGGTTTGCCGACGGTTAAAGCCCCGCACGGGCCCTATCGCAGGACGGTCGGCCGGACCCACCAATCGGGGTGCAGGGCTGACAGGGTCTGTCCGGCGGCCTCGGCGGCGGCGCTGGTGTCGAACAGGGCGAAGACCGTGGCGCCCGACCCCGACATCCGGGTCAGGCGCGCGCCGGGCAGCGCCTCCGTCGCCGCGAGGGCGTCGCCGATGGCCGGGGCCAGAGCGACCGCCGGGGCCTGCAGGTCGTTGTGTTGCATCTGCAGCCAGGCCTCGACCGCCGGCGCCGCCCAGTCCAATGGCGGCGGCGGCGTGTCGGCCAGACCGGGCGCGCCGGCGTCGAAAGCCCGATAGACGGCTCCGGTCGATGACGGGACGCCCGGATTGACCAGCAGGGCGGGGAGCGGCGGCAGGGCAGGCTCAAAGGTCAGGACGTCCCCTCGCCCTCTGGCCCAGGCCGCGCGGGCATGCAGGCACATGGGGCCGTCGGCGCCGATAGAGGCGGCTATCTCCGCGAGGGCCTCGTCGTCGAATGGCAGCTCCAGCGTGTCGCGGACCAGCTTCAACGCCGCTCCGGCGTCGGACGAGCCGCCGCCCAGCCCCGCGGCCACCGGCAACTGCTTGTCGAGGGTGATCCGCAGTCCCGGCTCGGCGATCCCCGCCCCCACACCCAGCGCGCGGACCGCCCGCAGGACCAGATTGTCGTCCTCGCCTTCCAGCGCACCGGCGAAAGGCCCGGTGACCGCCAGCGAAAGGCGATCCGCCGGATCGATCGTCAGCACGTCACCGACATCGGCGAAGGCGACCAGACTGGCCAGCGGGTGGTAGCCGTCCGCCTCAAGCGGCCCGACGTGCAGGAACAGATTGACCTTGGCGGGCGCGAGCCGGGCGAGCGCGGCCATGGGTCAGAACTGGCCGGCGGCCACCGGCGGCGCGATCGACAGACCCTTGGCCAGCTTCTGCTCGACTTCGGCGCGACGTTCGGCGTCGGGGTCCAGCGTCAGGACCCGGTTCCACTGCCACTGCGCCTCGCGCGTCCGGCCGACCTGCCAATAGGCGTCGCCGAGGTGGTCGTTGATCTCGGCATTGGCGGGCTCCTTGCTGACGGCGCCCTCCAGGGTTTCGACAGCGATGTCGTACTGCCCCTGCCGGAACTGGGCCCAGCCGAGCGAGTCCTGGATGTTGCCATTCGTCGGTTCAGCGGCGTGGGCGCGGGCCAGCATCTCGGCACCCTGATCGACGCGCCTGCCGGTATCCACCCACATATAGCCGAGCGTATTGAGGATGGTGGGGTCGTTCGGCGCCGCCGTCAGCGCCGCCCACAGCTCATTCTCGGCCTCATCCAGCCGCCCGAGCTCCTGCAGCGTGGCGCCGCGCAGGAGCCGGAGCTCCGGCGGCTGTCCCGCGACATTGACCGAGGGCCGGTTCAACACGGCCAGGGCTTCCTCGTCCCGGTCCATGGCGATCAGCTGCTGGCTCAGCCGGAAAATCACTTCGATCTGGCCGGGAGCCGAGGCGTCGGCAAGGCGGAATGCCGCCAGCGCCTGCTCCTCCATTTCATCCCGCTGGAAGCTCAGCCCCAGACCGTACTGGGCCCCGGCGTACAGGATCGGATTGTCGGTGGTCACACGCCCGAAAGCCCGACGGGCGGATTCCTCGTGGCCAAGGGACACCAGACCCAGACCCAGACGAAGGGCGACCTCGTCATCCCGGCCCAGGCTGTCGGCGAGACGCAGGAAGATGGTCGAAACGTCCCGTTCGCGGCGCTCGGCGGCCTGGATCGCGGCCAGTTTGATGGCGAAGGCGGCGTTCTCGCGGATCGTCGGGATCGGAGGCGCGGCGGCCCGGTCCAGCACCCGTCGGCGGCCGACCAGGGCTTCCGGGTCCGGGGACGGGCCGGTCAGAGAGGATTCATAGAGGGCGAGCGCCTCGTCACGCCGTCCGCGGCGCTCAAGGAACCGGCCGAAGTCGACCATGAACAGCTGGGACCCCAGCGGGGAGGCCGTAATCACCCGGTATTCGGCCTCGGCCTCGGCATGGCGGCGACGGCTTTCCAGCAACCGGACGCGCTGATGGCGCAGCACCAGACCGTCGATGTCGGTCAGCGGCGCGTCGACCGATGCCAGGGCGAGATCCCAGTCGCCCGCCGAAGCCGCGAGAGTTGGCAGGATGTACTGGCCGATGGTTTCGAATGGTTCGGTCAGGGGCTGGGACCGCAAGGCGACGAGCCCCGCCGCCGCGTCGCCGTCGTTCAGGGCGTCGACGATCACAACCAGCCGCCCGGCCTCGGCCAGCAGGGGCATGTCCTGAATCGAGGGCGCCAGCTCCGCGAGGGTCTCCAGATCGCCGGCGAACAGGCCGGTTCGAAAGGCTTCCTCGCCAACGACCGGTTGCTCCGGCGTCAGGGCCTGGCTCTGGGCCAGAAGGTCAGCGCCCAGGACGTTGTCGCCCCGGAAGGCGGCCAGACGGCCGGACAGATACAGGCCATAGGCGGTGCGGCCCATCTCGTCGGTCGGAATCGGCGACCACTCGGCCGGAATGGCGACGACCGTAACCGGCGCAGCCGGTGCAACCGCCTCATTCCCGATGATCATCGCCGGGGCTGCAGGGGGCGGAAGGGCGCGCGGCGGCGGTACGACAATCGGCGTGTCCTGCGCCGCGGCGGGGACGGCTAGCGCGGCCAGGGCGCAGGCGGTCAGGAGCAGGGACAGTCGGGAAAGGCGCATGACCGCGAACCTTCCCGCTTTATGAGGCGGCGACAAGGCCTCTCGCCCAACCCAAGAAGAATTGGGCGAGTCGCAGATTCGCAGGGTCGCCGCGGAGATGCGACGAACCCTTGCCCCGAATGACCCTGCATGGGAGCGTCGAAGGATCAGGGGGAAAAGATATGCGCATTCTGGCCTCGGTCGTTCTTGCCGCCATTCTGACCGGAGGATCGCCGGCGATGGCGCAGTCCACGGCGGATCCGGACGTGGCGCGTACCGTCGAAGCCATCGCCAGCATCCGGTTCGCGGGCGGACCCAGTTTCTCGCCCGACGGCGCGCGGATCGCCTTCATCTCCTCCGCCAGCGGCATCCCCCAGGTCTGGACCATGGCCGCGGATGGCAGCGATGCCCGCCAGATCACCCACCTGAACGACCCGGTTCAGTCGGTCGAATGGTCGCCGGCCGGGGATCAGATCGCCTGGGACGTCGCGCCCGGCGGCGGTCTGAACGTCCAGATTTATGTCAGCCATCCCGACGGCTCCGGCGCGCGCCGCCTGACCGCCGGGGGGCGCGAGAACAATGCGCTGACGGGCTGGACCGACGACGGACGCAGGCTGATGGCGGCCTCGAACGCGCGCGATCCGGCCCGGTTCGAGCCGGTGCTGATCGATGTCGCCACGGGCGTGGCGACCCCGGTCAGCGACGGCGCCGGCGTCAGCCGACTGTTGGACCTGAGCCCCGACGGTCGCCATGCGGTCATCACCCGGCTGGTCAGCCGCGGCGACAACAACCTGTACCTCGTCGATCTGGCGTCCGGGACCGAAACCCTGCTGACGCCCCATACGGAGACCGCAACCTTCGGCTGGGGCGAGTTTTCCCCGGACGGGCGGCGCATCCATGTCATGTCAAACGGCGGGCGGGACCGGCAGGCCTTCGGGGTAATCGATCTGACGGCCGACGGAACGCCGGGTCCGATCCGGATCATCGCCGAGCGGGCGGACGCCGAGGCCGAGTCAGCAAGCCTGTCGCATGACGGACGGCGCGCGGCCCTGTTCTGGAACGCTTCGGGCCGTAGCGAACTGTCCTGGCTGGACACGGCGACCGGCGTGGTCACGCCCGGCCCCGCCCTGCCGATGGACATCGTCTCGGGTAGCGTCCTGTCGCGGGACGGCGAGACGCTGGCGCTGTCGGGCTCTGGCGCGAACCGACCGGGCGACATCCACCGGCTGGACATCGGATCGGGTACGCTGGCCCAGTTGACCCGCAGCGCCCATGACGGCGTGGACCTGGCCACGCTGGTGCGGCCGACCCTGGTCACCTATCGGGCCCATGACGGGGAGGAACTGTCTGGCTGGCTGTACCGCCCGGTCGGGGCGACCGGTCCCGGGCCAGTGGTGGCCAACTATCATGGCGGGCCGGAGGGCCAGTCCCGGCCGTCGATGAGCGATGTGACCCAGGCGCTGGTGGCGCGCGGCATCACCGTCTTCGCGCCCAATGTCCGCGGCTCGTCCGGCTTCGGCAAACGGTTCGTCAATCTCGACAACGGCCCCCTGCGCGTCGACGGCGTGCGCGACATCAAGGCCACCACCGATCATCTGGTCGCCGCCGGGATCGCCGACCCGGCGCGGCTGGGGATCATGGGGGGGTCCTACGGCGGATACATGGTGATGGCCGGGGTCACCGAATATCCCGACATGTTCGCCGGCGGCGCCAATCTGTTCGGCGTGGTCAATTTCGAGACCTTCTTCGCCCAGACCGAGCCGTGGATGGCGGCGATCTCGACCGTCGAATACGGCAATCCCGTCACCGAGGCAGACATGCTTCGCGCCCTTTCGCCGATCCACAAGATCGACATCGTGACGACGCCCCTGATCATCCTGCACGGCGCGAATGACACCAATGTGCCGGTGGTCGAGGCGGAGCAGATCGTCAACAGCCTGCGGGCGCGCGATGTGCCGGTCGAATATGTGCTGTTCCCGGACGAGGGTCACGGGTGGCGGAAGCTGCCAAACCGGATCCGCTCAACGACCGCGATCGTGAGCTTCTTCGAACGGACGCTGGCGGCGCGGCCCTGACCTACATGTTCGGATAGTTCGGCCCGCCGCCGCCCTCGGGCGTGGTCCAGACGATGTTCTGCGACGGATCCTTGATGTCGCAGGTTTTGCAGTGGACGCAGTTCTGGGCGTTGATCTGGAAGCGCGGATTGGACTTGCCGTCCGCGTCGTACAGGACTTCGTAGACGCCTGCGGGGCAGTAGAGACGCGCCGGCTCGCCGTATTCGGGCAGATTGACCCGGATCGGGATCGACGGGTCCAGCAGCTTCAGGTGCGCGGGCTGTTCCTCGGCATGGTTGGTGTTGGAGATGAAGACCGACGACAGTTTGTCGAACGACAGCTTCCCGTCTGGTTTCGGATAGGCGATCGCCTTGTGCTGCGCGGCCTTCTGGGTCGAGGCGGCGTCGGTCTTTCCGTGCTTCAGCGTCCACGGCAGGTTCACGCGGAACAGCGACGAGAACCACATATCGAACAGGCCCAGCGCCCCGCCGAGCGTCGTGCCGAATTTCGACAGATAGGGTTTGGCGTTCCGGACCTGTTTCAGCTCCTTGTAGACCCAGCTCTTCTCATAGGCCGTCTGGTAGTCGACCAGCTGGTCGCCTGAACGACCGGCCATGACGGCGTCATAGGCGGCGTCCGCGGCCAGCATGCCGGTCTTCATGGCGTTGTGGCTGCCCTTGATGCGCGGCACGTTCACGAAACCGGCCGAGCAGCCGATCAGGACCCCGCCCGGGAAGCTGAGCTTCGGCACCGACTGGAAGCCGCCCTCGGTGATCGCCCGCGCGCCATAGGAGATGCGCGTCCCGCCCTCCAGATGCTCGCTGATCGCGGGGTGATGCTTGAAGCGCTGGAACTCGTCGAACGGGGACAGATGCGGGTTCTTGTAGTTCAGGTGCACGACGTAGCCGATGGCCACGTAGCGGTCGCCGAAATGGTACATGAAGCTGCCGCCGCCGGTGAACTCGTCCAGCGGCCAGCCGGTGGTGTGCTGGGCCAGGCCGGGGCGATGCTGTTCGGCCGGGACCTGCCACAGCTCTTTCAGGCCAATGCCGAATTTCTGCGGGTCGGCGGCGTCGCACAGGTTGTGCCGGGCCATGATCGTCTTGGCCAGCGAGCCGCGCACGCCCTCGGCGATGAAGACGTATTTGCCGTGCAGCTCGATGCCGGGCTGGAAGTCGTCGGTCGGCTTGCCGTGGCGGTCGATGCCGAAGACGCCAGCGACAACGCCCTTCACCCGGCCGGAGGGTTCGTCCCAGACCACATGACTGGCGGCCATGCCCGGATAGACCTCGACGCCCAGCGCCTCGGCCTGCTCGCCCAGCCAGCGGGCGAGATTGCCCAGCGAGGCGATGTAGCAGCCGTCATTGTGCATGATCGGCGGCAGCAGCGGCATCGGCAACGAGGCCTGCCCCATGGGCCCCAGGATCATGAACCGATCCTCGGTCACCGGGGTCTCCAACGGCGCGCCGCGCGCCTTCCAGTCCGGGAACAGCTCCTTCAGCGCCTTCGGATCGATGACGGCGCCCGACAGGATGTGGCCGCCGATCTCGGCCGACTTCTCAAGCACCGCAACGGTGATCTCCTTGCCGTCCTTCTCCGCCCGCTGCTTCAGGCGGATGGCGGCTGACAGGCCTGCAGGGCCGCCACCGACGATGACGACGTCATACTCCATGACCTCGCGCTCGACTCCGGCCAGGGCTTCGGCGGGCGGCAGCTTGTCGATCACGGCTTCCTGCCAGGCGTTGGTTGCGCCGCCTTCGATGGCGTTCTCGGCCATGGGATGTCCTCGCAGTCGGTGGGGTCTTGCTGTTTTCCGCTTATCCGAAGGTGACGCAAGGGTGGTCAAGGACTATCCCTGTGCGCATCCACCCGATGACAACGCCGCACCTCGACACCGCCAGCGCCGAAAGCCTGCTCGCCTTCTGGCGGGATGCGGGCGTCGATGCCTGTTTCGAAGACGCGCCTGTCGACCGGACGCATGTCGTTCCGCCGCCCGCCGTAAAGGCGGTAGCAAAGGCCACAGCCTCGGTGACGCCGATCGTCTCAGCCGGGGACGCCCTGTCCGAGGCGCGGCGGCTGGCGGCCGACGCAGACACGCTGGAGGCCCTGGGCCTCGCCATTGCGAGCTTCGAAGGCTGCCCGCTGCGCGGCATGGGGGCGAAACAGGCGGTGTTTTGTCGCGGCAATCCCGAGGCCGAGGTGTTGATTATCGGCGAGGGGCCCGGCGCGGAAGAGGACGCACGCGGCCAGCCCTTCATCGGCAAGGCCGGCCAGTTGCTGGACCGGATGCTCGCCGAAGCCGGGCTGGAAGGCCGGGTGTTCATCACCAACACCGTCTTCTGGCGGCCGCCGGGCAACCGCACGCCGACGGCCGCGGAACAGGCGGTCTGCGCCCCCTTCGTGGAACGCGCCTTCGCACTGCTGAAGCCGAAAGCCGTTCTGCTACTGGGTGCAGCGTCGGCCAAGTCGGTGCTGGCGACCGACGAGGGCATCATGCGGATGCGCGGACAGTGGCGGGAATGGCGGCTGGCGGAGGGTGCCGTGTCCGCGCCCGCCCTGCCGACCCTCCACCCGGCCTTCCTGCTGCGGCAGCCTCTCGCCAAGCGCGATGTCTGGGCCGATCTGCTGTCGCTGGCGGCGCGGATCGAGGCTGACGGTTAAGCTCGTTCACTCTTCAGACTCAAAACCGCCCCAAAAAGGGGTGAAATCTTGACCTGGGCCGAGGCAGTGGCGCCTTTCTGGCCTGACGACCGAACGAACAGCGCGAACTGACCCGGGTCGAGACGGGTCGCTCGCCGCTCTCAGGGGGGCCGCCCAAAGTGCGATCTGGTTTCCGCCGCGCGATTCTCGCGCCGACGTTGGCATTGGTGTTGTGCGCCCTCGCCGGCGCCGTGCACGCCGAGGAGGGCGAACGTCGCCCCCTTTCGACCCTGAGCGCCGCGGACCGTCTCAACTACACGACCGCCTTCGACGCCCTTCGCCGCGGCGACCTGGAGGCCGCTCGAAACTCGGCGCGACAGGCCCAGGACCGCGTCCTTCTGGGGCAGGTGGAATTCGAGCGCCTTTTCCACGCCGACCATACCGCCACCTTTGAAGAGCTCGCGGCCTGGCTGGAGGAGTATTCGGATCTCCCCAGCGCCGAACGCGCCTGGAATTTGGCCATGCGCCGCCGCCCGGACGGCGCGGCCGAACCTCGACAACCGTCCCGGATGGGCGGCGGACGCTACTGGAACCGGATCGAGGCCGCGGGCGGAAACACCGAGGCGGACCCGATGAAGGCCGCCCGGGTCGCCCTGAACCGCGACGACCTGACCGGCGCCGTTACGATCGGCGAGCAGATCGGCGACTGGTGGACGGTCGGCCTGGCCCAGTACCGGCTCGGCGAATTCGCCGCCGCCAAGGTCTCTTTTGAACGCGTTCTGGACGATCCGACCGAGGACGGATGGGTCCGCTCCGGCGCCGCCTTCTGGGCCGCGCGTTCAGCGGGAAGGTCCGGCCAGCAGGACCGCGTCCAGCCCTTGTTGCGTCGCGCCGGAACCTGGCCCGCCACCTTCTATGGCCAGATCGCCCTGCGGCAGCTGGGCGAGGAACCGGCGATCGAAAATCTCGGGCCGACCCCCTATGCGAGCGGCGGCGGTGTGCAACGCGTCTCCTGGCAGGCCGAGGAACCGATCGGGGTCGATGCCGACGAACTGGAAGAATTCATCCGCTCGGAGCCCCGCGCGCGTCGCACTGTGGCCTTCTACGAGATCGGACGCCGGTCCGATGCGCGCGAAGAGCTTCGGACCGGCCTGCGCGCCGCCGTCACCGACCGCGGCCGCCAGCTTTGGGCCGCCCTCGGCCGCGCTCTGGGTCCGAGAGTCACCGGTTCGGGCGACGATGTGCGCCGGATCGACGCCACCCACTACGCCCAGCCCGCCATCGAGCCCGACGGCGGCTTCACCATTGAACGCTCGCTGGTCTACGCCATCGCCCGCAAGGAAAGCGGCTTCAACGCGCGGGCCCGGTCAGGGGCGGGCGCCTTCGGCCTGATGCAGGTGATGCCGACCACCGCCGCCGAGCTGTCGGGCGACCGGGGCTTCGTCAGCGAACCGGAGCGGCTGTTTCAGCCCAACGTAAACGCCCGTCTTGGGCAGGCCTATGTAAACCGGGTGCTGGCCATGCCCGCGATCAACGGCGATCTGCTTCGCGCCGCGGCCTCCTACAATGCCGGGCCCGGCCCCATGGTCGCCGCCGTACGCAAACTGGGCCCTGACGCCGATCCGCTGCTGCTGATCGAGACGATCGACGTGCCCCAGGCCCGCGAGTATGTCGAAAAGGTCGTGGCGGCCTACTGGATCTACCAGCGCATGAACGGGCGGCCGTTGCACACCCTGGACGCCGTCGCCTCTGGCGCGACGTTGGTTCCGCTGTCTCTGGACTATGTCGCCCCGCCGCCCGTGCTCGCCCAGCCGCTCGAGGTGGCCTCGGCGCCGACGGCCGGCGCCAACTAGATATTGACCAGCAGCAAGGCCGGCAGGCAGCAGGCGATCACAATCATCAGGCCATAGACCATCAGGCTGGGGCGGCGTGCTCCGGGCTGTTCTGCGGGCATGGACATCGGCGGACCCCCGAACGCTTCTGCGCTCCTGAAGGCCCATACATACCGGCGTTGTCTTAAGAGCGGGTTCCGTGGGGCGGTTAACGACCCGACAGCGCCTCGGCCGACCATTCGAGGAAGTCCGGTTGGGCCAGAAGCGCGTCGCGATAGGCCGCAGCCGAGCCGTCGTCGCCATGGGCCGCTAGATCGATCTGGTAATGCCGGAACCGCGTGGCGACGGGAGTGAAGAAGGCGTCGGGCACGGACCATTCGCCGAACAGATATGGCCCGCCGGAGCCGAAGCGTCCGCGCATCTCCATCCACAGGCTGACGATGCGGCGGATATCACGTTCGACCGCTTCGCCCTTGGGCGGCGGCGAGCGGTCCGGTCCGACCATGGTGTGGTCGGGCCCCATGCCGCAGTCGTTGCGCAGCGCCGTGAAGCCGCCGTGCATCTCACACGCCGCCGATCGGGCGAGCCAGCGAGCGTGAGGATCGGCGGGCCAAAGCCGGACCTCGGGATAACGCTCGGCGCACCAGACCGAGATGGCCATGGAATCCCAGACCGTGACGCCCTCGACGTTCAGCAGGGGCACGAGGCGGGACGGCGATACCTGTTCCAGTTCGGCCTGACCCGCCGGCGAATAGATGTCGATCTCACGCACCGTGAAGTCGGCCTTGCACCGCTTCAACACCAGCCAGGGGCGCAGGGACCAGGTCGAATACAGCCTCGGGCCGATGATCAGTTCCATGGTCGCGCTCCTCAGGGGTGGGGCTCAGGCATAAGGCGCTTCAGGGCATCCCGCCAATCAGTTCGAAGGCCCCCGGCACAAGCCGCGCTTGACTCGACCGCGCCCTCGCCTGACACCCCGCCCCCATGATCAGCCGCTATTCCCGCCCCGCCGCCGTCGCCATCTGGTCCCAGGAGACCAGGTACCGGATCTGGTTCGAGATCGAGGCGCACGCCGCCACCAAGATGGCCGAACTGGGCGTCATCCCGACCGAAGCCGCCGAGGCGATCTGGGCCAAGGGCAAGGATGTGGTGTTCGACGCCGACCGCATCGACGAGATCGAACGCACCACCAAACACGACGTGATCGCCTTCCTGACCCATGTATCCGAGATTGTCGGCGAGGAAGCCCGCTTCCTGCACCAGGGCATGACGTCGTCGGATGTGCTGGACACCTGTTTCGCGGTCCAGCTGTCGCGCGCCTCCGACCTGCTGATCGAGGGCGTCGACCGGGTGCTGGCCGCGCTGGAAACACGGGCGAAGGAGCACAGGCTGACCCCCTGCGTCGGTCGCAGCCATGGCATCCACGCCGAGCCGGTCACCTTCGGACTCAAGCTGGCCGGCTATCACGCAGAATTCCAGCGGGCGAAACGCCGCCTGCTCACCGCCAAGGAGGAGATCGCCACCTGCGCCATCTCCGGCGCCGTCGGGACCTTCGCCAACGTCGATCCGGCGGTGGAAGCCTATGTGGCCGACCGAATGGGTCTGCAGGTCGAGCCGGTCTCGACCCAGGTCATCCCGCGCGACCGTCATGCCGCCTTCTTCGCCGCCCTCGGGATCGTCGCTTCATCGATCGAGCGTCTGGCGACGGAGATACGACACCTGCAGCGCACCGAGGTGCTGGAGGCCGAGGAGTTCTTCGACAAGGGCCAGAAGGGCTCGTCGGCCATGCCGCACAAGCGCAATCCGATCCTGACCGAGAACCTGACCGGTCTGGCCCGGCTGGTGCGGTCGGCCGTGGTGCCCGCGATGGAGAATGTCGCCCTCTGGCACGAGCGGGACATCAGCCATTCCTCGGTCGAGCGCGGCATCGGTCCGGACGCCACCATCCACCTCGATTTCGCCCTGCACCGGCTGGCCGGCGTGGTCGAGCGGCTGAACGTCTATCCGGCCAATATGGAAAAAAACCTCAACCTGCTGGGCGGGCTGGTCCATTCCCAGCGGGTCATGCTGGCCCTGACGCAGGCAGGCGTTTCGCGCGAGGACGCCTATGCCGCGGTGCAGGAGAACGCCATGAAGGTCTGGCGCGGCGAGGGGCGGTTCCTGGATTTCCTGAAGGCCGACGCGCGGGTGACCCTGCCGGCGGAACAACTCGAAGACCTCTTCGATATCGGTTACCACACGAAGCACGTCGATACGGTGTTCGCGCGGGTGTTCGGAGGCTGAGATGTTTTTCGCGGCGGCTTTCCTGATGGCTCTGCTCGCTCCGCAAGACAGGGTGGATACTGGCCAGGGCATCCTCACCCGGGTCTTTGATCCCCCTTCTGGCGGGGTTGGACGCTGCCAGCGAAATCTCACGCCGGGTCGTCGCGCCATTCCGATCGAATGCACTGTCAATTCGGTGGGACGCCCCACGGCATGCACTTTCCCGTCAGCCGAGCTGACACGCGAAGAGCGCTATGCGGCCGAATGTTCGGCCCGCGCCTACCGTTACACCTGGGAAGACGGTCGACCGGCCGAAGGGATTCGATTCCAGTTCACCGTCAACATGATCACGCCGTCCTGAATGCCGCCCAAGTGCGCCTTCGACCCGGTCGTCGACGCGAACAGCCGCCTGTTGATCCTCGGCAGCCTGCCCGGCGACGCCTCGTTGAGGGCGGGCCAGTACTATGGTCATCCGCAGAATGGCTTCTGGCGGCTGGTCGGCGGGGCGATCGGCGTCGACCTCACGGCCCTGCCATATCCTGACCGGCTGGAGGCACTGAAGGCGGAGGGTGTGGGTTTGTGGGATGTGATCGCCAGCGCTGAGCGACCCGGCAGTCTGGATGGCGCTATCCGCAATGCGGAGGCCGCCGATCTCAATCGGCTGACTGGCAGCCTGCCGTGTCTGCGCGCCATCGCCTTCAACGGAGCGACCGCAGCGCGGATCGGGAAGCGCAGCCTGAGCCTTCGCGCAGGCATTGACCTGATCGACCTGCCCTCCTCCAGCCCCGCCTACACCCGGCCGCTGGCGGAGAAGGCGGCGGCCTGGTCAGTGCTGGCGAGATTTCTCCGGCCGGTGGAAGGGGTGCGGTCACGTGTCGCGCCCTGATTGCGGGTGATGATGCATCCTTTGAACCGCTGAGCAGTACCTCCCCGCGAACCGCCGACAGGGCGGTCGCTCAGGAGAGTAGACCCATGAAGATCACCCGCACCGCCACGCTTGCCGGCGTATCGATCGCCGCCCTGCTGGGCCTCGCCGCCTGCAACAATGCCGAGCAAGCCGCCCCGGCAGACGCCATGTCGGCCGACACTTCGGCGACGGCCCCGGCCCCCGCCGCCAGCGGCACCGTTGTCGCTGTGGCCCAGGGCAACCCGGACTTTAGCACCCTGGTCAGCGCCGTGACCTCCGCCGATCTGGCCGGCACACTCGGCGGCGCCGGACCGTTCACGGTCTTCGCCCCGACCAATGCCGCCTTCGAAAAGGTCCCGGCCGCCACGCGTGATAGCCTGATGGCCCCGGCCGGCAAGGCTGACCTGACCAAGATCCTGACCTACCACGTGGTCCCGGGTCGGGTGGATGCCGCGACCCTGACGCAGCAGATTCAGGCCGGCGGCGGCAGCGCCGCCCTGACGACGGTCGAAGGCGGCGTGCTGACCGCCCGTGTCGGCGCCGATGGCTCGGTCACCCTGACTGACGAGAATGGCGGCGTCTCGCGCGTCGTCCAGGCCGATGTTGCGGCCTCGAACGGTGTGATCCACGCCATTGATACGGTCGTGATGCCCAACTAAATCCGGCCTGGTCCGGATACGAGAAGGGCCGCTCCATCGCTGGAGCGGCCCTTTTTCGTCGGCGGTAACGCTCCGACTATTCGTCGTTGCGAATCTGCTCGCGCGCCACCGAGGACAGTTCATCCATCTTGCGACGGATCTCGCCCTCGGAGACGGTCAGGCCCGCGCCTTCAAGATCCTGGGCGATCTTGCGGTAGACGTCTTCCTCGCCCGGCTGTTCGAAATCGGCCTTGACGATGGCGCGGCCGTATTCCTGGGCCCGCTCGTCGTTCAGGCCCATCTTCTCGGCGGCCCAAAGGCCCAGCAGCTTGTTGCGCCGGGCGATCGCCTTGAACTCCTGTTCCTGATCGAGGGCGTATTTGGACTCGAAGCCCTTTTCCCGATCGTCAAAGGTCGTCATGGGCGTTGCTAGGCTCCGTTTGGGCGACCGAAAGTATGGCCGCAGTCGAGGTGGTCTATAGCCGCCCCATGGCCGAACGCAACCGGAACTCGCCGGGTTGCGACACCACAGCGACCGGCCTCGCGGCAACGCCGTCGGTTTGTGTCGCGGCGCCGCATCCGCTAAGGGTTCCCGCGACTTTTTCCCGCCCGCCCGATTCCGGATTGAGCCGCCCAGATCACCCTCTGGCCGCGCGATAGCCGTTTCCGTCGTGCCCCGCCCGGACCAACCATGATGAACGTCAAACGCAAGAAGATTTACGAGGGCAAGGCCAAGATCCTCTACGAGGGACCCGAGCCCGGCACCCTGATCCAGTATTTCAAGGACGACGCCACGGCTTTCAACGGCGAGAAGAAGGCCCAGCTGGAAGGCAAGGGCGTCATCAACAACCGCATCAGCGAGTTCATCATGTCGCGCCTGAACGGCATCGGCGTGACCAACCACTTCATCAAACGGCTGAACCTGCGCGAGCAGCTGATCCGCGAGGTCGAGATCATTCCGCTGGAGGTCGTCTGCCGCAACATCGTCGCCGGCTCGATGAGCCAGCGCCTCGGCATCGACGAGGGCACGCCCCTGCCCCGCTCGATCATCGAATTCTATCTGAAGAAGGACGAGCTCAACGACCCGATGGTCACGGAAGAGCACATCACCGCCTTCAACTGGGCCACGACCCAGGAACTGGACGACATGCTGGCCATGACGGTGCGGGTGAACGACTATCTGTCGGGCATGTTCGGGGCCGTCGGCATCACCCTGGTGGACTTCAAGATCGAGTTCGGCCGGGTGTGGGAGAACGACTTCTCGCGCGTCCTGCTGGCCGACGAGATCAGCCCGGACTCCTGCCGCCTGTGGGACACCAATACAGGCGAGAAGCTGGACAAGGACCGCTTCCGCCGCGATCTGGGCAATGTCATTGAAAGCTATACCGAGGTGGCCCGCCGCCTCGGTATCATGAAGGATATGCCGACCGTGATTCAGGGGGGATTGCACTGATGGCCAGGGTCAAGGTTCACGTCTTCCTCAAGCCCGGAGTGCTGGATGTCCAGGGCAAGGCCGTCGAAGGCGCCCTGCACGGACTGGGCTGGGCCGGAGTCGCCAATGCTCGCGTCGGCAAGCTGATCGAGTTCGATCTGGACGGCGCCGCCGATCCCGCTGCCGAGGCGAAGAAGATGTGCGAGCAGCTGTTGGCCAACACCGTGATCGAAAGCTACCGCATCGAGGTCGCATGAAGCGGCTGATCCAGTTTTCCGTCACGGCCTTTGTCGTCGTCGGCGTGCTGATCTTCGCGGCCGCGCTGGCCGGCGGGCTGACGGACGATCGGGCCTTTACCCCGGCGGCCAAGGAAGCGGCGCACTAGCGACGTGGGCCGCCTTCGTGCGTTAGGGTCAGTCCAGCCACAGCGAGGAACCCCGCCATGACCTTCACCCTGACCTCAACCGGTTTCGCGGACGGCGGCCCCCTTCCCGACGCTCAGGTGCAGGCCAAGGGCAACCGTTCGCCGCAGCTGCGCTGGTCCGGCGCGCCGGCGGGCACGAAGAGCTTCGCCATCACCTGTTTCGACCCTGATGCGCCGACCGGTTCGGGCTTCTGGCACTGGACGGTGGCCAACATTCCCACCGGTGTGACCGAGCTGGCCGAAGGCGCTGCCGTTCCGTCCGGCGCCGTCGAGGGCCGGACGGATTTCGGGACGCCGGGGTTCGGCGGCGCCGCTCCGCCGCAGGGTCACGGCCCGCATCGGTACATCTTCACCGTCTTCGCCGTGGATGTAGAACGACTTGATGTGACGCCCGACAATTCGGGGGCCATCTTCGGCTTCAACCTGCATTTCCACACCCTGGCAAAGGCCTCGATTACCGGCGTGTACGAGAACCGCGGCTGAGCGCGACATCTATCAGGAGGGCGGCATGAAGACCTCGGCACTGGCTATCGCGGCAGGCATTCTGTTGCTGACCGCGCCCTCCGCCTCGTCGGCGCAGGATGCCCCGGCGGTCGCGGCCGCCCCGACCGCGACGCCCGCCGGCATCCCGCTGGACAGTCCCTGGCGGCGCGCCGTGTACGAACAGGCGAACACCCATTTCCTGCACCCGAGCTGGGGCGTGCGTCACTCCGAGCGCAACTATGTGCTGGGGATGGCCCTCGCGCAGGCCGATGGGCTGACGATCGACCCCGATGTCCTGTTCGCAGCCGCCTTCCTGCATGACTGGGGCGGAATCGAGCCGTTCGACCTCCCAGGAGTTGATCATGCCGTCCGCTCGGTGGAGCTGGCTGAACCGTTCCTGACCGAGGCCGGTTTCCCGATGGAGAAATTCCCGGCCGTTCGCGCCGCGATCCTGGGCCATATGTACGACAAGGAACCGGAGGGTCCCGAAGCCGTGGTCCTGCACGACGCCGACGCGCTGGACTTCCTTGGCGCGCTCGGGGCAGCGCGCATGCTGGCGGCGACGGGCGAGGCGCACGACTACGACCTCGCCCTGAGACGGATCGAGCGATTCGCCGCCGATATCCCGCCGCGTCTCAAGACCGCTCCGGCTCGCGACATGGCCGTACAGCGGGTCGCGGTGATGACTGATTTCCTCGCCGAAGTCCGTCGTGAGACGCCCGAGGGCGCCAGACCCTGACATGAGCGGCAAACGCTGCTACAGGGCCGCGCCATGAGCGCAGCCGTCATCGTCTTCCCGGGTTCCAACTGCGATCGCGACTGCAAGGTCGCCATCGAACGCTCGACCGGCGAGCAGGTCGAAATGGTCTGGCATCAGGAGACCGAGCTGCCGTCGGGCCTTGATCTGATTGTCCTGCCGGGCGGCTTCTCCTACGGCGACTATCTGCGTTGTGGCGCCATGGCGGTGCTGTCACCGGTCATGCAGGCGGTGAAAAAGGCCGCCGACGACGGCGTGGCCGTGGTCGGCATCTGCAACGGCTTCCAGATCCTGTGCGAGGCGGGCCTGCTGCCCGGCGCCCTGCTGCGCAATGAAGGGCTCAAGTACGTCTGCAAGCCGATCGGGCTCGAGGTGACCAACGCCCAGACCCGCTTCACCGCCGGCTACCAGGGCCGGCGCGAGGTGACGATGACGATCGGCAATGGCGAGGGCAACTTTTTCGCCGACAAGGAGACCCTGGCCCGCATCGAGGGCGAGGGCCAGGTGGTGTTCCGCTATCTTGAGAATCCGAACGGGTCGGTCGACGACATCGCCGGCATCGTCAACGAGGCCGGAAACGTACTGGGCATGATGCCCCACCCGGACCGCGCCTTCGAGGCCGACCTCGGATCGGCCGACGGCGCCATCCTGTTCCAGAGCGCCCTGGCCAGCGCCTGACGAGCGGCGTCCGCGCCCGCGGTCGCGCGGCGCAGGGCCACCTCGCAGGAGCGGTCTCCTGCGCGGCGAATTCGCTGGCGGGGTCGCGGACCTCGAAACAGATTGCGCCCGCCTGCTTGGGGAGGGCTTGTTCGTGGACGTATCCGGCATCAACTGGGCGGTGGTCGCCCTCGGCGTCCTCGCGCTCCTAGTGGTGGTTTGGACGCTCGTGGCCCGTCGCGCCAAGGCGGGCCTGGCGGCCGGCTTCGTGTCGCTGGCGCATCTGCTGGTCGCGGGGCTGAATTCGGCCGCCCCGGTGCGCGGCTATCTCGATCCTGAGTATGTCGGCTACGGATTCGGCTTCGCCCAGGCCGATGCGGGACTGGCGGTGACCATCGTCGCCGGCGCCGTTTGGCTGCTGGCCGTGGCGGCGGGATTCCTGGCGCTGGCCCGGAACCGGTTGGCCATGGTCTTCGTGATGCTGGTCAGCGCCGCCTTCGCCCTCAATCTCGGCTACCCCGTGGTCCGCGACCAGTTGGCGGGCGGCGACCAGCGCATTCAGCTCGGCGAGTACCTGACCATCCCCGGTGCGCTGGCGACGGCGATCATCCTGGTCGTCCTCGTGGCCCCGTTCCTGTTCGGAACGGTCTGGGCCGCCCGCCGCGCGGTCGCGCCGCGCTGACCCGAGCGAAAGGGCCGGCGCCTTCGCGTCCGGCCCCTTCTCTCAGCGAACGGCGCGCTCGAAAGGCCGTTCACCGAATGGCTGCGGGCGCCCGCTAGCGGCGGCCGCCTTCAGATTCGCGATTGGCGTCGCGATCCATCTGGCCGCCCTGGTCCTTGCGGCCCTGCTCGCCCGCCTGGCCCGGCTGACGGTCGCGCTGGCCGCCCTGCTGCTGTTGCTGCTGGTCCGGGTTCTGGCGCTGCGGGGTGTTCGGCTGCTGCTGGGGATTTTCGCGAGTGTTGTCGGCCATGAGGCTCTCCCTTGGTTACGCGCGCCGACCGGGCGGGGGCTGGTCGGCGCAGGAAGAGAACGGGTCCGAGTCCGCGACGTTCCGGCGGCGGCCATCACGCCTGCGGGAGATCGACGTCGGCTGCCCGACGCTCAGGTCGCGCGGGCGATGGATGTGATCGGCAGCGTCGGATCCAGCATCTGGCCGGCCATGCCGTACTCGGCGCCCTTGGTCGGCGAGACCGGCGCGCGATGCAGCGCCTTGATCACCTCCATGCCCTCGACCACCTGGCCGAAGACGGCATAGCCGAGGTTGTCGCCCGGCTGGCGTGGATCGGCGTCCAGGCCGTTGGACATGTCGCCCAGGCAGACGAAGAACTCGCAGGTCGCCGAGCCGGGCCCTTCCCGGGCCAGCGAAACGGCGCCGTTCTTGTGGGTCAGGCCCGTCTGCTTGGTCGACTCGTGCGCCACCGGCGGCAGCATGCGCTTGCCCTTGCCGTTCAGCCCGCCCTGCAGCAGCCCCACGTCGGGCATGCCGGCGAAGCTGATCGCCCGATAGAAGTGCGCGCCCTCCAGCCGGCTTTCGTCCACATATCGCAGGAAGCTGCCGGCGGTCAGCGGCGCGCGGTCGGGATAGACCTCGATGACGAAGGCGCCCTGGGCCGTCTCGAACCGGATGCGGGGTCCTGGGGCCGGCGGAATCGGCGGCGGCGGGGTCTGGCCGAGGGCGGACGTGGCCGCCGCGACGAGCGGCAGGCCGGCCAGTCCGCCTAGCACCTGTCTGCGATGATGTTTCATGAGGCCGAGACTGCCTCGCCCGCTGTGACATTTCGAGCGGAATCCGCTAACAGCCCGGCATGACCGCCTCCCCCGCGAAGACCATGGCCGAAACGGCCGTCGAGTTCGGCCTCAAGCCGGACGAATACGCCGTCATCCTCAAACGCCTGAACCGCGAGCCCAATCTCGTCGAGCTGGGCGTGTTCTCGGTGATGTGGAGCGAGCACTGCTCCTACAAATCCTCGCGCAAGCACCTCGGCAAGTTCCCGACCAAGGGGCCGAAGGTGATCTGCGGTCCGGGCGAGAACGCCGGCGTGATCGACATCGGCGACGGCCAGGCCTGCATCTTCAAGATGGAGAGCCACAACCACCCCTCCTACATCGAGCCCTACCAGGGCGCGGCGACGGGGGTGGGCGGCATCCTGCGCGACGTC
>NZ_DDRM01000044.1:38888-51539 GCF_002343105.1 Brevundimonas sp. UBA2416
AAGATGGAGAGCCACAACCACCCGTCCTACATCGAGCCCTACCAGGGCGCGGCGACGGGCGTGGGCGGCATCATGCGTGACGTCTTCACCATGGGCGCGCGGCCGGTGGCGCTGCTGAACGCCCTGCGCTTCGGCGATCCGTCGCATCCCAAGACCAAGCGCCTGGTCAGCGGCGTGGTCGCGGGCATCGCCGGCTACGGCAACTGCGTGGGCGTGCCGACGGTGGCGGGCGAGACCAACTTCCACCGCGGCTACGACGGCAACATCCTGGTCAACGCCATGTGCGTGGGCCTGGCCGACGCGGACAAGATCTTCTACTCGGCCGCGCCGGGACCTGGCCTGGCGGTGGTCTACTTCGGGTCCAAGACCGGCCGCGACGGCATCCACGGCGCGACCATGGCCAGCGCCGAGTTCGACGAGGACAGCGACGAGAAGCGTCCCACCGTCCAGGTCGGCGACCCGTTCGCCGAGAAGCTGCTGATCGAGGCGACGCTTGAGTTGATGAAGACCGGCGCGGTCGCCGCCATCCAGGACATGGGCGCCGCGGGGCTGACCTCCTCGTCGGTCGAGATGGCCGGCAAGGGCGAGGTCGGCATCGAACTCGACCTCGACAAGGTGCCCCAGCGCGAAGAGGGCATGTCCGCCTACGAGATGATGCTGTCGGAGAGCCAGGAGCGGATGCTGGCCATCCTCAAGCCCGGCCGCGAGCACGAAGGCCACGCCATCTTCGAGAAGTGGGGCCTCGACGCCGCCGTCATCGGCTGGACCACCGACACTGGCCACATCGTACTCCGGCACAAGGGCGAGGTGGTCTGCGACATTCCGCTGGCTCCGCTGGCGGAGGATGCGCCGCTCTACGACCGTCCCTGGACCGAGCCGGCGAAGCCGCCGCGCCTCGACCCCGGCCAGGTCCCCGCCCCGACCGACTGGGAAGCGGCGGTGCTCAAGGTGGTCGGCTGCCCCGACATGGCCTCCAAGCGCTGGATCTGGGAGCAGTACGACCGCCACGTCATGGCCGACACGCTCGAGGACAGCGCCACCGGCGCCGACGCCGGCATCGTGCGGGTTCACGGCACGCGCAAGGCCCTGGCCGTGACCAGCGACTGCACCCCGCGATACGTCCAGAACGATCCCTACGAGGGCGGCAAGCAGTGCGTGGCCGAGGCCTGGCGCAACATCACCGCCGTCGGCGCCGACCCGATCGCCATCACCGACAACCTGAACTTCGGCAACCCCGAGCGCCCCGAGATCATGGGCCAGATCGTCAAGGCGATCGAGGGCATGGCCGAAGCCTGCCGCGCGCTCGACTTCCCGGTCGTGAGCGGCAACGTCAGCCTCTACAACGAGACCAACGGCCAGGCCATTCCGCCGACTCCGACGGTCGGCGGCGTCGGCCTGCTGGCCGACTACGGCCGGCGCGCGGACTTCTCCGGCCTGAAGGCGGGCCAGACGCTGATCCTCGTGGGCGTCAACACCGGCGAGCTGGGGGCCTCGATCTATCTTCGCGAGGTGCTCGGCCGCGAGGATGGCGCCCCGCCGCCGGTCGATCTGGCGCTGGAGCGCCGGACCGGAGACTTCGTGCGCGGTCTCATTCAGTCCGGCGAAGTCGCTGTCGTGCATGACCTTTCCGACGGCGGTCTGATCGTCGCGGCGGCCGACATGGCGCTGGCGAGCAAGATTGGCGTCACGCTCGACGCCACCAGCCCCGGCAACGCCCACCCCTTCCTGTTCGGCGAGGACCAGGCCCGCTACCTGATCGCCACGGACGCGCCCGATGCTCTGCTGAAGGCCGCCGCGGACGCCGGCCTGCACGCCAGCGTCGTCGGCCAGGCCGGCGGCGACGCCTTCGCGTCGAAGGACCTGTTCAGCATCCCGCTGGCGAAGCTGCGCGCCGCCCACGAGGACTGGATGCCGGGGTACATGGGCTGATGGTTGGGACTGCTTCGGGCGATAGCCCGTAGCTGTCCCTCAACACCATCCGAGGCTGTTGAGGGACAGGAAACGCGCCCTGGCGGGACGCTTATCCAGTCCCTATCCGAGCACGTCCTCGAACCGTTCCAGCGCGAACCGCGCGAACAGCATCATGTTCTCCGGCCGGTCGCTGAGGCCGGTCTCAAGCGTGAAGCTCGCTTCGACCGGCCCGACCACGCCGACGCAGGTGTGCCCCGCCGCGTCGCCGTAGGGGTTGCCTTCCGGTCCCGCCGCGCCGGTCTCGCACAGGCCCCAGGTTCCGCGCAGCTTCTCGCGGATGCGGCCGGCCATGAACCTGGCGTAAGGCTCGGTCGAGGAGCGCATGCCCTCCGGCAGGTCGCCGCGCTGCAGGCCGAGCAGGCCGCGCGCCACGTTCGGCGTGTAGGTCACCGACGCGCCCTGGTACCAGACGCTGGCCTTGGGCACCGCCAGCAGCGCCGCCGAGACCAGGCCGCCGGAGGAGGACTCCGACACCGCAACGCTCTCGCCGCGCTCGACCAGCCTGGCGGCGATCCGCTCCGCGATGGGGATGAGGTCCTGAAAGGTCATTTCTCCGTCTCCGGAAGGGTGTCGAGCTTCTGATCGAACAGGTGCGCGCCCAAGACCATTGAATCGACCACGTCGCGGAAGAAGGCCCGCGGGATGGTCGCGAAGTCGTCGGTCGGCTTGTGATACTCGGGGTGGTCCTCGACCCCGAAGTAGACCCACGGGATTCCCGCCTTGGCGAAGACGCCGTGATCGGACTGGTAAGTCCAATTGTCGAAGCTGTCGTCCGGCCCGGTGTCGTGGCCCTGCTTCAGGATGACCGGACCCATCGCCGTCATGACGTCCAGCTGCCGCTTGACCCAGGCGTTGGCCGACCCGCCGGCTGCGTAGAGTTCGCCCTTCGCGTTCTTGGACAGCATGTCGAAATTGATGTTCAGCGCGATCCTGTCGCGCGGGACCGGCGGACTGGCGAGGAACGCCCTGGCTCCCTGCAGGCCCATTTCCTCGGCGTCGAGGAAGACGATCCAGATGTCGTGCCGGGGCGGAATGGCCCTGAAGCCCTCGGCCACCGCCAGCAGCCCCGCGACGCCTGAGGCGTTGTCGTCGGCGCCGTTGTAGATCTGGCCGTCGCGCACGCCGAGATGGTCGTAGTGGGCTGTCATCACGATCACCTTGCCGCCGCCGGCGGTTCCCGGGATGCGGGCCATCAGGTTGGTTCCGGTGATCGCCTCGCCGCTCCTGCGCTTGAAGGTGAACGCCTGGTCGACCGGCTCCAGGCCGATTTCCCGCATGCGGCCCAGAATGTAGAGTCGCGCGTCCGTCGAACCGTCCGTCCCCGTCCCGCGGCCCTGCAGGGCGTCGGAAGACAGGAAGCCGACATCCTCCAGCGCGCTGTCTCCGGGCCGGGCCAGCGCGGGCGTGGCCGCGAGCAGGGCGAGGAAGGCGGAGAACACGAAGCGGCGCATGGTACCCCCGAGGTTTGTCGTCGATCTCAATGCGGGCTGAGCGGCGTCCGCGCAAGCGCGTCAGCCGCCGTTCAGCTTGGCCCTGCCAGGGTCGTGGAGAGAAAGGACCGCCCCATGACGCTGCTCGCCGCCGCCCCGATCGTCCTCGCGACGCTGATCGCCCTTCCCGCCCAAGCCGGAGTCGCGCCCGGAGACACCCTGCCGAACGGTCGCCCCTGCCCCGTGGTCGTCTCGTTCGGCAGCTACGCCATGGGCATCGACCAGGCTGCCTACAAGACGGTGAAGGCCTACGCCGCGCGCCATCCGCGGGTCCGGGTCGTGAAAGAGACACCCTGGGGCCGCGAAGGCGAGCGCACCCTGTGCCTGTCGACGGCGAAGGCCCGGGACGCCAACCGTGTGTTCGACGACCTGCGCGCGGCCATCGGAGCGCGCGCCCGCACCGGCCCGACGACCATCACCACGTCCCGAGGCCGCGCCTGGACCTCCAACCCGCACCGGCGGCGCTACTAGCGCCGGCGTACCGCTTTTTCGACTTCCCTTTTTCCCGCCAGCCCGGCCATCATGCCGGCAACGAGAAAAAACGGGAGCGAAGCATGGACGCCCAGTCGCAGTGGACCGGTCTCGACGCCGGCCGACTTGAGCGCATCACCGACCACATCGAGCGCAACTACATTGCGCCGGGCAAGGTTGTCGGCTGCCAGGTGCAGGTCACCCGGCACGGCCACACGGCCTATGCGAAGAGCTTCGGCCACCGGGACCGCGAGCGACAGACGCCGTGGAGCGACGACACCATCGTCCGCATCTACTCGATGACCAAGCCGATCGTGTCGGTGGCGCTGATGACCCTGTTCGAGGAGGGCCGCTTCCAGCTCGATGACCCGGTCAATCGCTACATCCCTGAATGGAAGAACCATCGTGTCTGGGTGTCCGGCGAGGGCGCCGGCATGGTCACCGAGGCGCCGAAGCGGCCGATCAGCTTCCGCGACGTGCTCAGCCACACCAGCGGTCTCACCTACGGCTCGATGCTGGCCCATCTGACCGGCCTGCCGATCGAACACCCGGTCGACAAGGCCTACGACGAGGTCGGCGTTCGGCGCGGCGAGGGCGAGACGCTGGACCAGTTCCTGGCCAAGCTCGGCGAGGTGCCGCTGCGCTTCCAGCCCGGCGAGCGATGGATGTACAGCCTGGCCACCGACGTCTGCGGCGGCCTGGTCGAGCGGGTGAGCGGCGTGCCGCTGGCGGACTACCTGAAGTCCCGCATCTTCGATCCGCTCGGCATGACCGACACGGCCTTCCAGGTCCCCGCGGCCAAGGCCGACCGCTTCGCCGCCAACTACATGCGCCTGCCCGACAAGAGCCTGCGGCTGAGCGACGATCCGACGAAGAGCCCCTATCTGCGCGAACCCGTCTTCAAGTCCGGCGGCGGCGGCCTGGTCGGGACGATGGCCGACTATGTCCGCTTCGCCGAGATGCTGTGTCGGGGGGGCGAGCTGGACGGCGCGCGGATCCTCGGCCCGCGCACGCTCGACCTGATGACCCAGAACCATCTGAAGGGGGGCGCGGACCTCACCGAGATGGCGCTCGGCAGCTTCTCGGAGACCGACAACGCCGGCGTCGGCTTTGGCCTGGGCTTCGCCATGACCATCGACCAGACCCTGACCGGCGGCCTCTCGGCGGGAGACTACTACTGGGGCGGCGCGGCCTCGACGATCTTCTGGGTCGACCCGGTCGAGGACCTGACGGTCGTCTTCATGACCCAGCTGATGCCCTCGGCGACCTTCAACTTCCGCGGCCAGCTGAAGAGCCTCGTCTACTCGGCGATCGTGGACTGAGGCGTCAGTCGAAGCGCTCGCGCGCCCACCGAATCCGCCCCGGGTCGCCCGCCCAGGCGCGGCTCGCGGCGGCGGCGGCGCGCAGGGCCTGGGCCGACGCGGTGGTGCAGTTGTCGCCTTCGCCCGTCAGCCCGGGCAACAGGTCCCAGGTCAGATAGCGCGTCGGCTGGCCTTGGCCCTGCGGGGGCGGCGGTCCGCACTGCACCGTCCAGATGTCCGCCGCCAGCAGTCTGCCGTCGGGGTCGCTGCTGACCGGACGCAGGCCGAAGTAGTTGTATTCCGCCACGCCCCTCTCATCGACATTCCCCAGCTGCAGTATCGGCGGGTCGCCATCACTGACGACCAGGCCGAGCCTGTCCCAGTCGGGACGGCGCCGCGAGGCGCCCTCCGGCGTCCGCACCTGCCCGCCCTCGACGACGAACCAGGTTGCGCAGTCCGGCCAGCCGCTTGCCGGCCCGCGGTCATCGACGACACAGGGCGCCTCGCGATCGGTCGTCAGCATCAGGTCCAGCTTGTTCTCGACCAGCCAGACCCCGTCCTTGAGGGTCGGGTCGCCGCTCTGGTGGCCGAACAGCGGGGCTGTCGTGATGACGCGGTTGCAGCCGCCCAGCGACAACAGGAGCAGCAGTCCCAGAAGCCATCTCACAGATCACGCTCCATCACGAACCGATCACGCCCTCGTGAAACTTGCGCTCGAATCCCTCGTTCCGCAAGGGAGCCTCGGCGCCGCATCAGCCGTTGTTAAGCTTTCTCGGGCATGGATCCGGGTCCATTCGTGGAGAAACCACACCGTGCCGATGTCCGCCGACGATCTCGAGAACCGCCTGCGCGCCGCCTTTCCGGACTCCGAGATCGTCATCACCGACCTGGCGGGCGACGGCGACCATTACAAGGCGCGCATTGTCTCCCCGGCGTTCAAGGGTCTACCGCGCGTGCGTCAGCATCAGCTGGTGAACAAGGCGCTGGCCGACGTGCTGGGCGGCGCCCTTCACGCCCTGGCCCTCGAAACGCTCGCGCCGGCCGACTGATCGACCCATGCGCTATCGTTCCTTCGGCAAGTCCGGACAGGTCGTGTCGGCAGTCTCGCTGCTGCTGGACGGGAGGTCGCGCCAGTCGGCCCGCGAGTGGCGCGATCTCGTGCGGGTGGCGCTGGACTGCGGGATCAACGGCTTCGAGATCGCCGGCGACAACCCGGCCGTGATCGAGGGCGCCGCCGAGGCCTTCGCCGACGTCGAGCGCGAGCTGCTGTTCGTCGCCTGGCGGCCGACCGCGCTGGCCGCCGACCCGTCCCACACCGTCGAGGCCCTGGTCGCGCGCATGGGTCTCGAATACCTCGACCTGATGGCGTTCGACGGCCCGCCGCCGCACGCGCCGTCCCTGGAGGGACTCAAGCGCACGCGCCGGGTCCGCGCCTATGGCCTCGCCGGGCAGGACGACGAAAGTGATCTGCTGCTGGCGCGCGGGGCTTTCGACGCGCTGTCGGCGCCCTACAGTCCCGCCTCGGGCTGGAAGGAGCGAAACCGGATCAAGGCCGCCGCCGCCCGCGACATGGCCGTCGTCGCCCACTCGATCTGCCCGGACGAGATCCTGCCGCGGCCGGTAGGGGTGCTGAAAAAGTCCCTGTTTCGGAATCGCGCCAATCCCCTCGCGGGGGCCGGCAGCTATCGCTTCCTGGACAGCACGCCGGGTTGGACGCCCGAGGAGATCTGCCTCGCCTACGTCCTCACCGAGCCCTCCGTGACCACGGTGCGGTTGGCGATCGACCGGCCCGAACGCGTCGAGCGCCTGGCCGAAACACCCGAACGGGACCTTCCCTCCGGCATCGCGGCCCAGATCGAGATGGCGCGGTTCTCGGTCGCATCGGGTTGACCCGGACGGCCCGGGTCCCTAGCTGATACACCTGTCCTCAAGACTGGAAGGCCCTTAGCCGTGACCGACGCCGCCGTCGCCAATCCCGCGCACGACTGGATCGCCAATACCGTGTCCACGCACCCGGTGGTGCTGTTCATGAAGGGCGAGCCCGAGCAGCCCCGCTGCGGATTCTCAGCCCAGGTCGTCCAGATCCTCGACCACCTCGGCGTCGAGTTCGTCGGCGTGGACGTGCTGCAGAGCGAGGTCCTGCGCGACGGGATCAAGGTCTACAGCGACTGGCCGACCATCCCGCAGCTCTATGTGAAGGGCGAGTTCGTCGGCGGCTGCGACATCGTCCGCGAGATGTTCCAGGCCAACGAGCTGAAGCCGTTCCTCGAACAGCAGGGCGTTCTCGACGCCTGATCGCAGGATCGGGGGGATGACGAAGCTGCTTGAGCCGCCCGAAGGCCGCCAGGTCTTCACGCGCGACTTTGCGCCCGTGGCGGCCGACATCGACGCCAATGGCCATGTGAACAATGTGGTCTATCTCGGCTGGGTGCAGGACATCGCCATCGCCCACTGGGACTCGCGCGCGCCGGCCGAGGAGGCGGCGAAGTGGGCCTGGATCGTGGTCCGGCACGAGGTCGACTACCGCCGCTCCCTGCTGCTCGGAGAGACCGCCCACGCCCGCACCTGGGTCGGCGAACGTCGCGGCCCACGCTTCGACCGCTTCGTGCGCATAGACGGTCCCGACGGCGAGATGTGCGCCCAGACCCGATCGGAATGGGTGCTGATCGACGCCGCCACCAAACGTCCCGCCCGCGTGCCGGCGTGGATGGAAGAGATGTTCAGCTAGCCGCCAGCGGGTTGACCACGGCCACCGCCGCGCCGCTTGGCAGGCCGAGCTCCCCGTAGGTCCAGGTGAGGTCCAGCGGCCTCGCCATCGCCTTGCAGGCGTCGATCTTCTTCCGTCCGAACGCGACCGCGTAGCGACCGGCCTTGCGCTCCACGAACCAGGCGAAGTCGGCCTTGGTCGTGCAGCCGTTGGACATCACCCGGATGGTCAGGCTGTCCGCCGCCACCCCGGCCGACAGCAGCGGCTCCAGCTCGACCATCCCGGCGTCCGGCGACGCGTAGAGGGCGGTCGTCGTGCATCCGGCCAACGCCAGCGGCGCGGCGATCAGGAACAGGCGTCGATTCATGCGGCCAGGAGGGCATGAAGCCGAGTTAATTGGAAGACCGCGGTTCGGCCTGATAGCCAGCGCCTCCGTCGTGGAGACCGTCATGCGCCGCACCCTCGCCGCCCTCGCCTGCCTTGCCGTCCTGACCGCGCCGCTGGCCGCGACCGCCCAGGACCCGACCTTTGACGCGGCCGGCTGGCGCGCCGATCTCGCGCAGGTGCGCGAGGCGTTCGCGACCCGCTACGCCAATCTCGAATGGGCCCAGACCGTGCGCGAGGCCGATCTCGGCGCCGCCTTCGACCGGACGGAAAAGCGGCTGGCGACCGTGAGGACCGACGCCGAGGCCCGCGCCCTGTTCGACGGCCTCGCCCGCCACCTCGCCGACGGTCACGTCCGCTTCAGCTGGCCGTCGGCCATGGCCCCCGCCGGCGCCGCCCCGGCGCCGACCGCCCCCTCGCCTTGCGACGAGGTCGCCGGCCGCAAGGTGACCATCGGCGACACCGCGCTCGCCGGACTGCCCGGCTATGTTTCACTGAAAACGCCGGCCTCGGCGGTCTTTCCGGCCGGGGTCCTGGAGATCGACGGCCGCAAGGTCGGTGTCATCCGCATCGCCGAGTTCACCGGCAGCCTGGCCCCGCAGTATTGCGAAGAGGCCCTGGCGGCCGGGACCCGGGAGGGCCTCTATGACGTCGTCCACGTCCGGCTGACCAACGACTTCGCCGACCAGCTGCGCGCGCTGAAGGCGGCCGGCGCCGAGGTGCTGGTCGTCGACATCACCGGCAACGGCGGCGGCTCGGATTGGGCCGAGGCGCTGATGCGGATGGTCACGGCGAAGCGCCTGACGTCGACCCGCGTGGACTTCCTGCGCGGCGAGCACTGGACCGCCAACTTCGACCGAGACCTGATCCGTCTCGAGGCGCAGCTGAGGACCGCGAAGGGCGCCGACCGCGCCCTGCTCGCGGAGATCGTCGCCCAGGTGAAGGCCCGCCGCGCGGAAGCCGCCAAGCCCTGCGACGGTTCGCCGTGGCTGAAGCACGAAGCGCCGTCCTGCGAGATCCTGTCGCGCGGCTTCTACAGTTCGGGCTTCCTGCCGTCGGCCGACCCGAAGACCCTGGCCGGACGGGACTGGGCCGGACTGGTCTTCAGCCCGATGTGGTACCCGTACGAGGAGGGCGTCTGGTCAGGACCGCTGCTGGTCGCGGTCGACGGACGCACCGGGTCTGCCGCCGAACAGTTCACCGCCGTCTTGCAGGACAACCAGGCCGCCGTCGTGGTCGGCGATCCCACCGCCGGGGCCGGCTGCGGCTACACCTGGGGCGGCGCGCCCGTGACGTTGACGCACAGCAAGGGCGTCCTGCGCCTGCCGGACTGCGTGCGCATTCGCCGGAACGGCGAGAATGAAGTGATCGGGATCAGCCCGGACGTCGTGGTCGGCTACCACGCCGGCGAGGGCCCGAAGGCGAAAGCCCGGCGGCTGGCGACCGTGCTGCCCGCGGCCCTGGCCAGGGCTGGACGCTGATCTCCCAACCCCGCTCGTCCCGGCATTCGCCGGGATGAGCGGAACAAGGAAAAGGGCCCGGAGATCGCTCTCCGGGCCCTTCGCATTCGTTCCGAATGGTCGGCGTCTTACGACGCGTAGAATTCGACCACGAGGTTCGGTTCCATCTTCACCGGGTACGGCACTTCGGCCAGTTCCGGCGCGCGGACGAAGGTCGCCGACATGTGGCGGGCGTCCACGGTGATGTAGTCCGGGGTGTCGCGCTCCGACGACCCCAGGGCTTCAAGCACCAGGGCCATGTTGCGGGACTTTTCACGCACCGAGATCACGTCGCCCGCCTTCACGCGGTAGGAGGCGATGTTGACACGCTTGCCGTTCACCAGCACGTGGCCGTGGTTCACGAACTGACGCGCGGCGAACACGGTCGGCACGAACTTGGAGCGGTAGACGACCGCGTCGAGACGGGCCTCCAGCAGGCCGATCAGGTTTTCCGAGGTGTTGCCCTTCCGACGGGCGGCCTCGGTGTAGGTGCGGGCGAACTGCTTCTCGGTCAGGTTGCCGTAGTAGCCCTTCAGCTTCTGCTTGGCGCGCAGCTGCAGGCCGAAGTCGGAGACCTTGGACTTGCGGCGCTGGCCGTGCTGGCCGGGGCCGTAGGAGCGCGAGTTGACCGGGGACTTCGGACGACCCCAGATGTTTTCGCCCATCCGGCGGTCGATTTTGTACTTGGCGCTATGGCGCTTGGACATGTCGTCACTTTCATTCGACGCGGGCCGGCTCCTCCAGGATGGAGGCGCGATCTCAACGGCGGCTACGCATCACCCGTCATGTATTCCCGCGCCGACGGTTGCCCGGCGGCGTTTGGAAGGCGCGCTTATGATTGAGGGCGGGGGCGAAGTCAATTCTCGGCGGCGTCACGATCCTCGTCGAGAATCCAGACTGGGTCGGCGGGCCTGACCTTCGCCACGAGCTGATAGGCCGCATGGGCCCGTCCATAGGACACATCCGGCCCGGCGCTGACAAAGATGGCGCCGCCGGCCCTTGCCTGTATCCGTTTGAGTTCCTCGACGGTCGGCAGACCGGGTCGGGCGACGCCGTTCAGGAAGACACCGCCATCGGCATCCAATCGGATGACCGTCGCCTTCGACGCATCGCAGCTATGAAAACAATGGGTCGGATACTGGTCGACCTGCCGGGTCTCGCCTTCGGAGGGCCTGGCGTCGACCAAGGTGATCGCGAACAGCGCCAGCAGCACGCCGACCAGCGGCGTCAGATCGATGCGGGCGAAGGGTTTGTTCCCCATGGGTGGAGCGTGCGCCCGGTCCCCGTTCCACGCAACGTCAAAACTCTCCACTGCCCCCGCCCGCGAGTCCCTGTAGCTTCCGCTGGGACATCCACGTCGAATCCTCAGGGCCGATGGCATTCGAAACACCCGCCGGCAGCCGCGCCGTCGCCGTCGTTGGCGGCGGCTTCAGCGGCACGTTGCTGGCGTTGAAACTCGCCGCCGCGCGGCCGGACTGGCGCATGACCCTGGTCGAACCTTCGGGCCGGCCGGGCCGAGGGCTAGCCTATGGCGCCTGCTCGCCCACCCATCTGCTGAACGTGCCGGTCTCGCGGCTGGAGACCGGCCTGACGCCGCGCTTCGATGACTGGCTGAAGGTCTACGGCGGCATGGACGAAGCGCTGGCGGAGAGCGGCGGCGATCTGCACGCCGCCTTCGCGCCGCGCACCGCCATGGGCGCCTATCTCGCCGAGCGCCTGGCCGAAGCCCGCGCCGTCGGCGCTGTCACCGTGCTGCGCGGCGAGGCCGTGCGGCTGTTGGACGGCTCTCGGCGCGGCGTGATGCTGCGCGACGGCCGCGAGGCCCTGGCCGACACGGTGGTGCTGGCCACCGGCAACCTGCCGCCCCGCCCGCCGCTGCCGGCCGGGCACTGGCTGGCCGACGATCCGGCCTTCATCTGCGATCCCTGGTCGCGCGAGGCGCTGGAGGATCTTGATCCCGACGCGCCGGTGCTGCTGCTCGGCACGGGTCTGACCATGGTCGACATCGCCCTCAGCCTGGCCGAGCGCGGCCATCGCGGACCGATGACCGCCGTTTCCCGCCGCGGCCTGCTGCCGGGCGCCCACCGCTACGGCGGCCACTGGGATCCGTTCCTCGGCCCCATGCTGCCGGCCAACCCGCTGGCGCTGTCGAAGGCCATTCGCGCCGAGGTTCGCCGTGGTGAGGCCCACGGCCAGCCCTGGCAGCGGGTGGTCGACGCCGTCCGTCCCGTGATTGGCCGCATCTGGTCGACCTGGACGCCGGCCCAGCGCCGCCAGTTCCTGCGTCACCTTCGGCCGCGCTGGGACGTCCACCGCCACCGCATGGCCCCGCGGATCGCGGCCGGCGTCGAGGCGCTGCTCGTCTCGGGCGCGCTGGCGACCCGCGCTGGCCGTCTGCGCGGCTGGCGACGCGAGGGCGGCCTGATCGCCGGCACGCTGCAGCCCCGCGGCGGCGGCGCGCCGGAGACGGTGCACGCCGCGCGCATCCTCAACTGCACCGGTCCGCGCAGCGACCTGCAGGGGCTCGAGGAGCCGTTGTTCGCCGACCTCGCGCGCAAGGGCCTGACGGCGCCTGACGCGCTCGGCCTGGGCCTTGAGACCGACGACTGCGCGGTGCTCAACGCCCGCGGCGAGGCGTCGTCCTGGCTCTACGCCGTCGGCCCGCTGACCCGCCCCGCCTGGTGGGAGATAACCGCCGTGCCGGAGATCGCCGCCCAGGTCGACGGCCTGGTCCATGCGCTGGCCCAGGATGTCGAGGTCCCGGCGCTGGCAGATGTGTTCGTCGACCTTGGCGCGGGGATCTAGATCCTCACCCCCTCCTCCTCGAT
>NZ_DDRM01000032.1:0-28774 GCF_002343105.1 Brevundimonas sp. UBA2416
GTCGGCGTCGAGGATGGCGACCAGGCCGCACTCGGGGATGTCGAGGCCCTCGCGCAGCAGGTTGATGCCGATCAGGACGTCGAAGGCGCCGAGGCGCAGGTCGCGCAGGATCTCGATCCGCTCCATGGTGTCGACGTCGGAGTGCATGTAGCGGACGCGCACGCCCTGTTCGTGCATGTATTCCGTCAGGTCCTCGGCCATCTTCTTGGTCAGGACGGTGACCAGCGAGCGGTAGCCGTTGCGGGCGACCTGTTTGACCTCGTCGATGACGTCGTCGACCTGGGTGCGGGTCGGGGTGGAGACGGGGCGGATCTCGACCGGGGGGTCGATCAGGCCGGTGGGGCGGATGACCTGTTCGGTGAAGACGCCGCCGGTGCGCTCCATCTCCCACGGGCCGGGGGTGGCGCTGACGAACATCGTCTGGGGGCGCATGGCGTCCCATTCGTCGAACTTCAGCGGGCGGTTGTCGATGCAGCTGGGCAGGCGGAAGCCGTATTCGGCCAGGGTGGATTTGCGGCGGTAGTCGCCGCGGTACATGGCGCTGATCTGGCCGACGGTGACGTGGCTCTCGTCGACGAAAAGCAGGGCGTTGTCGGGGATGTATTCGAAGAAGGTGGGCGGCGGCTCGCCCGGGGCGCGGCCGGTCAGCCAGCGGCTGTAGTTCTCGATGCCGGCGCAGGAGCCGGTGGCCTCCATCATCTCCAGGTCGAAGCGCACGCGTTGCTCGAGCCGCTGGGCCTCCAGCAGCTTGCCGTTCCCGACCATCCAGTCGAGCGTCTCCTTCAGCTCGGCCTTGATGCCGGTGATGGCCTGGTTCAGCGACGGGCGCGGGGTGACGTAGTGGCTGGCGGCGTAGACGGTGATCTCGGTGAGGTCGGCGGTCTTCTTGCCGGTCAGGGGGTCGAACTCCTGGATGGATTCCAGCTCGTCGCCGAACAGCTGGATGCGCCAGGCGCGGTCCTCCATGTGGACGGGGAAGATCTCGATGACGTCGCCGCGCTTGCGGAACATGCCGCGGTCGAAGGCGGCATCGTTGCGCTTGTACTGCAGGGCGATCAGGTCGGCGCGGAGCTTGGACTCGTCGATCTGGTCGCCGACCTTCAGGGTGAAGGTCATGGCGGTGTAGGTCTCGACCGAGCCGATGCCGTAGATGCAGCTGACCGAGGCGACGACGATGACGTCGTCCCGCTCGAGGATCGCCCGCGTCGCCGAGTGGCGCATGCGGTCGATCTGCTCGTTTATGCTTGAGTCCTTCTCTATATAGGTGTCGGACTTGGGAACGTAGGCTTCCGGTTGATAATAGTCGTAATATGATACGAAGTATTCGACGGCATTATCTGGGAAGAATGACTTGAATTCGGAGTAGAGCTGGGCCGCCAAGGTCTTGTTGTGGGCGAGGATCAGGGCCGGGCGCTGGGTCTGTTCGATGACCTTGGCCATGGTGAAGGTCTTGCCCGAGCCGGTGACGCCGAGCAGGACCTGGTCGCGCTCGCCGGTTTCGGCCGTGGCGACGAGCTCGGCGATGGCGGAGGGCTGGTCGCCGGCGGGGGTGTATTCGGAGTGCAGGCGGAAGGGGATGTGCCGGCGGCCGTCTGGCCGGTCGGGGCGGTGCGGGGTCCAGTCGGCGGGTTTGCCGGGGGCTTCTTCCGGCGTCAGGCGCGGGCCGGAGACGGGGGCGAACATGGGCATGTGCGGGGTCTGGACCGGCATGCGGGCGGGGGCCTCGGCCAGGGACTCGCCGCGGACGTGGACCGGTTTGGCGGTGCGGGGGGCCGAGCCCTTGGGGGGCGAACTGGAACGGTTCATGAACAGCAATCTAGGGCGCGAAGGGCGGCTTCGCCAGTGAACGCGCGGACGGGACGGAGGCTGCTGACAGCGGGTGTCAGCAGGGCCGGGGCAACGGTCCGGAAACCGCGAGACGGAGCGGGGCGGACGCGGCAGTATCGGCGCCATGTCGCCCGCCGCCCTGACCCTCTCACGCCTCGACAGCCCGATCGGGCCGCTGACGCTGGCGTGCAATGAGGCGGGGGCGGTGCGCGGGCTGTCGTTCGGGGACGGGCTGATCGGGGCGATGCGGCGGGAGTATCCCGGGGCGGCGCTGAATGACGGCGTCGCGCCGGCGGCGGTCGCGCGGGAGATCGCGGCCTATTTCGACGGGGACCGGGAGGCGCTGACGCGGGTCGACTGGTCGCTGGAGGGCGCGGCAGCGGGCGACGGCTTCCAGGCGCGGGTCTGGCGGGCGCTGGCCGGGGTGCCGGCGGGCGCGACCATCAGCTATGGCGAGATGGCGAAGCGGGCGGGCGAGCCCGGCGCATCCCAGGCGGCGGGGACGGCGCTGAACCGCAATCCCATCCCGCTGGTGCTGGCCTGCCACCGGGTGATCGGGGCGGACGGGTCGTTGACCGGCTTCGGCGGCGGGCTGGAGCGGAAGGGGTGGTTGTTGAGGCACGAGGGGGCGTTGTTGATCTGAGTGGCGAGTGGCTAGTGATTAGTGGCTGGCTGACGCCTGTGCGAAAGCGCGGTCCGCGCCGCCCTTCCGCCGACGGGCGTGCGGGCGACACTAACCACTAACCACTAACCACTGGCCACTAACCACTCGCCACTCGCTTAGCGGCGCACCTGCACCCTTGCCTCGAGCTCCGCCCAGCGGCGGGTCAGGTCGCGGAGCTCTTCGCGGAGGCGGCTCGCCTCGGCGCGGCTGATGGAGCCGTTGCGCTCGCCGGCGGTGATGCGGGCTTCCAGGGCGACGGCGCGGCCGTCGGTTCCGTAGCCGCCGTCGTAGGCCACGTCGCCGATGCGGCGGTCGAGGTCGGCGAGGCGGGTGGTCAGGTCCTGACGTTCGCGGTCGCTGAGACCGTCGCGCTCATAGCCGGCCTCGAGGCGGACGAGGGCGTCGAAGTCGCTGCGCAGCCGGTTGGCCTCGGTGCGGCTGATGCGGCGGTCGTTCAGGGCGACATCGACGCGGGCGTTGAAGGCCGTGCGCTGGTCGGCCAGCGAACGCCAGCCATAGTCGTCGCCATAGCCGCCGTCATCGCGCGCATCGCCGACGCGCTGGGACAGGGCGTTGTAGCGGGTGCGCAGGTCGTTGCGCTCCTGGGTCGTCAGCCGGCCGTCGGCGGCGTAGCGGGTCTCGAGCTGGACCAACGAATTGTATTCCGCGCGCAGCCGGTTCGCCTCGGTGCGGCTGATCGAGCCGTCGCGCACCCCGGCGTCGATCCGCGCCTCGAGCTGCACGCGGCGCTCGCCCAGCGGACGGCGGCCCTGGTCGTAGTCCTGCTCGACCTGCTGGTCATTGCCGAAGGCGTCGCCGAACACGGCCCCGAACAGGGCGCCGATGATGCCGCCGGGCTGCTGCGTCGGGCCCTGGCCGCTGTAGCCGCTGCCGCTGTTGTCCGGATAGAGGGCGCCGACCGTGGTGCGCGCGCCGGTGCAGGTCAGGACGCCGTCGCGGTTCGAGATCGACGAGCGGCAATCCACCGGCCGCAGCGAGCTCCAGCGCCAGCCGCCGTCGGCCTGGCATTCGGCCGAGACATAGCCGTTGGCCAGCTGTTCGACATTGCGGCACGAACTGGGGATGTCGCGGCCCTGGCTGCTGTAGGCGGTGTACGGCGTCTGCGCCTGGGCGGCGCCCGCGGCGGACATCAGCAGGGCGCCGGCCGCGAGCGCCGACAGGGTGTGGGGGATGGAGGTCATGGGAGTGTCTTTCCGGGTCGGGGCGGCCCTGTTGCCGGGAAGAACGGGAGTCGGTGGGGAAAGGTTGCGGGGGGTCAGAAGTCCGCGAACGCGGCTTCGTTGACAGTCACTTCCTCGACCATGCGAACCGCGACCCCAAGCCCGCGGTCCTTGAGCAGGTCGCACAGGGCGTCGCCATCGACCAAATCGATGGCCGGGGCGCCGTCGCGGGTCGCCTCGCGCCGGGCGTCGGCGGTGAAGGTGCCGGTGGTGATGATCAGCCCCTTGTCGGTGCGCCCGACCATGGCGCCACGGAAATCCCGAACCGCCCCGGCCCCGACCGAGCCGGAGTAGCGCTTGCACTGGAACAGGACGTGGAAGGACAGCAGGTTGACCCGCAGCACCCCGGTGCCGTCGATGCCGCCGTCGCCGGATCGGCCCGTGACTTCGACTTTGGAAAAGTCGGATTCTCTGAGCAATCGTTGGCAAAGGCGTTCGAAGGCTGCGGGATCAAGCTGAAGGAGTTGCGCGAGCAACTGATCTTTCCATCCTTCGGCGTCCTCGAACTCCGCGGCAACAAGATCGGATGTCGTAGGCGCGGAAGGAGTCTTGGGGCGAGTGGCACGACGCTCCGCGTACTGGCCGCGAACCTCGCGGGGACCTGCGTCAACCTCTTCTTTCGTCATCGCTGCGCCCTGCGGCGTCAGCGTCCACACGGCTCGTCCACTATTCGTGAGCGCTCCAATCTTCTTGAGGTAAGTTCTGGCCCAAGCCATCCGATACTCAACTTCCGAACGCCCGGTTGAGCCGTGCTCGACCGCGCGCTGATCGTCGCTCAGGCCCATGTAACCAGCCACGTCATCGTCCATCTCGGCGTTTGTCATCGAGCGCCCATGAACTTTCATTCGCTCAATGATCGGCCACATGAACGTGTCATAGCTGGGGATGTCGGCAATCGTGGGCATCAGGCGTTGGCTTTCCTGCGGCGTTCGGGTTGGCGCAGCCAGTAGGCCCGCGCTCATTTACTCATAGAGGATGGACCGATGCGCGACGCGCCCGAGACCGCTGCCCCTCTTGCGCCGCACTTGGCCCGGTTCGCCCGGGCGTTGCAAGCGGGGTCCGTGCGGCCGGCGCCCCTCCACCCCGCTTCGCCCTGCGGGCTTCGCGCGGTCCCCCTCCCCATCGCTGCGCGACGGGGAGGAGACGATGACGTGCGCCTCCGGTACTCCTTGCCTTCATGACCACCCTCCCTCTGCCCGACCTGCTCCTCCTGCTCGCGGCGTTGACCGCCGCCGGGCTGGTCGGGGGGCTCGTCGCCGGGTTGTTCGGGGTCGGGGGCGGGACGGTGATTGTGCCGGCGGTCTTCTATGCCTTCGAGGTGCTGGGTGTCGGGGGCGAGGGCAATCTGCATACGGCGATCGGGACGTCGCTGCTGACCATTGTCGCGACCTCGTGGCGGTCGCTCAGGGCGCATCGGGCCCATGGGGCGGTGGATGAGGGGGTGCTGAAGACCTGGACGCCGTGGGTGGCGGCGGGGGCGCTGATCGGGGCGGGGGTCGCGGGGTTCACCTCGATGCAGGGGCTGGCCATCGTCTATGGCGTCTGCCTGCTGGTCGTGGCGGCGCAGATGGGGCTGTTGCCGGAGCGGGTGACGCTGAGGCGGGATCTGCCGGAGGGCTGGGGGCGGCGCGTGACGGGGACCGTCATCGGCGGGCTGTCGGCCATGATGGGGATCGGCGGCGGCAGTTTCGGCGGGATGATGATGATGCTGTGCGGACGGCCGGTGCATCAGGCGGTGGCGACGGCCTCGGGCTTTGGACTGGCGATCGGGGGGGTGGCGACCCTGGGGTTCGTGGGGTTCGGCTGGGACGCGGGCGGGCGGCCGCCGCTGTCGCTGGGGTATGTGAATGCGCCCGGGGCGGTGGTGATGGCGGTGCTGACCACGGCGGTCGCGCCCTGGGGGGCGAAGCTGGCGCATGCGCTGGACCGGGCCGTGCTGAGACGGGCGTTCGCGGTGTGGCTGCTGGTGACGGCGGGGGCGGTGGTGTGGAAGGCTTTTTGAGTGGCTGGTGGTTAGTGGCTAGTGGCTAGTGGCGAGTGATGGGCTGAGGCGAGAGCGGGTCCATGCTGTTCGCGCAGGCGTCCGATCCAGCACCCACTAGCCACTAGCCACTAGCCACTAACCACTGGCCACTCCTACGGCCGCAGCGTCAGTCCCACGGGCGTCGCGCTGAAGGACGAGAGGCGGCCGAGGTAGCTCATGCCGAGCAGGCTGTGGGGCAGGCCGCGCTCGACGACGAGGGCCTCGACCCGTTCGACGCGGGCGCCGGCGACGGCGACGGTGCGCAGGGCCACCGGGGCGGCGCGGACGGGGCCGGAGGCGGTGATGACGGTGGCGGAGAAGTCGCCGGCCTTGAGGCTGAGGCCCAGACGGACCGCATCGGCGGGGGTCAGGACCACGACGCTGGCGCCGGTGTCGACCATGACGCGCACGGCGCGTTGGCCGTCTTTGGCGTCGATCAGGGCGTCGGCCCAATAGTGGCCGTCGGCGGCTTTCAGAACCTGGGCGGGGCCGCCGTGGGTGGGGGCGTGAACGGGCGCGGGCGTGGCGGCATGCGCCTGGCCCCGCGCGTCGGCGTGGTTCAGCCACCAGGCGGTGGTCAGGGCGGAGGCCACGGCCAGGGCCATGACTCCGGCGGAGGAAAGGTCGAAACGCATACGCCGTCCGTCGTGAACACGCCGCTTCTGCGGCGGCTCAGCTGTCGCACACGGCGGTTGGGATGCGGTGAAGGGGTGTGGTTTGCAGGGGGTTAAGGGAGGGATGAGGGATCAGGGATGAGGGATGAGTGGCGGCCTGCGATGGAGCCGGCTGCGCCCCCGCTTCCTTCCCTCCTAATCCCTCATCCCTAGTCCCTCATCCCTCCCGCGCGCGCCTCCCGCGCCGGCAGCTCCGCCATGATCCGCGCCCGTTCCTCGTCCGTGAACCCGCTCCAGCCGCCGATCTCGGACAGGGTGCGCCAGCAGCCGAGGCAGAGGCTGGTCGCGCCGTCGACGACGCAGACCTTGACGCAGGGGGTGGCGATGCTGCGGGGCGGCGATGAGGGATTTGGTGACATGAATGCGAAATATGGTCCGGTAGCGGAGTAAAACTTGTTGCTTTTTTTACGTCCTGATGTTAGCTTCACCATGACGCGAAACGACTATGACGGTGAGATTCCCGAAAAGCACGACGTGTCTCTTTTCATCATTCACTCGAAAGGAGACGCCAGATGAAAGACAGAGACCGCAATCTGCAGCACGCCATGATGTCCTTCGCCCTGTGGGGCGGGATGCTGGTGAATACGAAGAACGGCTATGGGGCCGGCGACCGCGTGGTCAGCCACCCGTCCAACTTCGTGCCCATCAAGCTTCGCAAGCGCGACTAGGTTCGCGCGAAGCCGCAGACGATCCAGCCCCGGTCCGCAAGGTCCGGGGCTTTGCAATTCACCCGTCAGGGTTCGTCATTCGACGTGGTCCCTCAACCTGTGCCAGAGTAATTACACAAGGGGTGGGGACCATGTTCAGGCTGAAGGCGACGCTCGTCGCCACGACGCTTCTGCGGCCGTGGCGCACCGGCTGGTCCGAGGACCGCGGGGTGGATTTTTCGCTGGCCGCGACGGGCCGACCGGCAACGCCGCCGGCTGTGGCGCGCGACGACAGGCCCGCCGCCGAACCGGCCTGTTTCATCGATGAGGACCGGGCCGTGCCGCCGGGCGCCGCCGTGGTGCGCAGCTTCGCCAGCCTGGCCGCGGCCGAGGCGGCGATCGAACCGCCGGCTGAAGATGCCTCTGACACCGCCGGCATGCGGGCCTGGTGGTCGCTGTCGGGGAAGCCGTCGGGGACCTGACGTTGCGGCGGGGCCCGGCGTGCGGCACACCGGTCGCATGACCCTGATCCGCCGAGAGCGCCGCGCGCACATTGAACTCTGGACCCTGGACCGGCCCGACCGGCTGAACGCCCTGCCCGACCTTGAGGACGGCGAGGCCTTTGCGGCGGCCTGCGAGGCGGTGAATGCGGACCCGGGCGTGCGCTGCGTGATCCTGACCGGGGCCGGGCGGGCGTTTTCAGCGGGCGGCGACCTGAAGGCGATGAAGGACCGGCGCGACATGTTCGCCGGGACAGGGGCCGAGATCCGCGAACGCTATCGCCGCGTCGTGCACCGGATCGTGCGGTCGCTCTATGGGCTGGAGGTTCCGCTGATCGCGGCGGTCAACGGCCCGGCCATGGGGCTGGGCTGCGACATCGCCGGGCTGGGGGATATCCGCATCGCCTCGGAGACGGCCAGCTTCGGCGTGCCCTTCCTGAAGCTGGGCATATTGCCGGGCGACGGCGGGGCCTGGCTGATGCCGCGCAACGTCGGCTATGCGCGGGCCGCCGAGATGCTGTTCACCGCGCGGGTGCTGGACGCGAGGACGGCGATGGAGTGGGGTCTGGTCAGCCGGGTGGTCGCGCCCGAGCGGCTGATGGACGAGGCCATGGAGATCGCGGAAGACGTGGCCTCCCGCGCGCCCCAGGCCCTGCGCATGACCAAGGCCCTGCTGCGTCAGGGCCGCGACGCGACCTTCGACCAGATCCTCGAGATGACCGCCTCGATGCAGGCGCTGGCGCATCTGAGCGACGACCATCTGGAAGGCGTGACGGCGGCGTTGGAGAAGCGGGGGGCGGTGTTCGAAGGGAAGTAGGGATGAGGAATTAGGTCTTGGGAATTAGGAATTGCGGCTCGCGAGCCCGGCGTCCGAATACAATCCCTAATTCCTATCACCTACTACCTGATCCTCACCCCGCCTGCGCGGGGGCCTGCATCGAGCGGGTCGCGGGGACGCCGGCGGCGACGGCGCGGGGGGCGCCGGCGGTTTCGCCGGGCTTCATGAATTTCACCAGCACCCGCTGACCGATCAGCAGGGGGGCGTCGCCGGCGGTGACGACGACCTCGACCACGCGTTCGTCCGAACGCTGCGAGGGGTCGTCCGAGGCCAGCTTGCGGGCCCCGAAGACGGCGGCGCGACGCAGGACGGTCCCGACATAGACCTTGGACGGGTCGCCCTCGGGGGTGATCTCGACGGCCTGTCCGGGCGTGATGTTGGGGATGTCGCTCTCGACGATCTCGGCGCGGGCGATGCGCGGGGCGTCGGGCTCGAGATCGAACATGTTGGACACGTTCAGGGTCGAGGCGCCGGCGCCGGGGTTGGCGTAACGGCGCACGATACGGCCCGACTGGGGCGCGCGGATCACCGTCAGTTCGACATTGTAGGCGGCCTGGTCGCGGCGGGCGCGGGACGTCTGCACGGCGGCCTGGGCCGAGCCGAGCCGGGCCTGGGCCTGGGCGATGGCGTCGCGGGCCTGATCCATGCGCGAGGCGGCGACGAAGTTGGAATCGACCAGCCGGGCGAGGCGGTCGTGCTCGCGCTGGGCGGTGCGGATGTCGACCTGGATCAGGCGGAGCTGGCTTTCGGCCTGGGCGACGTCGGCGTTGGCGCTCTGCAGGGCGAGGCGCGGCTCGTCGTCTTCCTGACGGGCGAGGATCTGGCCGGCGACGACGCGGTCGCCTTCCTGGACCAGCACTTCGCGAACCACGCCGCCGCGGCGGGCCGCGATCTGGATGATGCCGCCCTCGACGTCGACCTTGCCGTTGGCGATGGCCGCATAGGGGCTTTCGACGCGGGTGGCCGCGGCCTTCTCTTCCTCGGCCTTCTTCGCCTTGCCCTGCCCCTGCATGAACAGGAAGCCGGCGACGATGACGACGATCAGCACGAGGCCGATCCAGAGCCATTTGTTCTTGAGGAAGGCGGGCATGGTGGAGTTCCTGAGGCGGTTCAGTGCGACGCCAGCTTGGCGTCGGGATTGGGGGTGCGGCGCTGATCGTCGATGATCACGCCGTCTTCGATCTTGATGACGCGATCGGCCCATTCCTCGAGACGAGGATCGTGCGTCACGCAGATGACAGCAGCGCCGTGTTCGGTGGCGGCCCGGCGCAGAAGCCGGATGACGATCTGGCCGTTCTCGCCGTCGAGGGCGGAGGTCGGTTCGTCGGCGAACAGGATCTGCGGGTTCTTGGCCAGACAGCGGGCGATGGCGACGCGCTGCTTTTCACCGCCGGACAGGATCGAGGGCCGCTGATGAAGACGCGGGCCGAGGCCGACTTCCTCCAGAGCGATGGTGGCCTGCTTCCGGGCAGCGGCCTTGGACAGCCCCTGGAATTTCAGCACGATCTCCACCTGCTGCAGGGCGGTCAGGGCGGGGAAGAGGTTGAAGCCCTGGAAGATGAAGCCGCAGTGGTCGAGGCGGAATTTGTCGATCTTGCCGGTCGACAGCTTCCACAGGTCATCGACATCAAGGGTGTCGACCCGCCCCTCTTCCGGCCGCAACAGGCCGGACAGGGCGGCGATCAGGGTCGACTTGCCCGAGCCCGACGGACCCATGACCATGGTCAGGTCGCCGTGGCGGGCGTCGAAGTCCACGCCCTTCAGCACCTCGATGAAGGACTTGCCGGACTTGAACCGCTTTACGAGACCCTTGGCCTCGATGGCGAAGTCGCCGTGCTTGCCGTGAGTCTTTGTCGGGCTCATCGCAGCAGATCCGCAGGCTGGCTGTTCTTGAGGATGCCGAGGGACAGCAGGCCCGACAGCATGGCGATGACGACGAGGCCGCCGCCGACGATGATCAGCAGGATGGGCGGCAGGGCGATGATCACGGCATTGGCCATGGCCAGCATCTGCACCAGCAGGGTCAGGCCGATGGCGGCGGCGACGCCGACCAGACCGACCCAGAAGCTGAGCTCCATGACGATGCGGTTCAGCGAACCCATGCCGACGCCGAGCGCCCGCAGCGAGGCGAACTCCTTGATGTTGGCCATGATGGCGCCGCGCAGGGTCTGCCAGGTGATGGCCACGCCGATGATGGTGCCCAGCACGACGCAGCCGCCGATGATGATGACGAGGATGCCTTCCTCGAACATGGCGCCGGCGTTGGCGTCAGCCAGTTCCTGACGCGTCCATGCCTTCCATTGGCCATCGCCGAGGGCGTTCAGCTCGGCGGCGACGCGATCGGCCTGGGCCGGGTCGCGCAGCTTGATCATCAGCGGCCCGACGCGCGGTCCGGTGTCAGCCTGGCCGAGCATCCGCAGTGTGTCCCGCGACATGACGATATTGGCCTGCATCATGTTGGGATAGCCGCGGGTGATGCCCACCACGGTGACGGTCTGGCCATTGTACAGGGCCCGGTCACCGAGCTTGACGCCCAGTTTGGTCACGGCCGTTTCGTCGATGGCGACCGTGTAGGGCTGGCGCAGGGCGTCGACCAATTCCTGCGAGTAGTCGGTGGGAATGGTCACGGCGCCGGGCGTGGTGTCGATGATGCTGGCCTGCACGAACTGCTGGCGCGGCGCGCGCTGGCGGGCGCGGTCGGCCTGGGACATGGTCGGGTCGACGTTCTTGACCGACTGGAACGATCCGCCGGCGCCGTCCAGCGGCTGGACCTCGATCACCTGCGGATTGCGATAGGCCAGCGGAATGAACCGGCGCGGCACGCCCGACGGCCCACCCATCAGGCTGGTGGCGCCCGGCTGCATGATGATGATGTCGGCGCTGGACCGCTCGATGGTCGCGGTGAATCCCTTGCCGATGCCGATGAATACGCCGGTCATGGCGAGCACGAGCAGGCCCGACAGGGCCAGCGCCATGACGGCCGCCATATAGCGGCGCCACTCAAACAGGAGGGTGGAAAGTGCAAGCGACATGGAAACGGCTGAACCCCTGACGTTGACCGCTATCTGACGATGCAAGGCAGCGGGGCCAAGTTAAATCGGGGTAAGGCGAACGCGGGTGTCCTTTCCCTCGCCCTGCCGTGGCGCGCTGGACGGACTTCGTTCATCGTGTCTATGCAGATTGCAACGTCCGGCGACGTCCGCCGGCCCCCTGGGAGATTCCGCAGAATGTCGCTTCGTTCGCTTCGCGCCGCCTTTTCGGCGACCGCCTCGATCGCCGCTGTCGCCGGCGTGATGGCCGTGATGGCCACGCCTTCCACCGCCCGCGCCGACGAAGGCATGTGGACGTTCGACAATTTCCCGATCCAGACGGTGAACGACAAATACGGCACGCGGATCGACCAGGCGTGGCTGGACCGGGTCCGCAACGCCGCCGTCCGCATCCAGGGCTGCTCCGCCTCCTTCGTGTCCGACGAAGGTCTGATCCTGACCAACTGGCACTGTGTCGTCGGCTGCGTGCAGGAACTGTCGACGCCCGAGCAGGACTTTGTGAAAAACGGCTTCCTGACCGCCAACCGCGAGGAAGAGCGTCGCTGCCCCGGCCAGACCGCCGAGGTTCTGGTCGACATCGTCGATGTGACTGACCGGGTGCTGGGCGCCGGCGCCGGGCTTGAGGGCGCGGCCTTCAACGCCGCCCGTACGGCCGAGACCAACGCCATCCAGTCAGAGGCCTGCGCCGCCGATCCGAAATTCAACTGTCAGGTCATCAGCTTCTACCGCGGCGGCCGGTTCGCCCTGTACAAGTTCCGCCGCTACGAAGACGTCCGTCTGGTGTTCGCGCCCGAGAACCAGGCCGCCTTCTTCGGTGGGGACCCCGACAATTTCAACTTCCCGCGCTACGCCCTCGATGCCGGCTTCCTGCGGGCCTATGAGGACGGCCGTCCGGTCGAGAGCCCCGGCTTCCTGCGCTGGAACCCGAACGCCCCGGCCGAGGGCGACCCGGTCTTTGTGGCCGGCAACCCCGGCTCGACCTCGCGCCTGCTGACCATGAGCCAGCTGGAGCGGCTGCGCGACCAGCAGCTGCCGCTGACGTTGATCCAGAACTCGGAACTGCGCGGCCGCCTGCTGGAGTATTCGCTGACTGGCGATGAGGCCAAGCGGGTGTCATTCGATCCGGTGTTCGGCCTGGAGAACAGCTTCAAGGCCCAGTACGGCCAGCATCAGGCCCTGCTGGACCCGGCCTTCCTCGGCGCGCGGCGTGACGCCGAGACCGAGCTGCGCGCCCGCGTGGCTGCCGATCCGGCCCTGGTCCAGCGGATCGGGGACCCCTGGGCGGACCTGGAGCGGGTGCAGGCGACGGCGCGTGAGCTGTTCCTGCCGGCCCGCCAACTGGACCAGGCCGCCGGCGGCGGTTCGACCCTGTACCAGATGGCCCGGGCCATGGTGCGGGCGTCGAAGAACCCGTCGATGACCGAGGCGCAGCGCGCGCGCATGATCGCCGCCGTGGGCGCCGAGACGCCGATCGCCATGGAGATGGAGGAAATCCGTCTGCGCTACTGGCTGTCCAAGACCCGCGAGTATCTGACCGTCGACCATCCCGACGTGAAGACCCTGCTGGGCCGCGAGAGCCCCGAGGCCCTCGCTGACCGGCTGATCTCGACGACCCGGATGGGCAATGCCGCCTTCCGCGCCGAGGCCGCCGCCATGACCACGGAACAGATGGCCGCCGCCGACCCCCTGCTGGCCTTCATCATCGCCAATGACGCCGCCGCCCAGGCGATCGGCGCGCGCTGGTCCGCCGAGGTCAACGCCCCGACCGCCCGCGCAGCCGAAAAGGTCGCCCAGGCCCGGTTCGCGGTGTACGGCACCAACCAGTATCCGGACGCCACCTTCTCGCTGCGCCTGTCCTATGGCGCGGTCGAGGGCTGGACCTACCGTGGCGTTACCGTGCCGGCCTTCACCTATATGGGCGGACTGTACGAGCGGGCGACGGGCGCGGAGCCGTTCAATGCGGCCCAGGCCTTCATCGACAACCAGAGCCGGGTGAACGGGGATACGGTCTATAATTTCTCCTCGACCAACGACATCATCGGCGGCAACTCGGGCTCGCCCGTGATCAACGCCGCCGGCGAGGTCATCGGCGCGGCCTTCGACGGCAACATCCACTCGCTGGGCGGCGCCTATGGCTATGACGGCGCCCTGAACCGGACGGTGTCGGTGTCGACGGCGGCGATCACCGAGGCGCTGCGCAACATCTATCCGAGCCCGGCCCTGCTGGAAGAGCTGGGGGTGGAATAGCTTTCCTTCTCCCCTTGCGGGAGAAGGTGTCAGGCCCCCGGGTCCGACCTTGGTCGGCCCGAGGATAAACTCCGCCTGATGGATGAGGGGTCGCACCGGTCTTGCCGGGCGACCCCTTCGTCATTCATGGTCCGCTCGCCCGCTGGCCGACGCCGGCACGACCCCTCATCCGACCCGCTACGCGGGCCACCCGTCGTCGGCTCGCATGCGAGCCTCCTCCACCCGCAAGGGGAGAGGGATTGGAGTTCAAAAGATGCGTCACCTCACCCCCGCCCTCGCCGCCGCCCTGCTCACTCTCGCCGCCGGCTCCGCTGCGCGCGCGGAAGAAGGCATGTGGACGTTCGACAACTTCCCGATCGCGCGCGCCAACGCGACGCTGGGGACCAATATCGACCAGGCCTGGCTGGACCGGGTGCGGCTGAGTTCGGTCAAGTTCGGCGGCTGTTCGGCGGGCATCGTCTCGGCCGAGGGGCTGGTGATGACCAACAACCACTGCGTCGCCACCTGCGTGGCCAATCTGTCGACCCAGGCGGTCAACTACGCCGAGACCGGCTTCACCCCGCGCACCCGCGAGGAGGAGCTGAAATGCCCCGGCGGGACGGCGGAAATCCTGACCAACATCAGCGACGTGACGGAGCGGATGCACGCCGCCGGCGCCGGCCTGGAAGGCCAGGCCTTTACCCGCGCGCGGGACGCCGAGGCGGGCCGGATCGAACAGGAGGCTTGCGGCGGCGACGCCGGCAGACGCTGTCAGGTGGTCAGCCTGTACCGCGGCGGCCAGTTCAAACTCTATACCTACAAACGCTATTCGGACGTGCGGCTGGCATGGGCGCCCGAGGACCGGGCCGCGACCTTCGGCGGTGACCTGGACAATTTCAGCTTCCCCCGCTTCGCCATCGATGCGGCCTTCATCCGGCTGTACGAGAACGACGCCCCGGCGGCGACCCCGACCCATTTCGTGTGGAACGCCTCGCAACCGGTCGAGGGCACGCCGGTGTTCGTCTCGGGCAGCCCGGGCGCGACCCAGCGGCTGCTGACGCAGGACCAGCTGTTCACGATCCGCGACGTGGTCCTGCCGATGGACCAGCTGCTGGCGTCGGAGCTGCGCGGGCGGCTGATCCGCTATTCACAGGAGGGAGAGCGTCAGGCGTTCGAGGCCATGGACCCGGTCGTCAGCCTGGAGAACACCTACAAGCGCGGCCGGGGGCGGATGGCGGCGCTGATCGACCCGGCCTTCATGGCCGCACGGGCCGATGCAGAGGCCGACTTCCGCGGTCGGGCCGAGGCCGGCGCCGGCGACGCCAATCCCTGGACGACGCTGAGCGCCGCCCAGCCGGTCGTGCGCGAACTGTATCCCGCCATGGCGTTGCTGGAGGGCGGAACGGGCATGGGGACCACGCCGGTGGCCGGCGGTTCGCAGCTGTTCAGCTGGGCCCGGACGCTGGTGCGGGGCGCGCAGGAGCGGGCCAAGCCTTCGGCCGAGCGGCTTCCGGAATATGCCGACAGCCGCCTGTCCGGGGTGCAGTCCGGCCTGTTCGCAGAGCGGCCGGTCTATCCGGGCCTCGAGCAGGTCCGCATGGAATGGTGGTTGTCCAAGACCCGCGAATGGCTGACCGTCGATGATCCCCGCGTGCGCGGCCTGCTGGGACGGGAGTCGCCGGAGCAGCTGTCGGCACGGCTGATCGAGGGCACGACCCTGGCGGATCCCGCCGTGCGCCGCGCCCTGTGGGAAGGCGGCCTGGCGGCCGTCGAGGCCTCGCAGGATCCGCTGATCCAGTATCTGCTGTCGATCCAGGACGAGACCCGCGCCATCCGCTCGGACTGGGAGGCCCGCGTTCAGGCCCCGACCGACCGGGCCTCCGAGCGCCTCGCCGCCCTGCGCTTCCAGACCTATGGCGACGCCGTCTATCCGGACGCCACGGGCACCCTGCGGCTGACCTACGGCAAGATCGAGGGCACGGACGTTCCGGGCCAGCGCTGGGGGCCGTTCACCACCTTCGACGGTCTGTGGGACCGGGCGACCGGTTCGGCGCCGTTCGATGTGGCGCCCAGACTGCTGGCCGCGCGTGAGCGGATCGACGGGGATACGGTGCTGAATATGGCGGTGTCGTCCGACACCATCGGCGGCTCGTCGGGTTCGCCGGTGGTCAATGCGGCCGGTGAGATTCTGGGCGCCAATTTCGACTCGACCGTCCTGACCCAGCGCAACGCCTATGGCTATGACGTCCGCGTCAACCGCTCGGTGATCGTGACCACGGGCGCGGTGACGACGGCGCTGCGGGATGTGTACGGGATGGACGGGCTGGTGCGGGAGTTGGGCGTCCGCTGACGCGGACGAGGGCTTAGGAATTAGGGCTTAGGAATTAGCGCGCCAGCTGCTCCCAAGCCCTACGACCTAATTCCTAAGCCCTACGTCCTAGATCTGGCTCATCTTCTGCTGGGCCTTCGAGAAATACTGCCAGCCGGTCCAGACGGTGACGATGGCGGCGATCCAGATCAGGACATAGGCGAAGGTCTGGAAATGGGGCTGCCATTCCAGCGGCAGGCCGAAGCCGTCCCACAGCAGGACCAGCTGCAGGCAGGCCAAGGCCACCATCTGCAGGACGGTCTTCCACTTGGCCAGGACGGTGACCGGCAGTTTGACCTTGCCGGCGACGGTCTCGCGCAGGGCCGAGACGGCGAACTCGCGGAACAGGATCAGGCCGCAGGGAATGGCGATCTGCGGCAGGGCGCCCCAGGCCAGGACGCCGAGGATGGCGCCGGTGATCAGCACCTTGTCTGCGATCGGATCGAGGATGGCGCCCCAGCGGGTCGTGCTGTGCCAGCGCCGCGCCAGATAGCCGTCGACCCAGTCGGTCGAGGCCGCGACCACGAAGATGACGAAGGCCGTGCGCCCGAAGCGGAACTGGTCATCCGGGCTCAGATATTCGGACATGAAGGGAATGCCCTGCGGCGCCGCCCCCGCCAGGATCAGGAACATGATGACCCCGGCGATCAGCCGCAGGCCGGTCAGGATGTTCGGAATGGGATTGGCGTGGGGATTGGGTGTCATGCGTGCGCTCCGAATACCTCAACGCGATCTGCCATGCTTCGCTGCATGAAGCGAGCGTCCGGCTTGCGCGCCCTCAGGCCAGGGACACGAACTGGCCGTCGCGCAGCGAGCGCAGGACGCCGTCCGCGATGCCGAAATGGACGCCGCTGAGCGCCAGGGCGCCCGCCGCCTCGCGCTCGGCGATCCAGGGGAAGGTGCGCAGGTTCTGCAGCGACAGGCGGACCACCGCCTCCTCGGCCGCCCGCTCCGCCTCTTCGGGGGCGCACGCCTCGCAGACGCGGCGTACGACCGGCGCCCCCTGGGCCACCCAGGGGGCCACAAAATCCTGGCAGTTGTCGGGGGCGCCGTAACGCATGGCGTTGACCCCGCCGCAGTGGGCGTGACCCATGACCATGATGCGCGAGACGTTCAACACCTTGACCCCGAACTCCAGCGCCGCCGAGACGCCGTGCAGGTGGCCGTCGGGCTCATAGGGCGGGACCAGATTGGCCACGTTGCGAACCACGAACAGCTGGCCGGGCGCGGTGTCGAAGATCAGGGCCGGATCGGCGCGGCTGTCGGAACAGGCCACCACGAGGGTGTGCGGCTTCTGACCTTTCGAGGCCAGCGCCTCATATTCGGCCTTGGCGGCGGGCCAGTGGTCCTCACGGAAGCGGCGGTAGCCGGAGAGCAGGGCGTCGCGGGATTCGTCGGTCATGGGGACGGTATAGGCAATCCTCTCTCGCGGGGGGAGAGGGGCAGGCTCCGCAAGACCGCCGGCCCCTACAGCCGGGCCAGTTCCTCGGCCATGATCGTCTGGACCAGGCGAACGCGGGGGCTGGATTCCAGTTCCTGGTGGGTGACCAGCCAGATCGGCACCGGAATCGGCGCCATATCCGGCAGGAGATTGACCACGCCGGGCGTCCGCTCTGCCACTTCGCGCATCATCACAGCCACACCCATCCCGCGTTTGACCATCTCCCAGATCACGACCGCGGACTCCGACACGATCCGGAAATCCTCGGTGGCGACGGGGATGCCTATCTCCCGCAGAAAGCCGGAGAAGCGGGGGTCATCGAAGCCCATCAGACCCGCCCTGGCGAGATCCGCAGGCTTCCCGGGCAGGCCGTTGCGGGCCACCCAGTCCTCGGACGCAAAGAAGCTCGCGGCCGTATCGCAAATGTGCCGGCCGACCAGGCCGGGGCGATCAGGACGGACGTGGCGGACGGCGATGTCCGCTTCGCCACGATGCAGATCGCTGATTTCGTTGGACGCGACGATGGCGATCGTGATCTGCGGCGCTTCCGATCTGATGCGCGCCACGATCTCGGGAAGAACATAGGCCGCAAAGGTATCGGTGGCCGAGATACAGACCCGACCGCCAATCTCCTGCGCCCGGCCGGTGGCCGCGAGCGCGAGCGTGTCCGCGGCGTCCCCCATGATCCGGATATGGTCGAGCAGTTCCATCCCGGTCTGGGTCAGGACCAGCTTGCGGCCCCGTCGTTCGAACAGGTCCACGCCCAGGTTGGCCTCAAGCGCCAGGACCTGCCGCGACAATGTGGGCTGGGTCAGGCCCAGCTGGCGGGCCGCCGCCGACAGGGACCCGGCGAGGGCGGTCGCGTGAAACCCGCGAATATGGTTCCAGTCCATTGCCTTCATGCATTTACGTATATCATAGCCACGAATTTCAGCAATTTACCCGGTTTGCGCATATGGTAATGGACGGCGCACAGGAGCGCATCACCATGAGTACCGCCAGCGACGCCCGGTTCTGGGACAGGATTTCGCGGAAATACGCGAAGGACGCCATTGCCGACCAGGGCGGCTATGAGCGCTCCCTGGACCGGACCCGCGCCTTGCTGAATCCGGACGATCGGGTGCTGGAACTGGGCTGCGGGACCGGAAGCACGGCGCTGCGACTGGCGGGTGGTGTTCCGAGCTATCTGGCGACAGACATTTCCGCCGGAATGATCGCGATCGCCAGGGAGAAGCACGCCGCCGGCCCGATCCCCTCGTTGTCCTTCCATACCGCGACCGCAGAGGCGCCGATGCTGGCGGCCGGGCGGTTCAATGCGGTGTTGGGCTTCAACTATCTCCACATGGTCCGGGATGTGCCGGGCACGCTGGGCCGCATTCATGCCCTGCTGGGCCCGGGCGGCCTGTTCATATCCAAGACGCCCTGCCTCGGCGACATGAACCCGCTGATCAGACTGGTCCTGCTGCCGGTGATGCGCGCGATCGGCAAGGCGCCCTACGTCAGCGTCTTCCGGCAGAGCGAGCTTTGTCGCCTCCTGGACGCCCAGGGCTTCGACATCCTCGCCACAGAGAATCACGCGACCAAGGGCAACGACCGGCGTCCGTTCATCGTCGCCCGCAAACGGTGACCTGAGTTGCCGAAGTTTGGGGCAATGCCGCCTGCCGCTGCCCCTCAGGATGGAAGAAGCCGTAAATCCGCTCCGCCAGCGGCTGGTTGATTCCTGATGTCCATCCGACGGCGGGTGCGGTTGGCCTCGTCACGCAGGCACCGGGTTCGTGGGCCCGGCCGGCCGTCTACGACCTCCGCCCCTTCCCATCGATCAGCACCGCCTGTTGCCAGCGGCCGGGTGCCTTGTCGGTGCGGTGGATACAGCCGGACCAGCAGCAGGGGCGTTTCTTGCCTTCCAGAAGTTCTTCGGTCGTTCGCATGATGCGGCGTTGACGGGTCGCGGGCTGTTTGGCGTCCTCGACCCAGCAGATGAACTCGTTTCGGCCCAGCGGCGTCAGGCCCTGCCATGCCGCGAGGACTGCGGGGTCGGATTGCAGGGCGGACTGAAGATCGGCCGCGGCCTGGTGGACGGCGCCCTGCGCAAATTCACTCACTGAAACCTCCCTCCCGACGCGTGCCCGACGCCACCCTACCCCCTCGTCTCGGGGTGGAAGAAGCCGTAAATCCGCTCGGCCATCGGCTGGTTGATGCCCTCGACCTTGACCAGATCGGCGACCGAGGCGCGGCTGACGCCCTTGGCCGAGCCGAAGGCGTGGAGCAGGGCCTTCTTGCGGCCGGGGCCGATGCCCTCGATCTCGTCCAGCGGGTTCTTCCTGATGTCCATCGAGCGGCGCTTTGCGTGGGCGCCGTTGGCGAAACGGTGGGCCTCGTCGCGCAGCCGCTGGATGTAATAGAGGGCCGGCGACTTGAGCGGCAGCATGAAGGGCGGCTTGCCCGGCATGAAGAAATGCTCCTTGCCGGCGTCGCGGTCGGGGCCCTTGGCCACGCCGACGGCGGTGATGTCGTCCAGGCCGAGATCGGCCAGAACGGCGAGCACCTCGGCCAACTGGCCGGCGCCGCCGTCGATCAGCAGCAGGTCGGGACGGACCACCTCCTCGCCCGCGTCCTCGTCCTTCACCAGACGGCCGAAGCGACGTCGCATGACCTCGCGCATCATGCCGTAGTCGTCGCCGGGGGTCAGGTCCTCGCCGCGGATGTTGAACTTGCGATACTGCGACTTCTGGAAGCCCTCCAGCCCGGCCACGACCATGCCGCCGACGGCGTTGGTCCCCTGGATGTGGGCGTTGTCATAGATCTCGATCCGCTCGGGCCGGGTGTCGAGACCGAAGGCCTCGCAGACCTCGTCGAGGATTTTGCCCTGGGCCGAGCCCTCGGCCATCTTGCGGCCCAGCGCCTCGCGGGCGTTGGTCAGGGCGTGGTCGACGAGGGCTTTGCGGTCGCCGCGCCGGGGTTGCTCGATCGACACCACGCGGCGTCCGTCCACGGTCTTCGCCTTCATCGAGAAGGCTTCCTCCAGCAGTTCCTTCTCGTGCGGCAGGACGTTGGCCAGGATTTGCCGCGGCACGGGCCGGTCTTCGTAGAACTGGCCGAGGAAGGCGGCGAGAATTTCGGGGTCGGTGTCCGTCCTGTCGACGCGCGGGAAATAGGCCCGCCCGCCCCAGTTCTGGCCGCCGCGATAGAAGAAGACCTGGACGCAGGCCTGGCCGCCTTCGGAGAACAGGGCGAAGACGTCGGCCTCGGCCACGCCGTCGGCGCTGACGGAATTTTCCATCGAAATGGCCGACAGGGCACGGATGCGATCGCGGACCCGGGCGGCCTGTTCGTAGTCCATGGCCTCGGCGGCGGCGCTCATCTCGTCGGACAGGCGGGCGATGACGGCGCGCGACTTGCCCTTCAGAAAGGCCGAGGCCTCGTCGACGAGGCCGGCGTAGTCCTCGAGCGAGATCAGGCCGGTGCAGGGCGCCGAGCAGCGCTTGATCTGGTGCAGCATGCAGGGCCGCGTGCGGGTCTCATAGACGCTGTCGGAACATGACCGCAGCAGGAAGGCCTTCTGCAGGGTGTTCAGGGTCCGGTTCACCGCCCAGGTCGAGGCGAAGGGGCCGAAATAGTCGCCGGGCGTGGTGTGCGCCCCCCGGTGCTTCCTGACCTGCGGCGCGCGGTGATCCTTGCGGATCATCAGTTCGGCGAAGGATTTATCGTCGCGCAGCACCACGTTGAAGCGCGGCTTCAGCTGTTTGATGAAGCTGGATTCGAGCAGCAGGGCCTCGGTCTCCGAGGCGGTGATGACCAGCTCCATCGAGCGGGTCAGGGACACCATCAGGCCGATGCGCTGGGTGTGGAACCGGCCCTGGGCGTACTGCAGGATGCGCTTCCTGATGGACCGTGCCTTGCCGACATAGAGGCAGGTCCCGTCCTCGCCGTACATACGATAGACGCCGGGCTTGTCTGGCGCCCGGCGGGCCTCGTCGCGGATCAGGTCGGCGGCCTTGAGGGCGCCGGCCTCGGTCTCGCTTTCAGGAATCGGCACCTCGGTCATCGGGACCGATATAGGCCTAGAAGCGGCGGACCATAAGGACGCCGGCCAGAACCAGGGCGACGCCGGCGGCCCGGCCCCAGCTGATCGGCTGCTGCGGCGCGCCGAAGGCGCCGAAATGGTCGAGCAGCAGGCCGACGAGCAGCTGTCCGGCGACCATCAGGGTGATGGTCAGGGCGACGCCGAGGCGCGGCACCCCCCACGCCGCCGCGACGACGAAGATCGCGCCATAGAGGCCGCCGATCCAGATGTACCAGGGCAGGCCGCGCGCCGCCGCGACATCCGGCTTCGCCTGCAGGATGACGGCGAGGATGCCGAGCGCCGCCGTGCCGATGGCGAAGGAGACGAAGGCGGCGTTCACCGGCGAGCCGACGGCGCCCATCAGCTTGGCGTTGGTCGGCGCCTGCAGGGCGGTCGCGCCCCCCGCGAGGACGACGGCGATCATGGCGAAGAGGTTGGGGTTCATGGTCTCTGGCTACCAGCTTGTCGCAGCGTCCGCACCGTTGAAGATTTCCTCCAGCCGGTCCCGCGTCGCCCGGTGCGTATCCTCCGGCAGGGCCGCCGGGTCGAACCAGGCGATCTCCGCGATCTCGCCGTGGCTCGTGCGCTCGATCATCGAGAAGCGGTCGATACGGTAGACGAGCACATGGTCGCCGCGAAAGAAGCGCTCGTTGGCATGGACGCTGACGAGGATCGGGCGGCCCTCGATGATGACGCCGGCCTCTTCGTGCATCTCGCGGATCAGGGCGTCCTCGCAGGTCTGGCCGCGCTCGACGCCGCCGCCGGGCAGCCACCAGCCGTGCAGATAGGTGTGTTTCACCAGCAGAACCCGGCCGTCGGCGTCGATCGCCACGCCGCGCACGCCGAGGGTCATGCCGCGGCTGATCCGCGACCATGCGAAGAACAGGGGGCGGGTAAAGGGCTCGATCCGGGTGCGCCACGTCGTCATGGGATGACGATAGGCCGTCATGCGTTCTTGAACACCCGCGCGCGGGGCTTTATTGCGGGCCCGCTAAAGGAGCGTTTCCATGCTGGCCCTCTACATCATCCTCGGCTTCGTCGCCGTTCTCGCCCTGATCAATTTCGTCGAGTTCGGCCGGGTTGACTGACGTCTCCGCCCCTGGGCGTGAAGGGGGGCGCGGCGCCGCCCTCGTCACCGGCGGGGCGAAGCGCATCGGCCGGGCGATCTGCCTTGAGCTGGCCGCCGCCGGTTTCGATCTGGCCATCCATCATCGCGATTCGGGCGACGAGGCCGCGCGCGTCGCGGATGAGATCAAGGCCATGGGCCGGCGCGCCGTCTGCCTGTCGGCCGATCTCGCCGACGTGGTCGCGACCCACGCCCTGATCGGTCGTGCCGCCGAGGCGCTCGGCCCGCTGACGGTGCTGGTCAACAACGCCTCGGTGTTCACCGACGACCGGCTGGAGAGCCTCACCGGCGAGAGCTGGTCGGCGCATATGGACGTCAATCTGCGGGCGCCCGTGTTGCTGGCCCAGGTGTTCGCGGCCCAGGCGCCCGACGGCTCGGCTATCGTCAATATTCTCGACCAGCGGGTGCTGAAGCCCGATCCGCGCTTCTTCTCCTACGGCCTGTCAAAATCGGCCCTGTGGGTCGCCACCCGGACCATGGCCCAGGCCCTCGCGCCACACATCCGCGTCAACGGCGTCGGACCCGGACCGACCCTGCCCTCGGTGCATCAGGCGGCGGGCGAGTTCGAGGCCGAGGCGCGAGCCACCCCGCTGCAACGCGCCGGCAGTCCCGAGGCCGTGGCCGACGCCGTGCGCTGGCTGGTGGACGCGGGGCAGGTGACGGGTCAGATGATCGCCGTCGACGGGGGCCAGCATCTCGCCTGGCAGACGCCGGATATTGTGGAGTAGGCCTTGACCGTTTCGCCCCTGCCCTTCCCCGCTGCCGACGGTCCTCATCGCGAGGGCCTGACCGTGTTCGTGCGCGGCCTGCGGGTCGAGGCGGGCATCGGCGTGCATGACCATGAACAGGGCCGACTGCAGCCGCTGGTCATCGATGTGACGCTGGAGCTGGCGCCGGCGCCGGTCGAGCGGCTGGCCGACACCATCAACTATGAGACCGTGGCCGCGGCGGCCCGGGCGATCGTGGCTGATGGCCATGTCGGACTGGTCGAGACCTTCGCCGAACGGCTGGCCACAGCCTGTCTGGACGACGCGCGGGTGCGGCGCTGCACGGTGCGGATCGAAAAGCCGGGCGCGCTGGACGCCGCCGCGGCCGCCGGCTGCGAGGTCGTGCTGGCGCGCTGACAGGCGCCCGTCGGCGGTTGCGCCGGACGCGAGGCGCGGTCATTACTTGGACCGGACTGAAGGATATCCGATGGCCGAACCCGGCGATCCCCCCCACAAGGACGACCTTGGGGACGACCACGACGACGACCTGATCGGCTTCGCCTCGCCGGCGTCGCTGGAAGGCCGTTTGCGTATGGCTGAGCCGGAGCCGGAACCCGAGCCGCTGCCCGAGCCGGAGCCGGACCCCGAACCCGAGGAAGAGCTGTTCGAGGATGAGCCCCTTCCGCCCGAGTCCGCGCCGGTCGAGGCCGGGGCGGTGTTTGCACAGACGCGCGAGTTCTCGACCCGTCGACGCCGACGCGACGCGGGCAACGCCGTCCCCGGCGGCGGGCTGGGTCTGTACGCCGTCTATGCCCTGATCCTGTTTGCCGTCCCGACGGTCGGCGTGTCGGCGGCGATCGGTCTGTTCGCCGTCACCGGCCGGGCGGGACCGGAGGACGACCTGTCGGCCTCGCACTTCATCTATCAGCGCCGCACCCTGTGGGCGGCGGCGGTGGCGGCTGTGACCGGGGTGATCCTGCTGGCCGCGCCCTTTGCGCTCGGCGTCCCGATCCTGTTCGCCCTCGCCATCTGGATGGTGCTTCGCGGCGCTTCGGGCGTTTGGACCCTGAAGTCCGGCCGCGAGATCGCCGATCCTCGGGGCTGGTGGATCTGACGGAGAGACGCCATGGCCGACGACTTGCCCGACACCCCCCGGGAGCCGCGCTTCGCCACCGGCCATGAATCCGAAGGCCGTCCGGCGGCGCTGATCGCCTGGGGCCTGTACATCCTGTCCCTGCCCAGCGCGAACCTGCTGGTGATCGTCGGCCTGATCGTGGCCTATGCCGGGCGCAGCGGATCGGATGGCGTGTCGCGGGCCCATATCGACGCCCAGATAGGCCTGTTCTGGTCGGTGTTCTGGTGGACCATCCTGCTGTGGACCGGCATTGCGATCTGCCTGGTGGCGTTCTTCGCCATGCCTGACATGGGCATCGTCCTGATACCCCTGGCCCTGCTGCTGGGACTGGGGCTGCTGTTCCTGACGGTCTGGTTCACGATCAAGAGCATCATCGGGCTTTTCAGACTGCTGGGCGACAAGGCTCCCTGAGGACCGGCGGAGCCTGATGAAACCCAACTTTCGCGGGTTTTCGGGGAACGCGTTCGCCGATTGCCGTGTTGGCTGGGTGTCCGCTTCCTGACACCGCCGAGGCCCCCATGACCGACTTTCGCGACGTACGCGCCGACCAACGGTTCGAACAGGGATTCGCCGATGCCGAGGGCCAGCTCCGCACCGTCTTCGCCGACTATGCGGTGCAGGGCGCGACGCGGGTGATCCTGCACGTCGAGGCCGATCCGGCCCTGCGCGGCACGGGCGCCTCGGGGCGGTTCATGCAGGCTTTGGCCGAGCACGCCCGGGCCGAAGGCCTGAAGCTGGCGCCGCGATGCGGCTACGCCGTCGCCTGGCTGAAGCGGCATCCGGAGTTCGACGACATCAAGGTGTGATCGCCCGCCACATTTGCCGATGGAGCGGACGGGCCTTCCCGCGCATTGTGTGAGGAACGACGCGGAGCCGAACCATGCCCGATCTCGACCTTTCCTCCCTCGGCGCGGCGGCGGGGCCGATGCAGACATGGGTCTTGCCGGCCCTGCTGGGGCTGGGCCTCGCATCGGCGACGGGGCTGCGGACCTTCCTGCCGTTGCTGATGCTGGCGCTGGCGGCGAAGTTCGAGATGTTCGGCGTGCGCCTGATCGACCAGATGGACTGGCTGGTCTCATGGCCGGCCATCGCGGCCCTGGCCACGGCGACCGTGGCCGAGTTCGCCGGCGACAAGGTGCCGGCGATCGATCACGGGCTGAACGCGATCGGCTATGTCACCCGGCCCGTGGCAGGTGCCATTGCGGCAGGCAGCGTGTTCTGGAACGTCGATCCGTCGACGGCGGCTATCGCGGGCCTGATCGTCGGCGCGCCGGCGGCCCTGGCCTTCAATGCGGCGCAGACGGGGGTGAGGGTGGGATCGACGGCGACCACCGGAGGCCTGGGCAATCCACTGGTGTCGCTGGTCGAGGACGTGCTGGCCTTTCTGACCGTGATCGTCGCCTTCCTGGCCCCGATCCTGATCCCCATCGTGCTGATCATACTGGCGATCGTGGTGTTCCGGCTGGCGCGGCGGATCCGCGAGCGGAGCGAGCTTCGAACGGCCTGACGTCAGGCCGCCTCGCCGCGCAGCTCCAGTCGCGCCTCGGCCTCACGCACCGCGTCCACGGCGCGATCGACGACCTCGAGACCCGCGCCCGCCGGGATCGACTCAACCGTCAGGATGCGGCGGAAAGCGCGGGCGCCGGGGCGGCCGTGCATCAGGCCCAGCATATGCCGGGTCATGGCCGGAAGATGAACGCCCTCCTCCAGCCGCGCGGCCAGATAGGGGCGGTAGCGGTCGATGGCGGCGAAGGCGTCCACGTCGGGCGTCGCGGCCCCGTACAGGCGGCGGTCGGCCTGACCGAGAATAGCCGGCTCATGATAGGCGGCGCGGCCCAGCATGACGCCGTCCAGCTGGACCCCGTCGCTGTCATCCAGATGCGCCTCGGCCGCATCCAGCGATGTGATGCCGCCATTGATCGAGATCGACAGATGCGGCCGCTCGCGCTTCAGCCGACGCACCAGCGCATAGTCGAGCGGCGGCACGTCGCGATTCTCCTTGGGCGACAGACCCTTCAGCCAGGCCATCCGGGCGTGGACGATGAACACCTCGATGCCGACGGCGGCGCAGGCGTCCACGGTGGCGAACAGGGACACCTGGGGATCCTGATCGTCGACGCCGATACGGCATTTGACGGTGGCGGGGACGGCGACCGCTTCCCTGATCGCGGCCATACAGTCGGCGACCAGGTCGGGCTCGCGCATCAGACAGGCGCCGAAGCGGCCGGACTGGACCCGGTCCGAGGGGCAGCCGACGTTCAGATTGATCTCGTCATAGCCGTAGGCCTGACCGATCCGCGCGGCCTCCGCCAGCTGGGCCGGGTCTGAGCCGCCCAGCTGCAGGGCCACGGGATGTTCAACCGCGTCAAAGCCCAGCAGCCGCTGCTGGTCGCCGTGGAGCACGGCCGGGGCGGTGACCATCTCCGTATAGAGCAGGGCCTCGGCCGTCAGGGCGCGGTGGAACGCCCGGCAGTGCCGGTCGGTCCAGTCCATCATGGGCGCGATCGAGAGGCGGCGGTTCATGGCGCGGGGCTTCTACACCGAAACCCGGCCTTGACGCCAACCGGCCCGGGTCACGCCCCGGTCTTCTGCGGCGCGCCGTCGTCCTCCAGCGCCTCGGCCGCCTCCTCGTTGAGGGCCCGACCCTCGCGGCGGGGCTTGATGTAGGGCTCGGGCTTCGTCGTCCGGATATTGCCGCGCATCAATGACCGGCCGGCCATGATCCCCTCGACCATCTGAAGCGAAAGCCGCTCCTCGTCCCGGCGGCGGACGTCCTCGATGGTCTCGCGCGCCTGCTCATGGGTGAAGCCGAGATCGATCAGCACCTGATGGCCAAAGACGAGGGCGCTCTCGAAGGTCTCGCGCAGCTGGTATTCGACCCCGGCCTGGACCAGGCGGATGGCATGGCCGCGGTCGTAGGCCCGGACGAACAGTTTGGTCAGGGGGAATTCCGCCTTGACCAGTTCCACGATGCGGTCGGCGATCTCAGGCTTGTCGACGCAGACGAGGATCGTCTCGGCATTGGCGGCGCCGGAAGCGCGCAGCACGTCGAGGCGAGCGCCGTCGCCGTAATAGACCTTGAAGCCGAAATTGCCGGCGGCCTGGATCATCTCCACGTCGTGATCGATGATCGAGACGTCGACATCGCGCGCCAGCAGGGGCTGGGACACGACCTGGGCGAAACGGCCGAAGCCGATGATCAGCACCCGCTCACGCAGGTTCTTCGCCTTGTCGACGCCGTCGGCGCCCTCGGGATCAAGGTTTGGCGGAGGCATCAGCCGGCCGACCAGCAGACTGGTCAGGGGCGTCAGCACCATGGACAGGATGACGATGGCCGTGGCCGCCGCCGAGATACGGGCGTCAAAGACCCCCGCGGTCAGGGCCGCGGCGTAGAGGACAAACGCGAACTCGCCGCCCTGGGCGAACAGGACGGCGCGCTCGACCGCCTCGCGCTCGCCGGCCCTGAAGAGCCGAGCCACGCCATAGATGGCCACGGCCTTGACGGCCATGAAGGCGACCACCCCGCCAACGACGATGCGCCAGTCGGCCAGCACCACCGCGACGTCCAGCGACATGCCGACGCTGAGGAAGAACAGGCCCAGCAGGATGGCGCGGAAGGGTTCGACGTCCGCCTCGAGCTGGTGCCGGAAGGTGGACTCCGACAGCAGCACTCCGGCGAGGAAGGCGCCCATGGCCATGGACAGGCCGCCCATGTCCATCAGCCAGGCGGCGCCGACGACCACCAGCAGGGCGGCGGCGGTCATCACCTCGCGGCCGCCGTAGCGGGCCAGGACGCGGAAGACCGGATTGATCAGATATTTGCCGGCGAAGAAGACGATGGCCACCGCGCCGATGGCGAGGCCGAGGGTGCGCCACAGCGGTGGCGCCGCCTCGCCCGCCAGCCCCATGACCGAAGCCATGATCGCCACCACGGCCAGCAGCGGCACGATGGCGAGATCCTCGAGCAGCAGGATGGAGACGGCGCGTTGCCCCTGGGGCGCGGCCAGTTCGCCGCGCTCGTCCAGCATCTGCATGATCACCGCGGTGGAGCTGAGCACGAAGCCCATGGCGAGGACGAAGGCGACGGGGATCGAAAGCCCCCCGGCCATGCCGGTCAGGGTGAGCAGCAGGCCGGCGAGCGCCACCTGGGCGGCGCCGAGGCCGAAGATGTCCTTGCGCAGGCTCCACAATCGGGATGGGCGCATCTCCAGGCCGATGATGAACAGGAACATCACCACGCCCAG
>NZ_DDRM01000032.1:28870-29491 GCF_002343105.1 Brevundimonas sp. UBA2416
CCGATGATGAACAGGAAGATGACCACGCCGAACTCGGCGACGTGGAGGATGACTTCGGGCTCGCGGAACAGGCCGATGCCGAACGGGCCGATGGCGAGGCCGGCGGCGAGATAGCCGAGCACCGAGCCCAGCTGGAAGCGCCGGAAGATGGGGACGGCGACCACGCCGGCGGCCAGCAGGGCGGCGATATGGCCGAGCTCAAGTCCGGCGGTCGGTTCGGCCATGTCGGTCCCCTGTCAGGCTGGCGATGGAAAGTGGCGCCTGATGCGTCAATGCGCCACCCCGGGCGCCGCGATGCGCCGTCAGGCTTCGTCAGAACCGCGCGCCACAGTTTCGCCCGAGGCGGGGATGCCTCATGGTGCCACACAACCAAGGGGAGACGCGCGATGTCGAAACGTCCGTTGAAACAAACCCTCGCCGGGCTGGTCAGCCTGGCCCTCGCCGCCCCGATGGCGCCGCTGCCGGTCATGGCCCAGGACGCCCGGCCGATCGATCCCGACAAGCCGTCGGACGGCGTGGTTTCGCCCGCCGCCTGCCGGGTGTTCGGCTTCACCCTGCCGGAGGAGCGGGTTCCGGTGAACTTTGCCGCACGCAGCGTCGGCGCGGCGGCCTATGCGGGCC
>NZ_DDRM01000032.1:29682-29884 GCF_002343105.1 Brevundimonas sp. UBA2416
CCGCCCCCTCCGCCGCCGCCGCCGACACCTCCGGGCGCCGTCGCCACGCAGATGGACAGCGTCGTCGTCACCGGGAGCCGGATCCCCGGCGGGTCGGTGGTCGCCGCGCCGCCGCCCGGGATCATCGCGCCGCCCCGCCCCGTGGACACCGAACGCTATCCGGACGCGACGCCCAACCCGGTGCGCCGCGTCGCCGACGAGC
>NZ_DDRM01000032.1:30048-63935 GCF_002343105.1 Brevundimonas sp. UBA2416
TCGACCTTCTCGATCGACGTCGACACGGCCAGCTATTCCAACGTCCGCCGTTTCATCGACGAGGGCCGGGCGCCGCCCGCCGATGCGGTCCGGGTCGAGGAGCTGATCAACTATTTCGACTATGGCTACGACCGGCCGACCTCGGCGACGCAGCCGTTCGCCATCACCACGGCGGTGACCGACTCGCCCTGGGCGCCGGGGCGGCAGATCGTCCATGTCGCCCTGCAGGGCTATGAACTGCCCGAGGCAGAGCGTCGGCCCTTGAACCTGACCTTCCTCGTCGATGTCTCGGGCTCGATGGGCAGCCCGGACAAGCTGGCGCTGGCGCAGAAGTCGATGAACCTGATCATCGACCGGCTGCGGCCGCAGGATACGGCGGCGGTGACCTTCTACGCCGAGGGGGCGGGCACGCGGCTGGCCCCGACGCCGGGCGACCAGAAGCTGAAGCTGCGCTGCGCCGTGGCCAGTCTGTACGCCTCGGGCGGCACCGCCGGCGCGACCGGCATGACCAACGCCTATGATCAGGCGCAGGCCAATTTCGCCCGCGACCGGGTCAACCGCATCCTGATGTTCACCGACGGCGACTTCAACGTCGGCGTCACCGACAACCTGCGGCTGGAAGACTATGTCGAGGCCAAGCGCGAAACCGGCATCTATCTGTCGGTCTATGGCTTCGGACGCGGCAACTACCAGGACGCGCGGATGCAGACGATCGCCCAGGCCGGCAACGGCACGGCGGCCTATATCGACGACCTGAACGAGGCGCGGCGGCTGTTCGGTCCGGCCTTTGACCGGGGGGCCTTCCCCATCGCCGACGACGTCAAGATCCAGGTCGAGTTCAACCCGGCGCGGGTCAGCGAATACCGGCTGATCGGCTATGAGACCCGGTTGCTGAACGAGGCCGATTTCAACAACGACCGCGTCGACGCCGGCGAGGTCGGTTCGGGGGCGTCGGTGACGGCCCTCTATGAGATCACCCCGGTGGGCGGCCCCAGCCAGATGGGCGAGCGCCGCTATCCCGAGAACCGCAACAGCCTCGGCGTCGGCGGCGGCGATCCGGACGGCGAGGTGGGCTTTGTGCAGGTCCGGTTCAAACTGCCGGGGGAACGCGACTCGCAGTTGATGCAGCGGGTGCTGGCGAACGCGCCCAACCTCAGCGCCGCGAGGGCGCAACCGCCGGAGAGCACGCGCTGGGCCATCGCCGTGGCCGCCTTCGGCCAGCGACTGCGTGGTGATCCGTGGCTGGGCGACGGCTTCGACTGGGATGCCGTGATGGAACAGGCGCAGGGAGCGCGCGGCGAGGATCCGTATGGGGAACGGGCGGAGTTCGTGCAGATGATCCGGGCGGCGCAGGGATTGCCGGCGCGGGCGGCGCCGTAGGGATCTGGTCCGGTCCTTGTCATCCCGGACGCCGCGACGCGGCGATCCGGGACGGCAGGGGCCAACAGTCTGACCTCCCGGAAATCGCGAAGCGGTTATCCGGGAGACAGGCGGGCGTCACACTTCGGCCCGACCCTTCTCCCGGATAGCTGCTGCCGCAGCTTCCGGGAGGCTGAAATTCTTGCCTTGACCGTCCCGGCTCTTCGCTTCGCTTCGGCCGGGATGACAAGGGGCCGGAGCCCGCGGCGAGCGCTTTTCGGACGCGGTTGAGCAACCCCTCTCCCAACGGAAGAGGGAAGCCGTCATGATTACCCCGTGACTGAAACCCTCTCGCCGAAGACCGCCCGCCGCATCGCCCTGGCCGCCCAGGGGTTCGGGCGAGCGCAGCCCGCCGCTCCGGGCCGCAGCCATGTCCGGGATGTCGCGCGGCGGCTGGGGGTGATCCAGATCGACAGCGTCAATGTGGTGACGCGGACCCACTATATGCCCGGCTTCTCACGGCTGGGCGACTATCCGCGCGAGGCGCTGGAGACCGAGGCCTGGAGCGCGCGGCGGGGGCTGTTCGAATACTGGGGGCACGAGGCCTCGCTGCTGCCGCTGGAGATGCAGCCGCTGCTGCGCTGGCGGATGGAGCGGGCGAGGGGCGGGGCCATGTGGACCGGCCTGTCGCGGTTCGGGCGCGAAAAGGGCGACTATATCGAGGGGGTGTTGGCCGAGATCGAACGGCGCGGCCCGGTCACGGGCGCAGACTTCGCGACAGGGCCGCGTGGGGCGCCGGGCTGGTGGTCCTGGTCGGACGGCAAGCGGGCGCTGGAGTGGCTGTTCTGGGCCGGGCTGATCACCACGAAAACGCGGAACGGGTTCGAGCGGGTCTATGACCTGACCGAACGCGCCCTGCCCGCGCGGATCATCGACCTGCCGACGCCGACCGAGGCGGACGCCCAGCGCGAGCTGGTGCGGATCTCGGCGCGGGCCATGGGGGTGGCGACGGCGGCGGACCTGAGGGACTATTTCCGGCTGCCGCTGGCCGATGCGCGGGAGCGGGTGGCGGAGCTGGTCGAGGCGGGGGAGCTGACGCCGGTCTCGGTGAAGGGCTGGCGGCATCCGGCGTATCTGGCGGCCGGGGCGAAGACGCCGCGCAAGGTCGCGGGCGCGGCCCTGCTGTCGCCGTTCGACAATCTGATCTGGACCCGCGACCGGACCGAGCGGCTGTTCGGGGTCAAGGTACGGCTGGAGATCTACACGCCGGCGCACAAGCGGGCGCATGGCTACTATGTGCTGCCTTTCCTGGAGGACGAGGCGATCACGGCGCGGGTCGATCTGAAGTCGGATCGCAAGGCCGGGACGCTGCTGGTGCAGGCGGCCTGGCGTGAGCCGGACGCGACACCCGAGACGGCCGCGCGGCTCGCGACGGAGCTGCGGCGGATGGCGGGGTGGCTGGGGCTCGAGCGGGTCGAGGTAGTGGGGAAGGGCGATCTGGCGGGGGCGTTGGCGGACGCGCTGTGAGGGGACCAGGGATTAGGGATGAGGGATTAGGGATTAGGGTCAGGTCGTCTTTTGCAGTCCGCTCCCTGGTCCCTAATCCCTAATCCCTAATCCCTAATCCCTAATCCCTAGACGTCGAACTTCACCCCTTGCGCCAGCGGCAGCTCGCGGCTGAAATTCACCGTCTGGGTCTGGCGGCGCATATAGGCCTTCCAGGCGTCGGAGCCCGACTCGCGGCCGCCGCCGGTGTCCTTCTCGCCGCCGAAGGCCCCGCCGATCTCGGCGCCCGAGGGGCCGATGTTGACGTTGGCGATGCCGCAGTCCGAGCCCCAGGCGGAGAGGAAGGCTTCCGCCTCGCGAACGCTGTCTGTGAAGACGCAGGAGCTCAGGCCCTGCGGCACCGCGTTCTGCATGGCGACGGCTGCGTCGAAGTCCGACCAGGTCAGGACATACAGGATGGGGGCGAAGGTCTCGTGCTCGACCACTGCTGTCTGGGCCGGCATGCGGACAATGGCGGGGCGGACGTAGACGCCCTCACGCTCGACGCGGTCGCCGCCGACAACGATCTGGCCACCCTGTTCGACGGCCTGGGCGAGCGCGGTCTCGAAGCCGTGGGCCGAGGCGTCGTCGATCAGGGGGCCGATCAGGACGCCGTCCGCGCGCGGGTCGCCGATGGGCAGGGTCTCATAGGCTGCCTTCAGGCGGGCGATCAGGCCGTCGGCGATGCTCTCATGAACCAGCAGGCGGCGCAGGGTGGTGCAGCGCTGGCCACAGGTGCCGACGGCGGAGAAGGCGATGGCGCGGACGGCCATGTCGAGGTCGGCGCTGGGCGTCACGATCATGGCGTTGTTGCCGCCGAGCTCCAGCAGGGAGCGCCCGAGACGAGCAGCGACGGTCTGGGCCACGGCGCGGCCCATGCGGGTCGAGCCGGTGGCGGAGACCAGCGGAATGCGCGGGTCGGCGGCGAGGGCCTCGCCGGCTTCGCGGCCGCCGATAACCAGCTGTGACAGGCCTTCGGGGGCGTCTCCGAAGCGGGCGATGGCGCGGTCGAGGATGGCGTGGGTGGCGAGGGCGGTCAGGGGCGTCTTCTCCGACGGCTTCCAGATCACCGGATCGCCGCAGACGAGGGCGAGGCAGGCGTTCCAGGCCCAGACGGCGACCGGGAAGTTGAAGGCCGAAATGACCAGCACCGGGCCCAGCGGCTGGTACGTTTCGCGCATGTGGTGGCCGGGGCGTTCGGAGGCGATGGTCAGGCCGTAGATCTGGCGCGACAGGCCGACGGCGAAGTCGCAGATGTCGATCATCTCCTGCACCTCGCCGAGGCCCTCGGAGACGATCTTGCCGGCTTCGAGGGTGACCAGACGGGCAAGGTCGTCCTTTGAGGCGCGCAGCTCCTCGCCCAGCAGCCGGACCAGTTCGCCGCGGCGGGGGGCGGGGAGGCGTTTCCACTGATGGAAGGCGGCGGTCGCGCGATCGGCGACGGCGTCGAGATCAGGCGTTTCAGCCACGCGGCCGGCGACCGAGCCGTCGATGGGCGAGCGGGCCTCGAACCCGTCGGAGCTCCACACGGACGCAGGCACGCCCAGGCGGGTCAGGATGTCACGGCTCTCGGCGGCGGCGGTCGGCGGGGTGGTCATGGGCGGGCTCCGGCTGGCTCGCGCGGCTTAGCGGGACCGCAGCCAAAGCGAAAGGGCCGCCCCGTCGCCGGGGCGGCCCTCTGTTGCCGCAGCGAACCCTACCAGCGGTCGCGGCGATCCTCGCGGAGCATGGCCTGGACGCGATCCAGGCGGTAGCTCAGATCCGCGTATTCACGGCGGCTCAGGCCATCACGGGCGTAGCGCCATTCCAGCCGACGATACTCGTCCATTTGCCACGATAGCTGGCGGGCCTCACGCCGGCTGATGCGACCGTTGTACTCAAGACGGTCGATGCGACGTTCAATCCTCTGGGCGCGAGCCTGCAGCTCACGGCCGTGGCCGTAGCCCGGGCCTCGGCCGTAGTCATGGGACTGACCGTATCCCGACGAGCCGAAACTGATGGAAAGGGCGGCGTTCTGGGCCAGCGCCGGGGTGGCCATCATGACCGCCGACGCCGCCAGCGTGGAAAGCAGGGCCTTCCGGATCATGGCGGTCTTCATTGTCGTAATCCTCTGGTTCAGGCCCGGGAAGGACCATGGACGCAGGAGACCACGGGTGCCCTGACGCGAGCCTGAGGACGCTGTTGTCTGACAGTCAGCTTCCTGAACCGGAACCGGGGTAGGCGCCGGGGGTTTTGACAGCAGCCCCACCCATGGAGAATCCCCGATGAAAGTTCGCGACGTGATGAGCAAGGACGTGCAGGTGGCCCGCCCCGGCGACACCTTGCAGGACGTGGCCGCACGGATGAGCGCCGGCGATTTCGGCTTCATGCCGGTGGCGGACGGCGACCGGCTGATCGGTACGATCACTGATCGGGACATCACGGTCCGGGCCGTGGCCGGCGGCGCCGCCTGCACCTCGCCGGTGGTGGAATACATCAGCCGCGAGCCCCAGACCGCCTATGCCGACGACGATCTGAAGACCGTGCTGGACGCCATGGGTTCCAAGCAGATCCGCCGCCTGCCGGTGCTGGACAAGGACCAGCGTCTGGTCGGGGTGGTGTCGCTGGGCGACCTGTCCACGCGGGTGAAGGAAAAATACGCCGGCGAGGCGCTGGAAGACATCTCCCGCGCCTGACCGGGGCGGGCGTTAAGGCCCGCTTCACCCTTTCGCCAAACCGCGCGTTCATCCCGCCATGAGAGGGTTCCCGTCGAATACGGGAGACGCCGATGGCGCGCGCGCAGTTCCAGAAGGGACAGAAGGTCTGGGTCGAATGCGTCGGTGCATGGGCCCAGATCGAAAAGGTCCAGCCCGTCTGGGCGAAGGGCTTCGAGGAGCCGGTCCGTGTCACCTATGACGTCGGACTGGGCCGCGAATTCCTCGGTCACGAACTGCTGTTGCCGAGCGAGGACCCGGCCGCCAACGCCGGCGAAACCTGGCGCCTGATGCGGGCCCGGAACAAATGGCAGACCGCCGAAGACTGTCCACACCACCCCTTCCCCGGCACCTATCCCGTGGTGGTGACCGACAAGGCGGACTGGGGCGGCTGGCGCGTGCCCGGCGCTGAATACGACCGCGACCCCGACCAGATCGAATTCCAGGCCCGGCTGATCGCCGCCGCGCCGCGCCTGATGGCGCTGGCCGAGCGACTCGCCGCCTCGGTCGATGAGGCCCCGGAAGACGCGCCGCCCGAGATGGTGGCCTTGGCCCGCGAGGCTAGGACCGTACTGAAGTCGGTCAAGGACGTGCTGACCTCGTCCGCCGATGCCGCCGCCGCGGCCGCGCCACGGGAATCGCAGGCGGCCTGAACCCGGCTGCGCGACAAAAGGTTGATGATTTCTAACCAAGCCTCGACAGGAATCCGCGACGCAGCCTAGATTCGCCGCTCGTCGTCGAATCCTTGGGGAGAGCGCCTTGCGGGGTGAAGAGCGCCGCATAACCAGCGAGGGGCGGCGCACGGCGGACCGGCGCAAGGGCCCGCCGCCATGGTTGCGGATCGCCATACTGACCGTAACGCTGGCGGTGGCCGCCTATGTTCTGCTGTTCGCTCGCGAGATGGCGCGGCCCGGCCATGAGGCCGACGCGCTGAGGCTGACGGCGGTGGACCGCGAAGCCCGGCTTCTGGCGCTTGAGATTGAGACGCGGGTGGGTCCGGTCGAGGCCGCGGTTCGGGCGGGCGCGGCGGCCGGCCAGCCGCGGATCGCCGTCGAGCGCGCCCGGGCCGCCGCGCCCGGCCGTGCCTTTGCCGTACTCGCGGCCGACGGTCGGGTGCTGGCGGCGGCGGGCGACAACCATCGCGCCTTCGCCGCCGCGGACGGACGGCCCCGGCTTTCCGCTGACGGCCGCGCCATCCTCGTTTCCAGAGAGCTTGCGGACGGCAGCCGGATCGTCGGTCGCGCGCCACTGCCGTCGCTGGCGCGTCGTGAAGGCGTTGACCTGTGGGTGCTGTCCGGACCCGCCGCCGTCCTGGCCGGCGCGCAGACCGACAGCGCGGTCCTGGGTCTGGCTGCGATCCCGGTTGAAGCGGACGGGCGGGGTGTGACCCTGACATCGGGAGAGCAGTCGATACGCCGGACCGCCGTGCCGATTGGCGGAACGGGCCTTATCGCCCTGGCCTCGACACGGGTGCATACCGGCGCCGACGCGCTTCTGGACGATGCATGGGTCTTGACCGCGCCGGTCGGCATCGGCGCCTTCGTGGTCCTGCTGGTTCTTCTGATGCAGCGCCGTCAGCAGGGCATCAGCCGGGCATGGGCGGCGTCCGAGCGGCGCTTCCGCGGCGCTGTCGAGGCGGCGCGCTGCGGCGTCTGGGAATGGGATACCGAGACGGAACAGGTCACGGTGTCGGACTATATGGCCGAGCTGATGGGTCTGGACCGCAGCGGGCCGGTTCCGTCCGACGAGATCCTGGCCCGGATTCACCCACGTTATCATGATGCGGTCCTGCACGCGCTGCGTCAGGCCCAGACCTTCGGCGACTTCGATGTCAGCTTTCCTGTCCCCGACGCCCAGGGCCGCGCGCGCTGGATCGACGCACGGGGTCAGGCGCGCGGTGACCGCGGCGATGACGGCTTCACCAGCGTGCTCGGCGTCGCACTGGACACCACCGAAGCCCGTCGCGCCAAGGCCCAGGCCCAGGCCGCCGAGAGCCGGCTGCGCGACGGCATCGAGAGCGTGTCGGACGCCTTCGTGCTGTTCGACAAACATGGCCGGCTGATCCTGTCGAACCAGGCGTTCCAGGACGCCTTCGCCTTCGAGCCCGGCGTCTTGCGTCGCGGCGTGTTCAAACAGGATCTGAACCAGATCGCCGCCCTCGCCATCAAGTCGGACCAGCCGGCTGCGGGCGGACGCGCCGGTGCGCGGGAGATCGAGCTGCATGACGGGCGCTGGCTGCAGCTGATCGAGCGGTTCACCTCGGATGGCGGCTCGGTCGTAACGGCGGCCGACATCACAGCGATCAAGCAGAAGGAAGCCGAGCGCCAGCGCGCCACCGAGCGGCTGCACGTGACCATCACCGAACTGGAGGACCGCGAGGAGAAGCTGTCGCTGCTGGCGCGGAAATACGAAGTCGCGATGACCCGGGCCGAGGCCGCAAACCAGGCCAAGTCCGAGTTCCTGGCCAATATGAGCCATGAGCTGCGCACGCCGCTGAACGCCATCAACGGCTTCTCCGAGATCATGGCCGGCGAGATGTTCGGGCCGCTGGGCGATCCGAAATACAAGGGTTACGCCGCCGACATCCTGAAGTCGGGCCAGCACCTGCTGTCGCTGATCAACGACGTCCTCGACATGGCCAAGATCGAGGCCGGCAAGCTGACGCTGCACTATGAGACCGTGTCGCTGAAGGAGGTCGTCGACGACGCCGCCCGGCTGATGCGGGGCAAGATCGAGGAGGCCGGTCTGAACCTGCTGGTCGATGCGCCGGACCTGCCCGAGATCGAGGCCGACTATCGCGGCCTGAAACAGGTGGTGCTGAACCTGATCTCGAACGCCGTGAAATTCACGCCCGAGGGTGGCCATATCGTCGTGGCCATCTCACGCGAGGACGACGAGCGGCTGAGGGTGGCGGTCACCGATACCGGCATCGGCATCGCCGCCGAGGACCTGAAGCGACTGGCCCGGCCGTTCGAACAGGTCGAGGGCCAGCACTCCAAGACGACCCAGGGCACCGGCCTCGGTCTGGCCCTGACCAAGTCGCTGATCGAACTTCACGGCGGCGCCCTGACCATCGAGAGCGAGCCGGGCCGCGGCACGACCGTGGGCTTCGACATTCCGATCCGGCGACCGGGGCAGCCGGTGAAGACGCAACCTGCCCCGGCGCAGGCGCGCGCAGCCTGAGATCAGGTCGAGGGCGTCGCCTTGGGCGGTTCAGCCCGGGGGTACCGGCCATCCCGATCGCGGCTGGCGGCGCGGCCCTTGCGGGTCAGGATTTCCGACAACGCTCGCCGATCATCCGGCTCCAGGGTCGCCAGCAGGGCGACGGCGTCGGCCTCCAGCCGCGCGCGACCGCGGATCTCGGCCTTCCGGGATTCCTCCAGCAGCGCGGCGGCGCGGGCGGCGTCGAAGGTCGCGGACCGCCCCATCTCGACAGCCTCACGCCGCTTCTGCCGCGCCTCCTCGAAATCGGGCCGGGCCGCCAGCGCCGACGCGCGCAGCGCATCACGCACTCGCTCGCGGACCGCGGGATCGAGTTGATCGACCAGCCGCATCGGCGAACCCGCGCGGGCCGGGCGGTGCTGGGCCTCGACCCGGTCCTCGACCTGGGCGCGGGTGACGAGCAGGGTCGCGCCCGCCGCCACACCGAACAGGTTCAGCGCCACCGAGCCGATGAGGGCGAGCTTCAGGGCCTTGGGGCTCATCCCAGCACCTCGGCATCGTCCACGCCGAGCAGGGAGGCCTGATAGAGGATGGCCTCGGCCTGGGCATCGGCGGTCAGCCAGGTGGTCATCATGACGCCCGCGACGATACCGGCGCAGGCGGCCGCGGCCCAGCCCGCGCCGAGCGTCAGCACCAGCCGATCGAGCCAGCGGCGGCCCTCGCGACGCGCCTTCAGCCCCGCCCCGGCGGCCGAGGCGATGACCCGGTCGCGCAGGGCCATGGACGGATGAGCCACGCGGGAGGCGTGCAGCAGGGCGTCCGCTGCGTCCGCCTCGGCCAGGGCCGGGGCGGCGGCGTGCGGTTCGGCGGCGGCGAAGGCCTGGGCCGCCGCGCGTTCAGCCTCGGGCCAGCGCCGTGCATCGGCGCCATAGGCGGCGACCAGGGCGAGGAACCGTTCCGACGTCATCACAGTCATGCTCCTTCAGCACCCGGCCGGATATCGGCCAGGGCCTGTCTCAACGCCCGTCGCCCACGCGACAACAGGCTCTCCAGCGCGTCCACACTGACCTCCATCAGGGCCGCGGCCTCGATATTGGTCAGCTCCTGATAGTGACACAGGACAATGGCCTCGCGCTGACGGTCGGGCAGCCGGGCCAGGGCCGCATCGACCCGTACGCCCACATCCGCCGCCAGCAATCCCCGATCCGGCGCGGGGCCGGTGTCGGGCCGGTCCGGCGGCGTCGCCGTAACCGTCTCTCGCCGTCGCCGCAGCCGGTCGTAGCAGAGGTTCAGCCCGACCCGGTGCAGCCAGGTGTCGAACTTGGCCTGACCGGGCGTCCACCGCGGCGCCTGTTTCCAGGCCCGCAGCATGGCGTCCTGGGCCACGTCCTCCGCCTCGGCCGAATCGCCGAGCATCCGTTGGGCGAGCGCCAGCATGCGCGGCAGCTTGCGCGCCACCATGGCCTGGATCGCCGCCGGGTCGCCCTGACCCACACGGCGCACCAGCTCCTCGTCGGGGTCGGCGATCAGCGCCAATCCGGCCCTCTTCCGTTGCTACCGAAAGGGTCGCCCGGTTCATGACCGCCGTCCCCGACATCATCCTTACTCCGAAGCGGGCGCCTGGGGCGACGCCTGCCGTTGCGCATGATGCGCGGCGCGACGTTCGGTCATGCGCTCGCGGCGATGTTCGCGCATGGCCTGACGGCCGGCGCGGCCCTCGGCGGCAGTGACGAAACCGTCGTTGTCGGCGTCGAGACGGGAGAAAGCCTGTTCCGCACGAGCCTGGACGTCGGCGATGACGACCGGGCCGCGGGCTTCCATCCGGGCCATGCCGTGCTGACCGCGGCCAGGACCGCGATGGGCGCGCATCGGACGGGGACCGCGGTCGGCGCGGGCTCCACGTCCGGCCTCGCGGGCGGCCTCGCGGGCGGCGTCGAACTCGGCGCGGCTGACGGCACCGTCGTCATTCGCGTCCAGGCGGTCGAAGCGGGCGTCCGCGCGGGCGGCCATGCGGGCCTGCATCATGGTGCGGCGCTCATCGGCGGTGACCGACCCGTCGCCATTGGCGTCCATCGCGGTCAGGCGCTGGACGCGCTGTCCGACGAACTCGGCCCGGCTAAGTCGGCTGTCGCCGTCCGTGTCGGCGCGCATGGGCCGGGCCGGAGCCTGCTGGGCGACGGCGACGCCGGCCGAGGCCAGCATGAGGGCGGCCAGGCCGCCGACGAGAAGGGTCTTGTGCATCTTGATGATCTCCATGGCCGCCCGACGCGGCCTCAGTCCCTGTCTGGAGAGTGAAACGGGGCTGGCCTCAGTCTCCGTCGCGCGGCGGCGGCAGAACCGATTCGAAAGCGGCGCGGGCGGCGATCCGGATCTCGGTCAGGCGGGTCTTCAGGGTGTCGAAATCGGGCAGCTCGGCCGCCTCGGCGAGACGACGCTGGAAGCCCCCGGGTTCCTGTTCGGGGCCCGGCTTGTCGTCGAAGGCCGCACTGAAAACCTGCCCCAGCGCCTGCTGCAGCCGCCACGCTTCGGCCAGGGCGGGTTCGGCCGCGAGCGCTTCGAGGGTCGAGACGGTGAGTGGGCCGCCCTCCGCGGCGGCCTTCAGCTGATGCACCTGGGCTACGAACTCGGCGTCGACCTGACCGCCCGGCGCGAGCTTGAGGTCCCACGCCCCCTGCCCCGGCCGCTCGCGCGCCATCAGGTCGCGCATCCGGCGGGCGTCGGCGGCGATGTCCACGCCCGGGCGGGGTCGGCGCAGGATGGCCTCCAGCGCCGCAGTGGCCCGCTCACCGAAAGCCGGATCATCGGTCCAGACCACCCGTGCGCGGGTCAGGGCCATGAACTCCCAGGTGTCGGCCTCGGTCGCATAATAGTCCTCGACCGCCGACAGTCGTAGCGACACCGGTCCCTTGGCCGCGCCGGGCCGCAATCGCATGTCGACCTCATACAGCCCGCCCTCGGCCGTATGCGCCGACAGGGCTGCGATCAGCCGCTGGGTGAAACGGGAATAGAAGACGCCCGCGGCCCAGCCCTTGCCCTCGGACGCGGCCTCGGGCGGGGCGTCATAGAGGGTCATCAGGTCGAGGTCGGAGCTCGCGGTCATCTCGCGCGACCCGGCCTTGCCGAGCGCGACCACCGCGACCGCGCCGCCGGGGAGAACCCCGCCCTGACGCACAGCCTCGGCCATGGCGGCGGGGGCCAAGGCGTCCATGACCGCGTCGGCCAAAGCCGTGTAGGCGCGGCCCGCCGCCTCGGGCCCCGCGTGGCCGGCGAGGGTCTGGATGCCGATGCGGAACATCTGTTCGCGGTGCACGCGCCGGGCGGCGTCGAGGGCGGTCTCGAAGTCCGGCGCGGCGGCGGCGTCGGCGCGCATCTGGTCGACTAGGCCTGAGTCCTCGTCGATAGCGCGAGCGAAACGGGCGTCCATCATACTGTCCAGCGCGGCGGGATAGCGCCCGAGCGTGCGCGCCAGCCGGGGGGCGAAGGCCATGACGCCGACGACGAGGTCGAACAGTTTCGGCTGGGCCAGGAACAGGGCCTGGACCTGCACACCGCTGTTCAGGCCGGCGAAGAAGACGGCGAACCGGCGGAAGGCGGCGTCAGCCGCGCCGGTGTCGGCCAGGGCCGTCAGCAGGCGGGGCGCCAGGCGGGTGAACAGTTCGCGCCCCCGCGCCGACCGCGTCGCCGGGATGCGGCCGTGGTGCCAGCTGCGGATGGTGTCGGCGATCGTGCCCGGCTCGGTGAACCCCATCCGCTCCAGCGTCGCCAGGGTCTCCGGGTCGTTCTCGACGCCTGTGAAGACCAGCGAGCCATAGGGCGAGGACAGGGCCTCCTCGCCCTCGAACAGTTCGCCATAGGTCCGGTTGACCCCGACCAGCAGGGCCTCGACGCTGTGGTCGAAGGCGGCCAGATCGCCCTCGCCCGCCAGCGCCGCCACAGCCGCACGCCGCCCGGAGTCGGCCGGCAGGATGTGGGTCTGTTCGTCGTCGAGCATCTGCACGCGATGTTCGAGGCCGCGCAGGGCGGCATAGGCCGCGGTCAGGTCGACGCAGACCTCGGGGCTGACATGGCCGGAGTCGCGCAGGGCGGCGAGGGCGTCGACGGTGCGGGGGCTGCGCAGGACGGGATCGCGGCCGCCGAGGATCAGCTGCTGGGTCTGGGCGAAGAATTCGATCTCGCGGATGCCGCCCCGGCCCAGTTTCAGATTGGCGCCGGCGGCGTCCATGGCCTCCCCGGTCTTGTGCACGTGGATCTGGCGCTTGATCGACTGGATGTCGAGGATGGCCGGATAGTCGAGGCTGCGGCGCCAGATGAAGGGTCTCAGCGCCTTGACGAAGTCGGCCCCGGCGGAGAGGTCGCCGACCACCGGCCGGGCCTTGATAAAGGCCGCCCGTTCCCAGTTCTGGCCGACGCTTTCGTAATAGGCGAGCGCCATCGGGGCGGCGACCACTGGCGGGGTGGACGACGGGTCGGGCCGCAGCCGCAGGTCGAAGCGGAAGACATAGCCGTCGCCGGTCCGCTCCTGCATCAGCGACGCCAGGGCATGGGCGGCGCGGTCGCAGAATTTCTGCGGTTCGACCCCCTCTGCCAGGGCGCTCTGCAGCGCCTCAGGCTCCCAGAACAGGCTGATGTCGATGTCGGAGGAATAGTTGAGCTCGAAGGCGCCGTGTTTGCCCATGGCCAGGCCGAACAGGCCGGGGATGGGGCCGCGCGGGTCGTCGGCGGCGGACACCAGCTTGCCCCGCTCGCGCTGGTCGTGGGCCACGGCCCGCAAGGCGGACTGGGTCGAGGCGTCGGCGAAGCGGCTGAGCGCCCCGGTGACGGCGTCCAGATCCCAGGCGCCGCCGAGATCGCACAGGGCCGTCAGCAGGTGCAGTTCGGCCTTCAGCCAGCGCAGCGGCGCCCGGACCTCGTCGGCGCCGCCGGTCAGGGCGGCTGTGGCTGACAGGATGGCCGCCAGCCGGTCTTCCGGAGTGGCCTCCAGCGTCAGCCGAAGCCGCTCGGGCCAGCGACGCGCCAGCCCCCCCAGATAGGGCGAGGCGGCGAAGACGGGGGCGAGCGCGGACCAGGCGGCTCCCAACGCGTCTGTCCATCCGCCTTCGCGCGCCGCCTCGAACAGACGCTCATGCGTGCGGTCGGCCGCCACCGCGTCGACGACCGGGCCGCAGGGGGCGAGCCTGAGGCCGAGCGAGCCGGTCATTCCGCCGCCGGCAGGACCAGCGCCACGCGCAGGCCGGGGCCGAAGCCACCGTATTCGCCGGGGCCTTCGTCCAGCAGGATGCGGCCGCCGTGGGCCTCCATCACCGCCCCGACCAGCGACAGGCCGAGACCCGAGCCGGCCTCGGTGCGGCTGTTGTCCAGACGCACGAAGCGTTCAATGACCCGTTCGCGGTCTTCCTCGGGGACGCCGGGGCCGGTGTCGGTGACGGAGTATTCGATCTCGCCCGAAGACCGCCGGCGCGCGCGCAGCATCACGGCGCCGCCGGTGGGCGTGTATTTGATGGCGTTGTCGATGATGTTGGCCAGGGCCTGTGCCAGGAAGGGCTGATTGCCCTCGATCATCAGGCCGCGCTCGATCTCGGCGGAGAACTCCAGTCCCTTGTCTTCCGAGGCGGGCTCGTAGAGTTCGGCCATGTCGGCGGCCAGATCGGCGGCGTCGAAGACCTTCGGGTCCGGCGTGCGGCCCGCCGCGGCCTGCAGCCGTGCGATGGCCAGGACGGTGTTGAAGGTCTTGAGCAGATTGTCGGCTTCGTCCAGGGCCAGCTGGACAGCGTCGACCCCGTCGATCTTGCCGGCCTCGGCGTCCATCAGGGCCACTTCCAGCTTGGCCCGCATCCGCGTCAGGGGCGAGCGCAGGTCGTGGGCGATGGCGTCTCCGGCGTGGCGGATCGAGGCCATGGACCCCTCCAGCCGCTCCAGCATGGTGTTCAGCCCCGCGCCGAGCTCGTCCAGTTCGTCGCCGGAGTTCCGGACCACGGCCCGGGCCTTGAGGTCGCCTTCCTGCACGGCCGTGACGACCTTGTTCAGCCGGCTCATTGCGCGTTCGAGGTTGCGGCTGACCAGCACGCCTCCGGCCAGGCCCAGCAGCAGCACGATGCCCATGGCGGTCCACAGGGCCTGGGTCAGGCGCGCCAGATAGGCCTCGGTGTCCCCCAGCGACTGGCCGACGAACAGCATGCCGCCGCCTGTCAGCTGCACCTGCACGCCGCGCACCTGCGGCCGGGTGACCCGTCCCTCCACATCGGTGTCGGTGAAGGGGAAGGTGGTCCATTCCTGGGTCTCCTCCATCTCGGCGATCGGGAAGTCCGTCAGGCTGCCGGTGACCTGTGTGCCGTCGGGATTCTTCAGCAGATAGAGGAAGGAGTTGTCGCGCAGGGTGCGGTCGATCAGCGCCCGGTTCAGGGCATCATAGCCGCGCTCCTTGTAGATGCCGGTCAGCACCTGCATCTCCCCGCGCACGTCGCGCTCGGCCTTGGTCCGGGCCTCCGAGGCCGAGGCGAAATAGACCCAGGCCAGGATGGCGCTGGCCGCCGCCGCGAACAGGGCGAGGAACAGCAGCGTCAGCCGGAAGGGTGTGCGCCGTAGGAGGGAGGGGAGTTTCACGGGCTGAAGCTACGGCTCCAGCCGATACCCCGCCCCGCGCACCGTCTGCAGCATGGCGTGGTCGAAGCCCTTGTCGATCTTGGCGCGAAGGCGGCTGATGTGGACGTCGATGACATTGGTCTGGGGGTCGAAATGGTATTCCCAGACCTTCTCCAGCAGCATGGTGCGGGTCACGGACTGGCCGGCGTGACGCATCAGGAATTCCAGCAGCTGGAACTCGCGAGGCTGCAGGTCGATCTCCTTGCCGGCGCGGTGCACGGTGCGGGCGATCAGGTTCATCTCGAGCTCGCCGACCTTGAGCATCGTGGCGACGCTGCCGGACTCGCGGCGGCGCGACAGGGCCTCGACCCGGGCGATCAGCTCGGAGAAGGCATAGGGTTTGACCAGATAGTCGTCGGCGCCGGCGTTCAGCCCGGTGACGCGGTCCTCGACCTCGCCGAGGGCGGACAGGAACAGCACCGGCGTCTGGTCGCCGTCCTTGCGCAGGGTCTCGACCATGCCGATGCCGTCGAGGCGCGGCATCATCCGGTCAACGACATAGACGTCGTAGCCGCCCTTCTGCGCCTCCAGCAGGCCGAAGGCGCCGTCGACGGCGTGGGTCGGCTCGTGCCCGGCCTCGGTCAGTCCCCGCACCATGGCGGTCGCTGCTTCAGCGTCGTCCTCGACCACCAGAATGCGCATGGAATCAGCCCCTCGAACGTGAATCGCCGCCGATGTTAGCGCATCGGCGGCGATGGGGGCAGTTAAGGCTTATTCAGGTTTGGGAAGCGGCAGAACGATCGGCGTGTTCCCTTGCGGGGTCCAGACGATCAGGAAGACGCCTGCCCGGTTGGCGCGGCGCGCCGCATCGATCGCGGCCTGCAGATCCGCCGGGGTCCGGATCGGACCCGACCCGCTGCGCGTGATGACGAAGCCGGGCCGGAAATTCAGCTCGCCGATCGTCTCGGCGGTCGTCACCACCAGCCCGTTGATCGGCGCCGGGATCGAGTAACGCCGGCGCAGGGCGTCCGACATCGGCGCCACGGTCAGTCCACCGACTGATGCGCCCGCACCCTCCTGGGCCGAGGGGTTGTCCGGGTCCTGGTCCGGCCGGTTGTTCAGTTCAGTCTCGGACGGCCGAACACGCACACGGATCGTCAGGGTCTCCCGACGGCCGTCGCGCAACACCTCGAGGCGAATGGTCTCACCGGGGCGAACCTGTCCGATTCGGCGCGTCAGATCCGTCCGGTCGCGCACAGCCGTTCCGTTCAGCCGCGTGACGATGTCGCCCACCTGCACGCCGCCTGACTCAGCCGGCCCGCCGGGAGTCACCTCGCCGACGAAGGCCCCGGTGAAGCCCACGGGCAGGCCCAGCGCCTCGATCTGCTCGCGGCTCAGGTTGGTGATACCGACACCGACATAGCCCCGCTCGATGCTCTCGCCTCGCATAAGGCGATCCGTGATGGGCTTGGCGACCGATGCGGGGATGGCGAAGCCGATCCCCACTGATCCGCCCGTCTGGGAATAGATGGCCGAGTTCACACCGATGACACGGCCGTAGATATCGAAGGTCGGGCCGCCGGAATTGCCCTGGTTGATCGCTGCGTCGATCTGCAGATAGCCGACATAGGCGCTGTCGACGTCTCGGCCCTGCGCCGAGACGATGCCGGCGGTCGCCGTTCCGCCCAGACCGAAGGGATTGCCGACCGCGATGACCCAGTCCCCTACACGCGGGACCGCCGTTTCCTCGAAGCTGACGAACGGAAAATCAGTCCCCTCGACCTTGATCACGGCGAGGTCGGTGCTTTCGTCCCGACCGACGAGGCGGGCCTCCATTTCACGGCCGTCGGCGAGCTTGACGCGAATCTCGGTGGCGTCGGCGACGACGTGGTTGTTGGTGACGATGAAGCCGTTGGCGGCGATGAAGAAGCCGGACCCTGCTCCCATGGCCGTGGGCGCTTCAGCCTCCTCGCCGTCCTCGCCCTGGGGTCCCCCGGGGACGGGCACTGCCCCCAGACCGGGAATCTGAACGAAACGCTGCCGCGACTGGACCCGGGTCCTGACCTCGATCTGCACCACCGCCGGCGCAACCTGGGCGAAGATGTCGGCGAAGCTGAGGGGGGCGCCCTGCGGCGGGGCGAAGGCGAGGCCGGATCCGCCGGCGTCGGGCGACAGGCGGCCCGTGAAGCCCGCGACGGGACCCGCATTGGCCGAGGGCCAGTCGATGACGCCGCCGGCGGTCGCCGCGGCGGCGAAGGTCAGGCCTGCAATGGCCCCGAGCATGAATTCCTTGCGCTTCATCATAGGCGTGTCTTGCGATCCTCTCGTCGGGCGTCGAACGCCCGTTCGGCCTTGTAATATAGGGCTGCGATCCCTTTCACCAACGTTGCGACGTGATGAAGGGCCCGGAGTCCCTGCAAGCCTGATTCACGCTCTCGTCGGAACCGCGAAGCGATTCCTCCCCAAACAATCAGGCTCGTGCCTAGTGGTCAGACGGCTTTGCGTCAGGATCGGGGCGAACCGCCTGATCGGCGAGTATCCGCTCCAGATCAGCCTCCTCAGCCGCCGACAGGGGCTCGGTCGCCGGCGCGCGGCGACGCGTCGCGAACCACAGACCGGCGCCCGCCGCCAGCAGGGCCGCAAACGGGCCAAACCACAGCAGCCAGGTGCCACCTCTCAGCGGCGGCGTGAACAGGACGAAATCGCCGTAGCGTCGGACCAGATCGTCCCGGACCTGCTCGTCGGTTCGCCCGGCGGCGATCTGTTCACGCACCAGAACCCGCATGTCGGCGGCGATGCCGGCCGGGCTGTCGGCGATGGCCTCGTGCTGGCAGACGACGCAGCGGATGTCGTCGAACAGGGCCTGGGCGCGCGCCTCCTGCGCGGCGTCGGGCAGGGGGCGGTCTGGCGCGGGCGGGGGTTCCTGGGCAGCGGCGGGCGCGGAGGCCAGGAGCAAGGCGGCGGCGATCAGGAGGAGGCGCTTCATGCCGCGGATTTCCGGTTCACGCCCAGCCGCAGCCGCCGGTCCAGCAACGACAGCAGGCCACCCAGGGCCATGATCGTCGGACCGAGGAAGATCAGCCGTGCCCACGGATTCCACCACACACGCACGGTCCAGCCTGGCTCATCGGCGGCGGTCCGGCCGCGCTCGCCCAGCACCACATAGACGTCGTCCAGTCCGCGGAAATCGAGCCCGACCTCGGTCGTGGTCTGGCCCCCGGTGGGGAAGAAACGGCGCTCGGCGGTGACGGACTGCGGCGCCCCGCCGTCGCGCAGGGTGACGGTCAGCCGGCCCTGTTCGGCGAGATAGTTCGGTCCCTCGACGATCCGGACCTCGTCGAGACGCACGGCCCATTTTCCGGCCTCGATGGTCTGGCCGGGGGCGAGGGCGCGGGCCGCCTCGACGCGGTAGCCGGTCTCGACCACCGCCCCCAGAACGAAGACGCCCAGTCCGGCGTGGGCCAGGGTGGTGCCCCAGGCGCCGAGGGGCAGGCCGCGCGCGCGGCGCAGGCTCTCCGGCAGGGACGCCCGGAACAGGCGGAGCCGCTCGGCCAGTTCGGCGAGGGTTCCGAGGATCAACCAGGCGCCGAGACCGATCCCGGCGGCGGAGAGAGCCTTCTTCGGCTCGAAGACCGCCCAGCCCGCGAAAGCGATCAGGATGGCGAGGCCGGCGGCCACGGCCAGTCTTTGACCGACGCCCCTCAGATCGCCGCGCTTCCACGCCAGCAGCGGCCCCGCGGGCAGGATCAGCAGGGCGACGGCCATCAGCGGCACGAAGGTCAGGGCGAAATAGGGCGGGCCCACCGAGATGGCCGAGCCGTCTATCGCCTCAAGGATAAGCGGATAGAGGGTGCCCAGCAGTACCGTGGCGCAGGCGGCGGTCAGGAAGACATTGTTGAGCACCAGCGCGCCTTCGCGGCTGACCGGAGCGAACATCGCGCCGCCCTTGAGGTGGGGCGCGCGCCAGGCGAACAGGGCGAAGGCGGAACCGGAGGCGACGCCGAGGATGGCCAGCAGCATCAGACCGCGCTCGGGATCGACAGCGAAGGCGTGGACGCTGGTCAGGACACCCGACCTGACGAGGAAGGCGCCGAGCATGGAGAAGCTGAAGGCCAGCAGGGCGAGAAATGTGGTCCAGCCCGCCAGGGCGCCGCGTCGCTCGGTGACCACCGCTGAGTGCAGCAAGGCCGTCCCCGCCAGCCAGGGCAGGAAGCTGGCGTTCTCGACCGGATCCCAGAACCACCAGCCGCCCCAGCCGAGCTCATAATAGGCCCAGAAGGCGCCGAGGGTGATGCCGCCGGTCAGGAAGGCCCAGCTGGCCAGGGCCCAGGGCCGGACCCAGCGGCCCCAGGCCGGCCAGAAGCTGGAATTGGCCCGGCCCTCGATCAGGGCCGCCACCGCCAGCGAGAAACAGACCGAGAAGCCGACATAGCCGAGGTAGAGCAGCGGCGGATGGAAGGCGAGAGCCGGGTCCTGCAGCAGCGGGTTCAGCGAGCCGCCCTGGAACGGCGCCGGGTCGAGCCGCGCGAACGGGTTGGAGGTGAAGACGGCGAAGGCGAGGAACAGCACCCCGAGCAGGCCCTGTGTCGCCACCGCCGAGGCCTTGAGTCCGAACGGCAGGCCGCGCGCCCGCGTCAGGACCGCGCCGAATCCGGTCAGGACCAGACACCACAGCACCAGCGAGCCCTCATGGCTGCCCCAGGCGGCGGCCACCTTGTAGAGCATCGGCTTGTCGGTGTGGCTGTTGGCCGCGACATTGGAGACCGAGAAGTCCGAGACCGCGAAGGCCCAGATCAGGGCGGCGAAGGACAGGGCGACAGCGACCGCGCCGGCGACGGCCGCACCCTCGGCGGCGCCGGCCAGCACGGGACTGCGACGCAGGCGACCGGCGACGGCCATGCCGGTCTGCAGCACCGCCAGCGCCAAGGCGAGAATCAGGGCGAAGGCACCCAGTTCAACGATCACGTGGTTGGTGCTCCGGCGGGTGGCGTGCCTTCAGGCCGCCATTCGCCCTTGGCCTTGAGCCGGTCGGCGACCTCTCGCGGCATGTAGTTCTCGTCGTGCTTGGCCAGCACCTGGGTGGCGCGGAAGCTGCGATCGGGCTGGAAGGCGCCCTGGGTGACCACCCCCTGCCCCTCGCGGAACAGGTCGGGCAGGTCGCCCTGATAGACGATGCGGGTGGTCGCGGCATTGTCCGTGATCGCAAAGGCCACCTCGCCGTCGGCGCCACGCACCACGCTGCCCGCCTCGACCAGCCCGCCCAGCCGGATGACCCGGCCGGTGGGCGCAGTCTCTGCCGTCGCTTCGGACGGCGAGAAGAAGAAGGTGACGTTGTCTCGCATCGCATAGAGCGACAGGCCGACCGCCAGCGCCAGAACCGGAGCGACCGCGACGATAACCCACAGGCGGCGACGCGCCTTTGGCGATTTGGGCAGCCAGTTCATTCCGTTCCTCCCGGCAGTCGCCTTTGCAGGTCCGCCCGGCGCGGATCGGCCGGGTCAAGGACCGCGATCAGCGGCCCCCACATGGCCCGGACCATGGCCGGCTCGTTTCGGGCAAGCGCCGCCTCGCCGAGGAAATAGCGCGCGCCCAGCTGACCCGGATCACGACGCAGGGCCTGGGCGAAGGCGGCCTCGGCGTCGCCGCCGACCACGCCGCCATTGGCCCGGGTCAGGCTCTCGCCCAGCCTCGACCAGCTCTGGGCGTCGTCCGGCTGCAGCGCGAGGGCCCGTCGGAAGGCCGAGGCGGCGCCGATCGGATCGCCGGCCTCGAAACGGGCGGCGCCCAGCATGGTCAGAGCCTCATGATCGTTGGGCCGCTCGCTGACCACCCGTGCGGCCACGGCGGCGAGTTGCGGCGGCTGCAGCGTCTCCAGCTCAGTGGTCCACTGATCCACGCGGCGCTCATAGGCCTGGTCGGGCAGGCCCGGCGCGCCGACCAGGGCATAGAGGCCCAGCGTCGCCGCCGCGGTGACCGCCAGTCCGGCCAGCACCCAGAACCGGTCTCTGGTTCCGGCCCGGAGCGGAGCGGTTTCCCGGTCGGAGACGAGGATTCGGCGACCGGCCTCGGCGCGGGCTGCGGTCCAGCCGGCTTCGTCGAGCAATCCCCGCGCCTTCAGTCGATCCAGTTCGGCCAGTTCAGCGGCGACAGACACGGGCCCGTCGCCGTCGGCGCCCCGGCGCGCGCCGGCCAGCGCGCACAGGCCCGCGAGAGCCGTCAGAAGCGCCGTCATGATCCAGAATGCCGTCATCCCCGGCGATGTAGCCGATCAGGCGGCCCGCGACGAGGCCTCCGACCCCTTTGCAGGGGCGCCGGCGACCGCGGCCCGACGCCGCACCGTGCGCGCGGGCTCCTCGGCATCGATATGGTCAAGGCAGAGCGCCGACAGTTCGACGAGGCCGAGTGCATGAGCTTCGTCCCCGGCCTCGCCGTCATTGATCATCCGCAGCGTCTGGTCGGCATAGTCGGACAATCGGTCGGTCAGGGCGTCGACCAGGGTCTTGCGGTCGGCCTCGCAGCCGAAGGTCGAGGCCGGGCCGCGCGCCGATCCGACCAGTTTCAACAGGCTGAGAGCCGCGCCGACCGTGGGGCCGTCGACCGGGGCCGACAGTCGGGGCGCCTTGCGGGTCATGCGTCCGGCGATCTGCACCCGTTCCAGCGGCAGCGCCTCATCCACCGCCTTGTCCGCCGCGCGCAACAGGCCGGACAGACGTTGGGCGATGGCGACGCGCGCGTCCCGGACCGACTTGCCCCAGACGCTCTGCGGGTTGAGGGTCAGGGTCACGTCGAGTTCGCCGAGCACACCGGCGCACCAGTTGAGGTCGGCGATGACCGTATCGACCCGGTCCAGATCGGCGCCCGGCTTGAACGCCTCGATCTTGCGGGCGCGGACATCGACGCCGGTGATCAACCTATCGACGAAGCCGGCCAGCTCCGACTCGCTGAGGAAGCCCTCGCGCCCGGCCGCCAGCGAGGTCTGGGTGACGATGCGCAGGATCAGGACGGCGTCGTCGAGATGGGCGAACAGCATTTCGAGCACGCGCTGGGCGCCGTCGACGTGAACCCCGGCGCAATCCTTGAGCAGCAGACGCAGTTCGGCGATCTGGTCGCCGTCCGGCCGTTTGAGCCAGATCTCCAGTGAGGGCAGGCCCCGCCGCGCCAGATGGGCCAGATCGAGACAGGCCGCGAGGTCGGCGAGTCCCTTCTGACGGGCAGCCTCATCGCCGCCCTGGGGCCAGACAAGGTCGGGCTGGTCGCGCACGACACTGGCCGCCGCCTGACAGAAGCGGTCGGCGACACCGATGGTCGAGGGCTCATCCTGGTCCAGGTGGGGCAACAGATCGGGCTCACGTTCACTGGCGGCGCGCCACACGCGCGGCAGGATGTGAGACGGAAAGGTCATGGCGGCGATGCCGTCGGTGCGGGCGCGGAACATCGGGACCAAGGGAGCCAGCACCTTGGCCCGGCGCAACCTGTCGCGGGATTCCTCGCCAATGAGCATCCGGAGTTCGGCCGCGCGGCCGCCACCCATGGGCGCGACAGCGGCGGACACGGCTCTGAGCGCGGCTTCGGGACACCGCGCCAGCAGGGCGGTGAGCGCGACGCGGTGGGCGACAGAGAGCCCTGCCATGGGAAAAACCTCGAACCGGACCCATCCGGCGTACCGGACTATGGGTAGGCAGGGTTAACAACCGCTATCCAGACGGATGAAATCAGGCCTCAGCCGCGGGCAGTTCGAGCAACACCTTGAGGCCGCCAAGATCGCTGTCGGCGAGGGTGATCTTGCCGCCGTAGGCGCGCGTCAGCTCGACCACGATCGACAGGCCGAGACCCGAACCCGGCGTGGTTTCGTCCATGCGGGCGCCGCGTTCCAGCGCCGCCTCGCGCTGGTCCGCGGGCAGGCCGGGGCCGTCGTCCTCGACCACCACCACCATCTGCCCCAGGCCGGTCGGGCCGGCGGTGATGCGGACGCGGCGCTTCGCCCATTTGCAGGCGTTTTCCATCAGATTGCCGAGGATTTCCTGCAGGTCCTGCCTTTCGCCCCGGAAGCCGAGCTCATCGGGCGCGCGCCAGTCGATCTCGACCGCCTTCTCCTCGAACACGCGCTCGAGCATGACCGCCATCTCGTCCAGCACCTCGGCTATGGGGGTGCGTTCGCCCAGCAGCTGGGCGCGGGCGGCGGCGCGGGCGCGGCGCAGGTGGTGGTCCACCTGGGCCTTCATCACCTCGGTCTGTTTGCGGACCATGTCCGGCAGGTCGCCCTTCTGCGATCCGGCCTCGGACAGCATGACCGACAGCGGCGTTTTCAGCGCATGGGCCAGGTTGCCGACGTGGGTGCGCTGCCGTTCGACCGTCTCCTGGTTGTGGTCCAGCAGGCGGTTGACCTGTTCGGCCAGCGGTTGGATTTCCATCGGATAGGTCCGGACGATGCGGGCGGCCTTGCCCTTTCGGACGTCGGCGATCTCATTGCGGAGACTGAACAACGGACGCAGGCCGATCTGCACCTGCAGGAAGACGGCGATGACCAGTCCCAGGCCGAGGATCAGCAGGGACGTCCAGGTGAAGGTCGCGAACTGGCGGGTATCGTTCTCGATATTGGTCCGGTCGATCGCGGCCATGAACACCAGCGGTTCGCTGCGTCCCGGCAGCGACTTCAGGCTGGCGGCGACTCTCAGCGGCTGACGCAGCGGCGGACGCAGGAAGCCGGGGTCGTTGAAGCTGATGGTGGCTCCGTTGGCGTCGGCCAACCGGCCCGGAAGACCCCGGGGCACGGCCAGTTCCTCTCCCGCAAGGGAAGGCGAGCCGGCGATGAAACGTACGCCGCCTTCGCCGTCCAGCTCGGCCACAGCCCAGTATTTTCCGGACAGGGCCCGGTCTGTCTGGGCATCCCGGATTTCAGCGACGACGACGCCATCCGGTCCCGCATTGGTCGCGATCACCACCTCGTCGATGGTCTCGGCCAGCACATTGCCCAGGCGTCGGAGGGCGGATTCCTGATACTGGCTGGTCAGGGCCCAGCCGGTGAGGACAAGGGCCAGTACGATCCATCCGGACGCGAGCCAGATCAGCCGTCGGGTCAGGCTGCGACCCGGTCGCCCGAACCAGCGGCCCCAGGACCTGTCGTCGGCCGGAGCCGATTCGCCCCCCGCCGCCTCGGTCACGCCCCTTCGGACTCCCCGGCCAGCGGCGTCAGGCGGTAGCCGAGACCGCGCACGGTCTCGATCCGGTCGGGCCCGATCTTCTTGCGCAGGCGGCCGACGAAGACCTCGATGGTGTTGGAGTCGCGATCGAAGTCCTGGTCGTAAAGATGTTCGACCAGTTCGGTGCGGCTGATGACCCGGCCCTGATGCATCATCAGATAGTGCAGCAACCGGTATTCCAGCGATGTCAGGCGCAGGGGCTCGCCGTTGACCGTGGCGCGGGCCGCGCGCGGGTCGAGGCGAAGGCCGCCGCACGACAGGGTCGCCGAGGCGATCCCCGCCGAGCGCCGCAGCAGGGCACGCAGCCGAGCCAGCAGCTCCTCGGTGTGGAAGGGCTTGGTCAGATAGTCGTCGGCCCCGGCGTCGAAGCCCGACACCTTGTCCGACCAGGCGCCGCGCGCGGTCAGGATCAGAACGGGCGTGGTCTTGCCGTCGCGGCGCCAGCGTTCCAGCACCGAGACGCCGTCGATCTTGGGCAGGCCGAGGTCCAGCACGACCACGTCATAGGGTTCGGTATCGCCGAGGAAATGGGCTTCCTCGCCGTCCGCGGCGTGATCGACGGCGTAGCCGGCGTCGCCCAGGGCCAGTTTCAGCTGGCGCGAGAGATCGACGTCGTCCTCGACAAGCAAGATTCGCATTCAGCGTTCTCCCACAACCCGGCCGCTGCGGGCGTCCACCATGATGTCGGCGACGCGGCCGCCGGGATACTCCCAGCGCACAACAATGGTGTCGCCCCTGTTGCTGGCGCCAAGGAAACGTCCCTGGCGGCCCGAGGAGGCGCGCTGAACAGCCTCGCCCACGCTGATGCGGCGTTCCTCCTGCTGCTGACGCTCAGCGCGGGGGCCACGGTCCTGCGCAACCGCCTGCGACAGGGGCGCGGCGGCGATCAGGGCTGCAAGCAGTATGGCGGACGGGCGGATCATGAAGAGCGGTCTAGGCCTCAGGCTCTGAACGACGGCTGAACGGCGAGTGTAGACATGTTTCACCTTTCGCGCCGCCCCCCTCGCGCGCGCGGCGAGGATTTGCAGTCCGGGCGGGGCGTTCGGGGCGTGACGACGAATTCATGCTGATGAATGAAAGCTGACATGCGCCGTTCAGATCGCGCTCAGCCGGTGAATGGTCATCTCGGATCAACGCCGGCCACCCCGGTCCGCGTGGAACGCTCAAGGAGAAGTCCGATGATGAAGAAAATTTTCATCCCCGCCCTCGCCCTGGCCGCGGCTTCCGTCGCGGTCCCCGCCATGGCCCAGTCCTACGGCCACCAGGACCGGGACGGTCGGGGTGGTTATGAACAGGACCGTGGTCGCTATGACAATAACCGTGGCGGCGACCGGGGTGGTCGCTGGGACAATGATCGCGGTGGCGGCTGGCAGAACATCAGCCAGCGCAAATACCAGCTGGACCGCCGCATCGATCAGGGCGAACGCACCCGTCAACTCAGCCGCCGGGAAGCGACCCGGCTGCGCAACGAACTGAACGCCCTGGTGCGTCTGGAACGGACCTATATGCGCGGCGGCCTCTCGGCTCGCGAGCGGTTTGAGCTGGACCGCCGCTACGATCGCCTGTCCATGCAGATCCGCGCCGAACGCCGCGACAACGACAACCGTCGCTACTAGGGCCAGACCTTCCTCCCCGAAGGTCCGGGGGGCGCGATCCGCAAGGGTCGCGCCCCTTTCCCTGTCTCAGACCCGGAGTCGGCTCTCGATCACGGTGACGGCCCGTCCGCGCAGCAGCACCCGGTCGCCGCGGGTCTCGGTCTCGATGTCGCCGCCCCGGCCGGGAAAGACCTGCCGGAACCGCACCGTCGTCAGGCCGAGCTTGCCGGCATACAGCGGCCCCAGGATGCAGTGAGCCGAACCGGTCGCCGGATCCTCATCCACGCCGCAACCCGGCGCGAAGAAGCGGTCGACCACATCGACGTCATCCGCGGCCTCCGCCCGCGCGCAGACAATCACCTGACCGATCTCGCCGGCCTCGCCCTGTATGGTCGCCAGCGCACGGATGTCGGGTGTCACGGCATGCACCGCCGCCGCATCGTCCAGCACCGCCACGAGATACCGCCCCGCCCAGACCTCGACCGGCGTGACCCCCAGCGCCTCGACCAGACCGTCCGGCGCCGCGGTCCGCCGTGGCGGATCGGCGGGGAAGTCCATCTCATAGCCGCCGGCCGCCTGCACCACCATCAGCGGACCGGAGCGGGTGTCGAAGGTAATGGCCGCGGCCTCGAGCCCAAGCTCGGCCAGCAGCACATGGGCCGAGGCCAGGGTGGCATGGCCGCACAGATCGACCTCCATCCCCGGCGTGAACCAGCGCAGGCCGAACCGCGCCGGATCACCGGTGCGCAGCAGGAAGGCCGTCTCCGCCTGATTGTTCTCCTTCGCGAGCACCTGCATCCAGCCGTCGGACGGCCACGCGTAGAAGGGCTCGACCACGCAGGCGGGGTTGCCCTTGAACGGGGCGGCGGCGAAGGCGTCGACGGTCCACTGCCTCATCGGTCGGCCTCCGTAACCACTGTCAGTTCCGGCCAGCGCGCCTGCGCCCGTTCGACCACGCGCGGCCAGTCCTTCGCCCGGGGGCGGTTCGGATTGGGCCGCAGGGTCAGGGCGAAGACGTCCTCCAGTCCCAGCGGCGCCGCCACGCTGATCGTGTCATCCCGCTCAAGCCGCACCCCGACTGCGAAGGCCGGGGCCACGAAGCGTTCGAGCGCCTCATCCGTCCCGGACAGGGGATCATAGGGCTCGCCGAAATGGGCGGGGAACCAGATCGGCACGCGCGCCTGGTTGCGGACCTCGACCGTGCTGCGGAACGGCTCGTCGAAGGCGGCCGCTACGCGTTTGATCACGACATCCTCGGCGTCCCAGCTGGTGTCCGGATCAAAATAGCCGACGTCATAATCCCGGACGCCATAGCCCGCCGGACGGCCGGTCAGGGCGTTCCAGACGCTCTGGTAGACCGCCCCCGAGAAGATGCGCCAGTCCGGCAGGCCCTGATCCCGAACCCCCTTCAGGACGTGCATCAGGCCGGGGTCGGCGCGGACGATCTCCACCAGCCGCGCTTCAAGGCCGCTCATGCGTCGCGCCTCAGCGGCCAGCCGTGGTCCAGCGGCCCGTGTCCTCCGCCCAGCCCCGGCGCCCGGCGGATGGCCTCGGCGACATAGGCCCAGGCATTGGCGACGGCGACTTCCAGCGGCAGGCCCTGCGCGACCCCCGCCGCGCAGGCGCTGGCCAGGGTGCAGCCGGTGCCATGGGTGTTGCGGGTGTCGAACCGCTCGCCCTCCAGCAGGGTCTCGCCCGTCGGTGTCAGCAGCAGATCCACCACCGTCTCGCCCGGCACATGGCCGCCCTTCATCAGCACCGCCCGCGCGCCCATGGCCAGCAGGGCCTCGCCGGCGCGGCGCTGGCCGTCGAGATCGGCGACGGCGATGCCGGTCAGGGCCTCGGCCTCGGGCGCATTGGGGGTCAGCAGGGCCGCGCGCGGGATCATCAGCGACCGCACGGCGGCCACGGCGTCGTCCGCCAGCAGCGGGTGGCCGCCCTTGGCTATCATGACCGGATCGACCACCGCCGGAGCGCCTGACGAATCGAGGATGGCCGCGACCCGCTCCACCACCGCCGTCGAGCCCAGCATGCCGGTCTTGATCGCATCGGCGCCGATGTCGTCCAGCACCGCCCGCGCCTGCGCCTCGATGAGGTCCAGCGGCAGCGGGTGCACGCCATGGACGCCGAGGGTGTTCTGCACGGTGATGGCGGTGATGGCCGTGGCGGCGTATCCGCCCAGCATGGTCACGGCCTTGATGTCGGCCTGGATTCCCGCGCCGCCGCCCGAATCCGAGCCGGCGATGATGAGGACGCGTCCGAGGAAGGAGGGCATGGCGCTGGATGACCAATCCCGAGCCATCGTGCAAGCCCGGTGGTCCTTGAGCCGCCCGGATCTATGCCGCGCCGACCGCCGCCTGCACCGCCAGGGCCTGCACCGTCTCGCGCACATCATGGACCCGGACGATCCCGGCTCCCCGACGGGCCGCCTCGAGCGCCAGGGCCAGCGATCCGCCCAATCGGTCGCCGGAGTCAGTCGCCGTCGGGTCGACGGACTGGATCACCCGCTTGCGGCTGGCTCCATACAGGACCGGAAAGCCGGCCGCGGCCAGCCGGTCCAGCCGCGCCGTCAGGGCCAGATTGTGGGCCGCCGTCTTGCCGAATCCGATGCCGGGGTCGAGCCATATCCGCTCGCGCGCCACCCCCGCCGCCATCGCCGCCTCAGCCCGGCCGCTCAGCCAGCCGGCGACTTCTTCGACCACATCGTCATAGTGAGGGTCGGCCTGCATGGTCCGCGGCTCGCCTTTCATATGCATCAGCACCACGTCGCAGCCGAGCTCGGCGGCCGTCGCGAGGCTGTCGGGCGCAAGGCCGAGCGCCGTCACGTCGTTCCACATCGACGCCCCGGCGGCCACGGCCGCGCGGGCGACGGCGGGCTTCATGGTGTCGATGCTGACCGGGCCGGTCCAGCCGGCGGCGCGCAGGCCCTCGATGACCGGAACCACCCGGGCGATCTCCTCGGCTTCGGCGACGGGCGCGGCGCCGGGACGGGTGCTCTCGCCGCCGATGTCGAGAATGTCCGCCCCCTGTTCAACCAGCCGCAGGCCGTGGGCCACCGCGACCTCGACCGAAGTCAGCCGGCCCCCGTCGGAGAAGCTGTCGGGCGTGACGTTGACGATGCCCATGACGCGGGGGCGCTTCAGGGGCGGCTCCATCAGTCCCTGCCCCCGATCAGGCTGCCGATGGCGTCGAGATAGGCGCCGAAGGCCTTGCGGCCCGCAGGCGTGATCGACACCCGGGTCAGGGGCTTGTTGTCCTTGAAACTCTTGGCGATGGCCACGAAGCCCGCCTCCTCCAGCTTCTTCAGATGGACAGACAGATTGCCCTGGGTGGCCTCAAGCACGGTCTTGAGCTCGGTGAAGTCGGCGCTGTCGGCGTCGGACAGATAGACCATGATCCCCAGCCGCATGCGGCCGTGGATGACCTCGTCGATCCGTCCGAGATCGGCCAGTCCCATGGTTCAGGCCGCCTTCGATCCGGAGCGGGCGTCGCGGAACAGGATCCAGCCCGGCAGGGCGAACAGCAGGAACAAGGCGACGGTGCAGACGCCGAGATACAGGAAGGGCTCGCGCACCAGCACGCCCAGCGCCACGGCCGTGGCCCAGCCGCCCAGCGCCGTGGCCAGCATCCAGCCCTTCCGCTTCAGCGTCCAGGCCATGTACCAGGCCGCGGCCTGCAGGGCGAAGACGATGGCGGCGTAATAGAGCCAGATGGCGAAGTCCTGATCGCGCCAGGCACCCACGCCGAAGACGATGATGACGGCGCAGTTGGCCATGCCGGTGGCGCTGAAGGCGGCGTTCAGGGTGCGCGTCGCCATCGGTCCGCGATTGGATCCACCGGTCTTGCGATCCTTGAGGATCGCCCAGGTCAGGATCGACAGGAAGGTCGCGCTGATCCCGACCACGAAGGCCAGGTTGGCCAGGTCCGGCCAGCGGATCAGGCCTGTCGCCTGACCGACGTGGAACAGGCACTGCAGGCCATACAGCAGGCCGCCGGCCAGATAGCAGATCGCCAGCGTCATCGGCGGCCGCCCGCCGCCCTCGACGATCGAGCGCATGAAGGCGAGGTCGTCCTCGGCGGAATGCAGGCGGGGCTTGGCGGGCATGACGATTCTCCGGAGCCGGCTCGTCCTTGGGGTGGACGAGCCGGCGGGTATTGGCAAGTTATTCGGCGGGCGAGAATTCCGGGTCCCGCTGATGGCGCCAGGGGATGCGGCGGCCGTTCAGCCAGCCGCCGACGAAGCTGTGACGGACCAGCAGTTCGTAGGTCAGCAGGCTGATCGCCATTGTTCCCCCGATGACCACGCCGAACTTGACGAACCAGGGCCAGGTCTCGTTCACCACCAGGATCTGGCCGACCATGACCAGCGGCAGGTGGACGATGTAGACCCAGTAGGACGAGTCAGCGAGGTAGCGGCGGACGGCGCTGTATCCCGAGGCGAAGCGAAGGGCCAGCGACAGGACCGCGAAGACCGAGGCGAAGACCGCCAGGGCCATCACCGCGGCCAATGGGGCCTTCAGCTCCGGATCGGTGACCGGCGCAAGCTCCGGGACCGGGCCGCCGACCATGACCATAGCCGCCGTCCCGACGCCCAGCGCCACGACCGTGAACACGGGCCACAGGCGCTCGATGCGGACCAGCAGGTCGCGGCGACGGTCCAGCAGGAAGCCGAGGCCGAAGGCGGTCCCGAAGGCGGTCAGGGCGGTCGCATTGGGAACCAGTCCCGTGTCCGGCGTCGGAATGCCGAAGAAGGGCATCCAGTTGGGCGTCAGCCAGAAGGCGACCGCCAGCGGAGCGGCCATCAGGGCCGGGGTCCAGGGACCGATCAGGGCGCCGGTGATGCGGTCGACGAACCGGCCCCAGCCGCCGTCGCGATCCGCCATCGCAAACGGCGCGCGCAGGATCAGCATGCCGACATAGAGGATCAGCAGCACCCAGAGGAACCACAGGTGGGTCAGCGGAAAGGTCTCGAGCGTCAGCGGCGGTGGGGGCGGTCCGTCGGTCGGAATGGTTCCTCCGTTGCGGATGGCGGCCATCCAGATCAGCCCCGCGATGATGGCGGCGAGGACCGGAAACCAGAAGGCTGCCAGCGGCCCCGCGATCCGCATCCCCCGATCCTTGATGAAACCGACGGTTCCGCGCCGGTCGAGCATCATGTGCGCGAACAGACCGGCGATCAGGAAGAAGCTCGTCATGCGGAAGAGGTGGATGGCGAAAAAGATGGCGCTGGCCACCGGGGAGTTGTCGGTGTCGGGCACGATCCAGATCGTGACCGGGAAATAGGACATCGAAGCGTGCAGGACGACGCCCAGCAGCAGGGCGGTCCCGCGCAGGGCGTCGAGGCCGTGCAGGCGCCCGGACGGGTAGGTCTCGGAATGGGTCATCGAACCGTTCTCTTTCACAGACGGCGGTCGGGGGAATTCAGGGCCGCGAGAAGCCGGCGGACGGCGTCAGACACCACCTGCGGCTCATCCAGCGGAATCACATGGCCGCTGTTCTCAGCGACGATCAGCACGCTGTTGGAGGACAGGGCCGCCAGACTCTCCTGGTTCCGGCGATGGTTCAGGTCCGCCTCGCTCGGCGGGGACATCGTTCGCCCCCGGCGGATGACGATCAGCGGCAGCTGGCCCAGCGCACCCGGCGCGCCCGGAGGCAGGGTCGCCGCGTCAAGCCCGGCCAGGGCTTCGAACTCGGCCTTCACCCCTCGCAGAATTTCCGGCGTGAACGCCATCTGCACTTCCGCGGAGGTCCCTGCCGGCATGCCGATGATGGGAACCCCCGGTCGGGAGACGGCCAGCGCCGCATCGATCTGTGAGACGGTCGGCCCCCGGGCAGCCTCGAAATCGGGGAGATCGCGTTCCGAACTGCCGTCCACCAGCACCAGACCCGCCACCTGACCGGGATAGGCCTCGGCGTAGGCGCGGATCAAAAGCCCGCCGAGCGAATGACCGACCAGGACAAAGGGTCCCTCCAGCCCAGCGGCCTGGAGCAGGGCGTGCAAGTCCCGCGTCCTGTCGGCATAGGTCCAGCCTTCGGGGGTCGGGTCGCTCCAGCCCATCCCGCTGCGGTCATAGGTGCAGGCCCGGGCGAAGCCGGCGATGGCGTCCTGGGTGGCCGCCAGGGTCGAATTGGCCGTGTACTGCGACAGCCCCGCCTCGAAGATCACCGTCGGGCCGGAGCCCTCGCCCTTGCAGAAGATGTGCAGCCGCCGGTCCGCCACCACCTCGACGAGCCGCCCCGGCGCCGCGGGACGAACATAGCCGCCGGGCCCGGCGGGCGCCTGATCGGCGGCGGTCGGGTTCGATGAGCTCTGGGCCGTCACGGGCGCGGCCACGCCCAAGGCAAGCAGGCTCACCGCCACGGCGCCGGCCTTCAGCGCGGTCCGTCGCAAGGCGTCGAGGCCGTACAGGCGGTCGGACGGACGGGTTTCGTATGACGACATGGAAGGGCTCCCCTATTGATGGAAGGCCATATCTCATAGACTTGTTTATAATGCAAACAAGTTCGCCTGAAAGAACCCGCCGCGAGCGACGCCCACGGCGGGTCTTGTCTGTTCAGCCGGTCAATGGACGGTCTGGACCTCGGCGGGGGCGCTGTCCGGCGCCGGGGTGATCGGCACGGAGACCGACGGGCCGGCGTTGGGGAAGTTGCTCTCGTCGCGGTTCGGGGCGACGCCCTTCTCCAGCAGATCCTTGATCTCCTGACCCGACAGGGTCTCGTATTCGAGCAGGGCCTGGGCCAGTGTCTCCAGATCAGCGGCCTTGTCGGTCAGGATCTGGCGAGCCTCGTCCCAGCCGGCGCCGACGATGCGCTTGACCTCGGAATCGATGATCCGGGCCGTCTCTTCCGAGACGTTCTGGCTGCGCGCCACCGAGTGGCCGAGGAAGACCTCCTGCTCGTTCTCGCCATAGGCGACCGTGCCGAGGATGTCCGAGAAGCCCCACTGGGTGACCATGCGGCGCGCCAGTTTCGACGCCTGCTGGATGTCCGACGAGGCGCCCGAGGTGATGTTCTCCTTGCCGAAGATCAGCTCCTCGGCCACGCGGCCGCCGGCCATGATGGCGATGCGATCGACCATCTGCTGGTACTTCATGGAATAGCGGTCGCCTTCCGGCAGCTGCATGACCATGCCGAGGGCCTGGCCGCGCGGGACGATGGTCGCCTTGTGCACGGGGTCGGCCATCTTGACGTTCATGGCCACGATGGCGTGGCCGCCCTCGTGATAGGCAGTCAGGCGGCGCTCTTCCTCGTTCATGGCCATGGATTTGCGCTCGGCGCCCATCATGACCTTGTCCTTGGCGTCCTCGAAGTCGCGATGGGTGACCATGCGGCGGTCCTTGCGGGCCGCCATCAGGGCCGCCTCGTTCACGAGGTTGGCCAGGTCGGCGCCGGAGAAGCCGGGGGTGCCGCGGGCGATGGTCTTGACCATGACATCCGAGGCCAGCGGCACGTCCTTCATGTGGACGCGCAGGATTTTCTCGCGGCCGTTTACATCGGGGTTCGGCACCACGACCTGACGGTCGAAACGGCCGGGACGCAGCAGGGCCGGGTCCAGCACATCGGGACGGTTGGTGGCGGCGATCAGGATGATGCCCTCATTGGCCTCGAACCCGTCCATCTCGACCAGCAGCTGGTTCAGGGTCTGCTCGCGCTCGTCATTGCCGCCGCCCAGACCGGCGCCGCGGTGACGGCCGACGGCGTCGATCTCGTCGATAAAGATGATGCACGGAGCGTTCTTCTTGGCCTGTTCGAAC
>NZ_DDRM01000032.1:64085-65453 GCF_002343105.1 Brevundimonas sp. UBA2416
CCGACGAACATCTCGACGAAATCGGAGCCCGAGATCGAGAAAAAGGGCACGCCAGCCTCACCGGCCACGGCGCGGGCCAGCAGGGTCTTGCCGGTGCCGGGAGGGCCGACCAGCAGGGCGCCCTTGGGGATCTTGCCGCCCAGACGCTGGAATTTGCCCGGGTCCTTGAGGAAGTCGACGACCTCCTGAAGTTCCTCCTTGGCCTCATCCACGCCGGCGACGTCCTCGAAGGTCTTGCGGCCCTTGTGCTCGGTCAGCAGCTTGGCCTTGGACTTGCCGAAGCCCATGGCCCCGCGCGCGCCGCCCTGCATCTGCCGCATGATCAGGATCCACAGGCCGATGATCAGCACGAAGGGCAGCAGGCCGATCAGGGCGCTGACCCACAGCGACTGGCGAGTGGTCTTCACGTCCACCTCGGCGCCCTTGGCCTGGATGCTGTTGATCAGTTCGGCGTTGGGGACCGGGGTGATGACCGTGACGACGCTCTCGTCGCGCAGGGTGGCCTTCACCGTCTCGCCACGCACCTCGACGCTGACGATATTGCCGTCATCGCGGGCCTTGAGCAGGTCCGAATAGCTCATCGCCACCGGGCGAGCGGCCGCCTCCTTGGCGCCGGGAGCGGCCGTAAGGCCTCCCGGGCGGCTGGCGGCGACATAGAAGGCCATGGCCCCCAGGATGATCACGCCCCAGATGGCCAGATTGCGCAGGTTCATTCTCGTCTCGTTCCCTGGGTGCGCCGAAGCGCCCGGTCGTCAGTGATATCAGCTCGAAAATAGGTGGTTCCGGGGCGATGCGCCATGGATAGCGCCACCAAGGTCCCGTTCGTGCGTCATTCGGTCCAGCGCCCGGGCCAGTCTTTCCTCGACCAGCCCCGCCGCCCTGCCCACCGTCCCTGCAAGAACCGGGGCAGTCGCATCGTTCCGGATCAGCACAGGCACGGACCCGCGTGCGGCGGGCGGCAGGGCCTTGAGCACGGCCCGGTCGGCCCCAGCCAGGGCCGCCATACGGCCCGCGGCGGGGACGACAGACCATCCCGGCGAATCGACCGTGATCGCCCAACGACCGTCCCAGACGGTCCCGACGTCCGCCGACAGCGCCAGCGGCGGGCGCGGGCGGCGGACGAGCTCGCCAGCCTCGCGGGCTACGAGCACTTCGCCTTCGCGCGCCTCGATCCGGGCGCCGGACAGAGTGGCGGTGAACGACGCGCCCGATTGCAGCCGGGCGAGGATGGCGGCGAGCCGATCGCCGCGCGGAGGCCGATCGCCTCCACCGACGCAGACCAGAGCAGCAGCGAGGGTGTAGGAGTCGGTGTTCCGGTTCAAAATCAGCGTCCCCTCTCCCATCGGGAGAGGGCTTGAGCGCACGGCG
>NZ_DDRM01000042.1:0-131 GCF_002343105.1 Brevundimonas sp. UBA2416
CTCGTCCGCACCGAACGCATAGCGCAGGCCCAGCGTCAGGGTGTGGCTGTCGTCATAACGGCCCGTGAACGGACCGGGGTTGTACGCCGCCACCGAGGTGAACGACGCGAACTCCATGTTCGACATCAGAT
>NZ_DDRM01000042.1:348-770 GCF_002343105.1 Brevundimonas sp. UBA2416
ATGAACTGCGCCGCCAGCTCGGCCGAGCTGTCGTCCGCGCCGAAGCCGATTGCGCGAAGGGCGGGGGTGCCGCCCAGCGTGCCGAGGATCTCGGTGTTGACCCGGTTGATGCCGGCGCCAAGACCGATGAACGGACGCAGGGCGTCGCCCTCGTTGCCGAAGTCGTAGATGACATTCATCATCAGCGCCGCAGAGCTGATCTCGCCGTTCGCCGCGCCGCACGGGCCCGCCACCGGGCCGACCTGGCAGACGCCCGTCGGATTGCCCGCGCGCGGGTTGACGACCGACTCGATGTCGTTCGAGCGATAGCCGCCCTCGAGCTCGACCCGCCAGTTCTGGTCGAACCGGTAGCCCAGACGGGCGAACGCCGCCCAGTCATCCTGCGTCTGGATGTCGAACTGCGGACCACGCTGGCCGTCAGC
>NZ_DDRM01000042.1:941-52858 GCF_002343105.1 Brevundimonas sp. UBA2416
CGGCTCGGCGTTGGCGACGCCGGCGGACAGGGCGAGAGCCCCGACTGCGCTGGTGGCCAGAATGAAAGTTTTAACGCGCATGGGTGGATGCCCTCCGCAGCCCAAGTGAATTTGTGACGGCGTAGTAGCCGCCGCTAAGGTGTCATAACAGCCCCGCTGGCCCAGGTCGAGATGGCCGGATACGAAGGCTGGCGAGCGTGGCTGATGGGCTACACGACGGCGTTTTCAGCCTGCTTTCGGGAATTTCGCCCCCTGTTTGTCCCTTGTGAGGGGAGGCGGGCGCCGGAAATGGCGGACTCAGCCGCCACCCGTCCTTCCGGTCGCCTTGCCGGTTCCCTCACAGACAGGGCAGGTCTCGCCCGTCGCCGTCGCTCCGACTCCCTGGCATTCAGGGCAAAGCACCGGGTCGAGCCCCTGCAGAGACGCCGGATCCGTCGGGCGGGACCGGGTCAGGTCGCGGTCGTCGATCTCATGTTCTTTCATACCGGACCCAACGGTCCGGGCGCGCACGGGTTTCAGGTGACAGGACCCGGACCTCGCTTTAGGAGCCTGCTCATCATGGACGAGACCGAACGGCAATCCGAGGATCGCGCCAAAGACGCGCAAGGTTGGGAGACGGCGAAAACGCTCGCCGAGGCCCTGCCCTTTATCCAGATCTATGACCGCAAGACGGTGGTCATCAAGTACGGCGGCCACGCCATGGGCGAGAGCGCCGTGGCGCGTCAGTTCGCCGCGGACGTGGTTTTGCTGAAGCTGATGGGCGTCAATCCGGTCGTGGTGCACGGCGGCGGACCGCAGATCAGCGCCATGCTTGACAAGGCGGGCGTGAAGTCCGCCTTCGTCGACGGGCTGCGGGTCACGGACGCCGACACCATGCAGGTGGCCGAAATGGTCCTGTCCGGCGCGGTCAATAAGGAGATCGCCCACTGGATCACCATGGCCGGCCGCGAGGCGGATGTCCGGGGCGTCGGCCTGTCGGGCAAGGACGCCGGCCTTCTGACCGTCGAAAAGACCAAGCGCACCAAGCGCGACCCGGACAGCATGATCGAGCATGAGGTTGATCTGGGCTTTGTCGGCGAACCGACGCGGGTCGACCCCAAGCTGATCAAGCGTCTGCTGGAGTCCGACGCCGACTGGGTGCCGGTCATCGCCCCCATTGGCGTGACCGAGGACGGTCAGACCTTCAACGTCAACGCCGACACCGTCGCCGGCGCCGTCGCCGGCTCGCTGGGCGCCAAACGGATGCTGCTGCTGACGGACGTCCCGGGGGTCAAGGGCGCGGACGGCGAGATCATCCGCCAGATGACGGTCGGCGAGGCCTCGAAACTGATCGAGGACGGCGTCGCCACGGGCGGCATGATTCCCAAGCTGCAGACGGCCATGGCCGCGGTCCGCGACGGGGTCGAGGCCGTGGTGATTCTCGACGGCCGCCGGCCCCACGCCATGCTGGTGGAACTGTTCACCGAGCACGGCGCCGGCACGCTGGTGAAGGCCGGATGACGGCGGAGCCGGTCGAGGCGACGGAATACGGCGCCGATCTGCGCCATGTCCGCAGCTGGATCTTCGACCTCGACGACACCCTGTATCCGCCCGAAAGCCAGTTCATGGGGCTGATCCAGCAGCGCATCAACGACTATGTCGTGCGCACCGCCGGCCTGCCGGCGGATGAGGCGATGGTGGTCCAGAAGGGGTATCTGCGCGACTACGGCACCTCGCTGGCCGGTCTGATGGCGCATCATCGAATTGATCCGCACGACTTCCTGGCGGAAGTCCATGACGTACCGCTGGATGTCCTGGCCCCCGACCCCGGCCTGCGCGCGGCGCTGGAGCGGCTCGAGGGCCCCCGCATCGTCTTCACCAACGGCTCGATGGCCCATGCCCGACGGGTGGTCGAGAAGCTGGATCTGGCCGATCTGTTCGACGGCCTGTTCTCGCTGGAGGACGCCGATCTGATTCCGAAGCCGGACCCCCGGACCTTCGCCCGGATGACGGAGCGATTCGACGTCGATCCGACCACGGCGGCCTTCTTCGAGGACACTGTGCGCAACCTCGCACCCGCCCACGCCATCGGCATGACCACGGTGCTGGTCGGGCCGCACGCCCGGGACGCAGAGACGCCCTTCGCCGACCACCGGGCCGCCGCCCTCGGCCCCTTCCTCGCCACCGCCCGCCTGTCCGGAGACGCCTGATGACCGACCTGACCCATCTGGAAGCCGTCATCGAGGCCGCCTGGGAAGGCCGCGCCAATATCTCGGCCGCCACCCACGGCGAGGTCCGCAAGGCCGTCGAACAGGCGCTGGAACGGCTGGACTCCGGAAAGGCGCGGGTCGCCTCGCGCGGCGCCGACGGCGTCTGGATTACCCACCAGTGGCTGAAGAAGGCGGTGCTGCTGTCCTTCCGGCTCAACGACAATGAGATCATGCGCGGCGGCGACCGCGGTCCTGCCAGCCATGCACCCGGGGTCGGGCCCTGGTGGGACAAGGTCCCCAACAAGTTCGGCGACTGGACCGCGGCCCACTATCAGGAGGCGGGCTTCCGCTCCGTGCCCGGCTCGATCGTCCGCCGCGGGGCCTTCATCGGCCGCAACGTCGTGCTGATGCCCAGTTTCGTGAACATCGGCGCCTTCGTCGACGAGGGATCGATGGTCGACGCCTGGGCCACGGTCGGCTCCTGCGCACAGATCGGCAAGAATGTGCACCTGTCCGGCGGGGCCGGAATCGGTGGGGTGCTGGAGCCGCTGCAGGCCAATCCGACCATCATCGAGGACGGCTGTTTCATCGGCGCGCGCGCCGAGGTGGCCGAGGGCGTCATCGTCCGCGAGGGCGCTGTCCTGGCCATGGGCGTCTATCTGTCGGGCTCGACGAAGATCGTCGACCGGGCGACGGGCGAGGTCTTCCGCGGCGAAGTGCCGGCTTATTCGGTCGTGGTGCCGGGCAGCCTGCCCGATCCGAACGGCGGGCCGGGTCTTTATTGCGCGGTGATCGTCAAGCGGGTCGACGCCCAGACGCGAGCGAAGACGGGCGTGAACGAGTTGCTGCGCGATTGATCAGTTCACCGCCGCCAGCCGGACCAGCTTGCCGTCCGCCTCATCGGTGACCGCCCACACCGCGCCATCCGCCGCCACGGCCAGGTCGCGGACCCGTTCGCCGAGGTCGGTCATCAGCCGCTCCTCGCCGACGATCCGGTTCCCGTCCAGCACCAGCCGGGCGATGTGCTTGTCCTTCAGCACGGCGACCAGAAGATTGCCGCGCCAACCGGGGAACATGGCCCCGTCGTAGAGGATCATGCCGCCCGGCGCGATCGACGGGTCCCAGTAGTAGGCCGGCTGTTCCGTCCCCTCGCGCGCCGTGATCCCGGCGTTGATCGCCGCGCCCCGGTATTCGACGCCGTAGGCGACGTCGGGCCAGCCGTAGTTGAGGCCCGCCCGGTCCAGGTTGACCTCGTCCCCGCCGCGCGTGCCGTGCTCGACCGTCCAGACGTCGCCGTTCGCGGCGATGGCGACGCCCTGCGCATTACGATGCCCCAGGGACCAGATCTCCGGCAGGGCCCCGGCGCGGCCAACGAAGGGATTGTCGGACGGAACCGAGCCGTCGGCATTGATGCGGATGGTCTTGCCCATGTGCGATCCCAGGTCCTGGGCCTGTGGCCGCATCGGCACGTCGGATCGCTCGCCCACGGTGATGAACAGCCGGCCGTCCGGCGCAAAGGCGAGGGATGAGCCATAGTGCAGCCGGCCCGCATAGGTCGGCATGGCGCGGAAGATCACCTGCACGGCCTCGACCCGCGATCCGTCGTCCGACAGCCGTCCGCGCGCCACTGCCGTGCCGTTGCCGCCTTCACGGGGCTCCGCATAGCTCCAGTAGATCATCCGGTCGTCGGCGAAGGTCGGGCCGGTCACGATATCCAGCAGACCGCCCTGCCCCTGGGCATCGACGGCCGGCAGCCCCGCGATCGGTTCGCCCACCGCCCCGGCGGCGGTGATGATGCGCAGGCGGCCGGGCCGCTCGGTCACCAGCCAGCGGCCGTCGGGCAGCAGCGCCAGACCCCACGGCTCCTCAAGCCCCGAGGCCACCACCGTATGCGCCATGGCCACCGCGGTGCGCACGCCGGGCGCGCGGGTCTGGCCGGCAAAGGCGGGCTGTTGGTCTGGCGCATTGGCCGCGCGGGTCTCGACCGGATCGCCGGGCCGCGCCTCGTCCTGCCCGGGAACCGCGCAGGCGGCGGCCAGGGCCACGGCGGACACGGAGACGGCGAGGGCGAGCAGGCGCATGGGAAACCCCTTGAATCAGACGAGCGGGAAACGGTCTCCGCAGCCTAGCCGTTCCGCCGCGGCGGCGTCACCCGTCTGCGACGCATGGCCCCGGTCTGGGCCCCGGTCTGGGCCCCGGCCCCGGGACGGCGTGAAGGCGGCTTGAATCCACCGGCGCCCGCCTATATAGGCACCGCTCTTCCGGCGGACAGACCAGTTCCCGCCGGGACTCGAGCGACGCGATCGTCAAACGGGGCTGGGTAGCTCAGCTGGTTAGAGCGGTGGATTCATAACCCACAGGTCGGCGGTTCGAGCCCGCCTCCAGCCACCATTGCCGCAACCCCTCCCGCTTCCCCGCGTTAACCGCCAAGGTTCAACGCCGAAGGGGATTTTCCATGCGCATCCAGACCATCACGCTCGCCGCCGTCGCCGCCCTGTCGCTGGGCGCCGCCGCCTGCACGCCGGCTGAACAACAGGAAGCCGAGACCAAGGCCGAGGTCGCAGGCGACCGGGCCGGGGAGGTCGCCGCCGAGGCCGGCGAGGTGATCGAGTCCGGAGCCATGAAGGCTGCGCGGGCGGTCGAGGAAGGCGCGGGCAATGTCGCCGCCCGACTGGAAGACAATCAGGCCGAGGCCGCCGCCGAGGGCCGGCCCGGCGCGATCGATCCGGCGACCGAAGAGCGCGTCCCGGCCAACTAACCCGTCAGGCCGGCTCCGCCAGCAGCGCGTCGATCAGGGCGCGCGCTTCGGGGCTGGCCCAGTCAGCCTCGCCGGAGAAGGACGCGCGGATGCGACCCTGACGGTCGAGGATCACGGTCTGGGGCATCTTGCCCTCGCCCGGCAGTTCGAACGGCAGCTGGAATTTCATGTCGCTGTAGAGCGGCAGGGGCTCGTGCACGTCGATGAAGCTGCGGGCGTCGGCCAGACCGTCGGCGGTGGCGTCGACATTGATCGGCAGCACGACGAGCTGGTCGTCGGGATAGGCCTCGTCCAGACGGGCCAGGGTCGGCATCTCGGTGCGGCAGGGCGCGCACCACATGGCCCAGAGGTTGACCACGACCACCTTGCCGCGGAACTGGGCGAAGGTAGCGTCGGCCCCCTCGCGGGTCTTGAACACATAGGCCGGGGCCATCGGCGTGGCTTCCAGCGTCTCCAGCCGGGTCAGGGAGCCGGTGGCGAAGCGGGCCAGTTCGCTCTTCGCCGCCGGTTCGGGCGTTGCGGCTTTGAAGAAGGCGTCGCGATTGGCGTATAGCAGCCCGGCGCCGACGATCATACCGACCGCCAGCGCGCCTGCGATCGCTATCCCCGCCGCCTTCGAGCCCTTCATGACCAAGCCTTCCCCGTCGCCAGCGTCAGTTAAGCCTTCTCCGAACGCGGAAGGTCAAGACATCTGGGGCGGACGCTTCTCGGCGCGGCCGGCCGACATCATGCAGGCGATCAACGTCTCCATCGGCGTGGACCGCCGCCTGTGGGCCCAGGATCTGGCCGGGTCGCGCGCCCATTGCCGCATGCTGGCGGCGCAGAAGATCATCACGCAAGCCGACGCCGACGCAATATTGGGCGGGCTGGACGCCATCGAGGTCGAGATCCGCGGCGGCTCCTTCCCGTTCCGCGACCAGTTCGAAGACATCCACATGAATGTGGAAGCGCGGCTGGCCGAACTGATCGGAGAGCCGTCGGGCCGGCTGCACACCGCGCGCAGCCGCAACGACCAGGTGGCGACCGATTTCCGCCTTTGGGTCCGCGCCGCCTGCGACGCCGCCGTCGACCAGCTGAAAGGGCTGCAGTCGGCCCTTCTGGTGCGGGCGGAGCAGCACGCCGCCGATCTGATGCCGGGCTTCACCCATCTGCAGCCGGCCCAGCCGGTGACCTTCGGCCATCATCTGATGGCCTATGTCGAGATGTTCGGCCGCGACGCCGCCCGCTTCGCCGACGCCCGGGCGCGGATGAACGAGAACCCGCTGGGCGCCGCGGCCCTGGCCGGTTCCCCCTTCCCCATCGACCGCCAGATGACGGCGGCCGAACTGGGCTTTGACCGGCCGATGGGCAATTCGCTGGACGCCGTCTCGGACCGCGACTTCGCGCTGGAAAGCCTCGCCGCCGCCTCGATCTGCGCCGGACACCTGTCGCGGCTGGCCGAGGAGATCGTCATCTGGATGACGCCGCAGTTCGGCTTTGTGACCCTGCCGGACGACCTGACCACCGGCAGTTCGATCATGCCGCAGAAGCGCAATCCCGACGCCGCCGAACTGGTTCGGGCCAAGACGGGCCGGATCATGGGTTCGCTGGTCGCCCTGTCGACAGTGATGAAGGGCCTGCCGCTGGCCTATTCCAAGGACATGCAGGAGGACAAGCCGCCGGTGTTCGAGGCGTTCGACGCCCTGACGCTGGCCCTGGGGGCCATGACGGCCATGGTTTCGGCCCTGCAGCCGAACACCGAACGGATGCGCGAAGCGGCCGGCTCGGGCTTCTCGACCGCCACCGATCTGGCCGACTGGCTGGTGCGCGAGCTGAACCTGCCGTTCCGCAAGGCGCACCATGTCACCGGCGCGGCGGTGAAGCGGGCCGAGGCCCTGAACGTGGATTTGTCGCAACTGCCGCTGACCGAACTGCAGTCCCTTGAGCCCGGCGTGACGGAAGCGGTTTACAAGGTGCTCACTCCCGAGGCTTCCTGCGCCAGCCGCCAGAGCTTCGGGGGCACGGCGCCGGAACAGGTCCGCGCGCGCATCGCCGAGTGGAAGACGCGTCTCGCGTAAGGGGTTTGGGATGAAGAAGATCGTGCTTGCGGGCGTCGCCGCCCTGATCGCCGTCTCGGCCGCTGCGTGCGGCCGCATGGCCGACCTCGACGCCCCGCCGGCCCGGGAGACCGAGCGCGGCATGCGCGACGAGCGGGCCCCCAGCCTGCGCGAGCCCGCCACCGTCAACCGTCCGCCCAGCCAGGTCCCGATCGACGGCGGCCCCAGCTCGAGCCCCTACGGTGGTTCGGGCTCCAACCCCGGCTAGGCTTCCCTTGCATCATTTCGACCGCATCAACGGCGCGCTTCAGGCCGAGGGCGTGCCGCTGAAGACGCTCGCCGAAGCGGTCGGCACGCCGGCCTATGTCTACTCCAGCGCGACCCTGACCCGGCACTACGGCCTGCTGGCCGACGCGGTCGCGGCCCATCCGGCGGCCCTGGGCGACGCCCTGATCGCCTTTGCGGTGAAGGCCAACTCCAACCTGTCGGTGCTGGCGACCCTCGCCCGGCTCGGCTGCGGCGCCGATACGGTCTCGGAGGGCGAGATCCGGCGGGCGTTGAAGGCCGGTGTGCCCGCCGACCGCATCGTCTTCTCGGGCGTGGGCAAGACCGACGCCGAACTGGCCTTCGCCATCGAAGTCGGCGTGCGCCAGATCAATGTCGAGAGCGCGGTCGAACTGGACCGGCTGATCGCGGTGGCGGCGTCGAAGGGCGCGCGGCCGGAGATCGCTATCCGCGTCAATCCGGCCGTCGGTGCGGGCGGCCATGCGAAGATCACCACCGGCGGGGCGACGGACAAGTTCGGGGTGCCGGCGGACGAGGCCCACGCCCTCTACGCCCGCGCCAGTCTGTCGCCGCATGTGACGCCGGTCGGGCTGGCCTGTCACATCGGCAGCCAGATCACCACGCTGGAGCCGCTGGAGGCGGCGTTCCGCGCCCTGCGGACGATGACCCTGGAGCTGCGCGCCGCCGGGCTGTCGGTCACGCGGCTCGACCTCGGCGGCGGGCTGGGCGTGCCCTATCACGGCCAGTCGGACCTGCCCTCGATCGCGGCCTATGTCGCCATGGCAGCGCGGGTGCTGGACGGTCTGGAGGTCGAGGCGGCGTTCGAGCCGGGGCGCCTGCTGGCCGCCAATGCCGGGGTGCTGCTGAGCCGGGTCATCCAGGTCAATGAGCGGGGCGACGGCCGGCGCTTCCTGGTGCTGGACGCGGGCATGAACGACCTGATGCGCCCCGCCCTCTACGACGCCTTCCACGATCTGGTCCCGGTGCGGCCGCGCGAAGGCGAGGCGCGCCTGTACGATCTCGTCGGCCCGATCTGCGAATCCACCGACATCTTCGCTCGCGACCGCCTGCTGCCGCCGATGCAGGCCGGGGACCTTGTGGCCTTCATGGGCGCGGGCGCCTACGGCGCTGTGCTGGCCAGCGAGTACAATTCGCGGCCTCTGGTTCCCGAAGTTCTGGTCAATGGCGAGGCCTACGCCATCGTGCGAAGGCGCCCCTCGTACGAAGACTTGTTGGCCCGTGAGTCCGTCGTTAACTGGCTCTAGCCGGAATCGGCTTCAAATCTGATTGTCCGGACGCATGGGGTTCGAATGATTGCTCTTCTCTTGGCCAGTCTGGCTTTTCAAACTGCCGGGTCGCCCATCGAACAGGTGATGATCCACCCATTCGTCGCGTCGGATTATATGTGCAGCGAACACTGGGAGGGGCAGCTTGCCTACCCGGGCGACAGCCTCGGCGCTGACTGCATCGTCATGGGCGGACCCAGCGATGAATCGGGCGGCTATCTGGCCCCGTTCCGAACCGATGGGGCCGCCAACGAAGACTGGTACGGCTGGAACCAGCCCTTGCTGGCCCCTTTTGACGGCCAGGTCGTGCGGTTGACTGAAAATCCGGTGGTCAACGTCCCGGGCCATCTCGGCTCACCGCCCGCGAGCATTGTCGTCTTTGCCCGGTCCGACGGAACGCATGTCCTGTACGCCCACATCCAGGGGGCCATGGTAAAGGTCGGCGATCAAGTCGTTGCCGGCCAACCCGTCGCGCGCATCGGCAACAACGGCTTCGGCCGTTCCCCCCACACCCATATCGGCGCGTGGCGGGGCGAAACGCCGCTGCAGATTCGGTTCGACCTGAGGGCCATGGCGCAGATGCGTCAGCCCTGACCTGGCTTCAACTTGCGGGCTGGCTCTAGTCCAGCGCGCACACGTCCGGCAGCCCGCGCAGCGCGCCCGCGTGATCCAGCCCGTAGCCGACCAGGAACCGGTTCGGCGCCTCCCAGCCGACGAAGTCCGGCTCGGGAGCACGCGGCAACGGCCAGGGCTTCTTGGCGAAGACGACGGTGAGAACCTCTGACGCGCCCTTCGCCTTCGCGATCCGCACGGCCTCGGCCAGCGACAGGCCGGTGTCGAAGACGTCGTCGACGATCAGGACACGGCGGCCCTCGATCGAACGCTGGAAATCGGCATAGACGTCGATCCGGCCCCGGCTGGTCTGTTCGTCGCCGTAGGACGCCAGCCACAGGGCGTCGAAGCGGACATTGCGGCCGATCCGGGACAGGGCGCGGGTCAGGTCGGCGGCGAACCACAGGCCGCCGGTCAGCAGCACGGCCGCCACCGTCTCATCGTCGATCACCGGGGCGATCTGCGCGGCGAGGTCGGCGACGATGCGCTGGACCTCGGCTTCCGGGAGCAGGACGGTGGGCTTGGCGGCGTCTTGGGGGGCGGTGTCAGCCATGCGAGGCGGATACCGCCTCTTCCCTATGGGTGTCCACCACTGGCACGGCGTCGATCGGCTGCATGTCCAGCGGGGCCGAGGCGCCGGGGGACAGGGCGGGGCGCAGGCCGCCGTCAGCGGGCGGGGCCGCGGCAGGGGCGGTCGGCGCCTCCGCATGGGCAGGCGTGGGCGCGGCGGGGGGCCGGCGTGTATCGGCATGGGGCGCGGGCGGCGGGGCGGCGCGGGACGGAGCCTCATCCAGCACAAAGGCGACGCCGACGCCCTGGCCGCGCGCGCCCGGGTCGGGAATCACGGCGGCGAAGCCCTGGACCTTGCCGGGCAGAACCGGGGCGGCGTCGATGCGGATGACGGCGTGGCCGATTTCGGCGCCGTGGGCGTCCAGCAGGGCGACGCGCACGGGCGGGGCGGTCCGCTCATTGTCGCGCACATTCCTGAGCGCACCGGAGACGATCACCTTGCCCGGGTCATTGGGCAGGGGTTTGGCGCTGACCGCCTCGAAATCCAGTCCCGTCGGGTTCACCGTCAGGCCGATGGCGGCATAGGCGGCGGCGGCGCGGGGGGCCAGTTCAACGACCTCGACCCTGAACAGCCAGGCGCTGCCGAGCAGGGCGGCGAAGCCGGAGGCGATGCCGGCCCAGACCACGCCATGAGCCGCGGCGCGGCGCAGGCGGCGCTGCTGTTCGGCGCGGGCGCGGAAGGCCTTGGGCAGTTCGGGGGCCGGCGTCTCGGCCAGTGATTCGGGGTCGGGTTCGTCGCGATGGGCGAAGCTGACGGCCTCGCTCGGCGTCGAGGACTGGGACAGCTCCAGAGGCTCGTCCAGGGTCGCGCGCCAGGTGTGGCGGCACGACTTGCAGCGGACAGTCCGGCCGCCCGCCCCGATCGCCTCATCCGGGGTGAAATAGCTGGTGGCGCAGGACGGGCAGGTCAGTATCATGTGCGCTGACTGCGAGGCTCTTCGCCCCCTCCCGTCGCGGCCTGGCCGCGTCCTGACCCGAAATTCATGCCCGTCCAGCCCCGCCGCGCTTATGAATCCGACGCCGCGACCGCGACCGTCCGCCTGTCTGGCGTGGGTTTCGGCTATGCGGCGACGCACCGCGCGCTGCGGGACGTTAGTCTCACCTTGCCAGCCGGCTCTTTCCACTTCCTTACCGGGGCGTCCGGGGCGGGGAAGTCGACGCTGCTGAAACTGTTGACCCTGGCCGAGCATCCGACCGTCGGAACCCTGCATCTGTTCGGCGAGGACGCCACCACGGCGACGCGCCGCGCCCTGCCCGCCTTCCGCCGCCGGATGGGGGTGGTGTTCCAGGACTTCCGCCTGCTGGATCACCTGTCCGCCTTCGACAATGTCGCCCTGCCCCTGCGGCTGACGGGCCGCAAACAGGCCGACTATGCCGGCGACGTCGAGGAGATGCTGGACTGGGTCGGCCTCGGCGACCGGATGGATGACGCCCCACCCTCATTCTCGGGTGGAGAGAAACAGCGGCTGGCCATCGCCCGCGCGGTGGTCACCCGGCCCGACCTGATCCTCGCCGACGAACCGACCGGCAGCGTGGACGCCGCCATGGCCGAGCGGCTTCTGAAACTGTTTCAGACGCTGAACCGGCTGGGCACCACCGTGCTGATCGCCAGCCATGACGAGGCGCTGGCCGAACGCTCGGGCGCGACCGTCCTGCGGCTGGAAGGCGGACGGCTGATCGGGGGCGCGACATGATCCGCCGCCTGTTAAACGCCCGCCCGTCGCTGCTGCCGCGTGATGCGGGCGGCGAGGCGTGGCTGGCGGGCCTGATCGCTGTGCTGTGTTTTCTCGCCTGCCTGTCAGCCGTCGGGGCCGTCTCCGCCGACCGGGCCGCCCACGGCTGGGCGCGTGAGCTGCGGTCCGAGGCCACCGTGCAGGTCCGCCCGCGCGTCGGCGAGACGGGCGCCGAGGCCGCCGCCCGCGCCGCCCAGACCCTGGCCGGGGTCGAGGGAGTCTCCGAGGCCGAGGCCATGGACCGCGAGACCGCGGAGGCCTTGCTGCGCCCATGGATCGGCGACGCCGTCCTGCCCGACCTGCCCATCCCCCAACTGGTCACCGTGCGGCTGGATCTGACCGCACCGGCCAGCGCCGTCACCCTCGGCCGGGCCCTGGCCGAGGCCGGACTGGACGCCACCGTCGACGACCACAGCCTGTGGCGCGGCGAGGTCGAGCGGTCGGCGGGCCTGATCACCCTGCTTGCGGCCGCCGCCTTCCTGCTGACCGCCAGCGCGGCCGGAGCCGCCGTCGCCTACGCCACCCGGGCGGGGATGGCGGCGCAGTCGGGTGTGATCAACACCCTCAGCCTCAACGGGGCTTCCGACGGCGCTATCGCCGGCCTGTATCAGGCCCGCTACGGCCTGCTGGCGGCCGGGGCCGGGGCCATCGGCGCGCTGGTCGCCATGCTGCTGATCGCCGCCCTGCGCTTCCTCGGCGGGGCCGAGGGGGTCACGCCGGCCCTGCCGCTGGCGTGGAGCGACCTGCTGATTCTCTCGCCATGTCCGTTGCTCGCGGGTACGGTGGCGCTTGTGGCCGCGCGATTCACCGCGCTGGCGCGGCTGAAGCGGGGTCACTAGGTTAGGCGCATGAAGTTTCTGACCTTCATCGCCACGCTGGTGCTGATCTGGCTGATCGGACTGTTCGCCTTCGCCGATCGGGTGCGGGGCTATGCACCGGCGGCCGAGCCCGCCCGCGCTGACGCCATCGTGGCCCTGACCGGCCCCTCGGCCGAGCGGGTCAACGCCGCCATCCGCCTGCTGGAACAGGACAAGGGCCAGAGGGTGCTGATCTCGGGCGTCAACCGCGAGGTCCGCCGTCAGGAACTGCGCGCCCTGACGCCCGGCTCCAACCGCCTGTTCAACTGCTGCGTCGATCTGGGCTTCGAGGCCGAGGACACCGTCGGCAACGCCCAGGAGATCGCCGCCTGGGCTGATGCCAAGGGCTATGACAGCCTGATCGTGGTGACCTCGGACTATCATATGCCTCGGGCCCTGACCGAGATCCGCGCCGCCGCGCCGGGAATCGAGCTGACGCCCTATGCGGTCGAGACGCCCTCGCTGGACAATTCCCGCTGGTGGAAGGCCGCCGTCACGGCCCGCCGGATGACGCTGGAATATATGAAATATCTCGCCGCCCTCGCCCGCGCGACGGTGGGCGGCGGCCGCGGCGCTGCCGCCGAGGCTCCCGCAGAACAGGCCGCCTGACGTGGTCACGATCCGGTCGCTGCTGTTCGTCGCCTGGCTCTATCTGTCGATGGTCCTGTTCGCCGTCGGCCTGTCGCCGGCCCTGCTGATGCCCTACCGCCCGGCCATGTGGGTGATCCGCAGCTGGTCGAAATTCTGCCTGTTCGGCCTGCGCTGGATCGCCGGGGTCAAGGTCGAGTTCCGCGGGCTGGAACACCGCCCGACCGGCGCCGCCCTGATCGCCGGCAAGCACCAGTCCATGCTGGACGTGATCGCGCCCTTCGCGGTCCTGCCTGACAACTGTTTCATCATGAAGAAGGAGTTGGCGCCCCTGCCCTTCTTCGGCTGGTTCGCCACCAAGACGAAGATGATCGCTGTCGACCGCTCGGCCCATTCCAAGGCCCTGAAGGACATGGTCCGCCAGGCGCGCGCCCGGTTCGCCGAGGGCCGTCAGATGCTGATCTTCCCCGAAGGCACCCGCGCCCCGGTCGGCGCCCCCGCCGACTACAAACCCGGCATCGCCGCCCTCTACCGCGACCTCGACTGCCCCTGCATCCCGATGGCGACCAACTCGGGGGTCTACTGGCCGGCGCACGGCTTCCGGCGGTATCCGGGGACGATCGTCTATGAGTTCCTGCCGGCGATCCCGGCGGGACTGAAGCGGGACGCATTCATGGCGGCGCTGGAGGAGCGGCTGGAAGGGGCGTCGAATGCGCTGCTGGGGCACGCGCCTACCGCAGCATCTCCCATGCCAGCGCATGCACCCGGTCCCGTCCCAACGCCGCAACCATAGGCGGCTCCGCGAACAACCCGGCGATCGCCGGGTCCCTCACATCCAGCCCACCCGTGAACGCCCCGAAGGCCGGCAGCACCGCCCTCCGCCCGTCCGTCACGAAACACGGCCGTCGCACCCCCCGCCCATGCGCCGCCACCCGCGCCGCCGGGTGGAGGTGGCCTGCAATCTCCCCGGGTTGCACGCCCGGCTGGGGCTCATGGATCAGGCGCAGGGAGCCGAACGACATCGTCTCGACCACCTCCCCGACAAGGTCGTCCATCGCCCCGGCCAGGGCGGCGATGTCGTGATTGCCCTCCAGCCAGATCCATTCACGGCCCGCCGCCAGCCGGTCCAGCCGCGCCTTGTCGTCCGCCGCCATCCGGCCCACCGAGGCCGCGTCGTGGAAGCTGTCGCCCAGCAGAACCACCGCCGCCGGCTGCAGCGCCTCGATCTCGGCCTCCAGCCGGTCCAGCGTAGCCCGGCTGTCATAGGGCGGCAGCATCTGGCCCCGGGCTGCGAAGGCCGAGCCCTTCTCGAGATGCAGGTCGGCTGCGATCAGGGTGCGGTGGTTGAGCACCCACAAGGCGCCCGAGCAGCGCAGCACGCAGGGCTCGCCCTCGATATGGACCCGCAGCCCGCCGCTGGGGCAGCGAGCGGGGGAGAGGGCCTGTCTCAGAGCGGCGTTCATTCCGCCCCCGCAAGTTCGGGCGGCGCGTCCGCCATCACTTCGGCGATCAGCGTCTCCTCGTCGAACCCGTAGGCCGAGGCGTCCAAGATCATCTCCGCCGCCTGTCCACCGCCGACCCGCTCCCGACCGATCTGGACAAGCACCGGGACACAGAAGGGCGAGGGCCGCTCCAGCGGCACATGTTTGATCTGGCCCCGGATCCGCTCCAGCAACTGCCCCAGACGCGCCACATCCAGCAGGCCCGCGGCCGCATCGGCGCGGGCGGTCTTGAGCAGCAGATGGTCGGGTTGATGCCGCCGCAGCACGTCGTAGATAAGGTCCGTCGAGAAGGTCACCTGCCGGCCGGTCTTCTCATTGCCCGGCTGGCGCTTTTCGATCAGCCCGGAGATCAGGGCGCAATTGCGGAACGTCCGCTTCATCATGAAGCTCTCGGCCAGCCAGCTCTCCAGATCGTCGCCCAGCATGTCCGGCTCGAACAGGGCGCCGAGGTCGAGGCCGTCCCCATTCTTGTCGATCAGGGGCTTGATCGACCAGATGGCCAGCGAATAGTCGGTGCAGACGAACCCCAGCGGCCCGACGCCCAGCCGGTCCAGCCGCCGCGTCAGCAGCATGCACAGGGTCGCATGCGCCAGCCCGCCCTCGAACGGATAGGCGACGAGGAAATGCCGCGAACCGCGCGGGAAGGTCTCGACCAGCAGGGTTTCCGCATCCGGGATGACCGACCGCGCCTCCTGCAGCTCCAGCCACTCCTGCACATCGGGCGGCAGGACGCGCCAGTGGTCGCGGTCCTGGATCATCGCCCGCACCCGGCTCGCCAGCGACGTCGACATGGGGAATTTCGATCCGCCCCATGAGGGGATCTTCGGGTCCCTGTCCTGGGCGTGAGTGACCAGCGCATCCATGCCGTTGATGCCCTGGAAGGCCCAGACCTGGCCGGCGAAGACGAAGGTGTCGCCGGGCGACATCTGCTCGAAATAGTTCTCTTCCGCCTCGCCGACCTTGCGGCCGCCGATCAGCTGTTTCGACGCGCCCCCGCGCCGCGAGGCGATGCGCACATTCAGCGTCGCCGCCGCCACGATGGTGCCGACGTTCATCCGGTGCCGCTGCGCCGTCTGGGCGTTGCGGACCTTCCACTTGCCGTCCTGCGTCCGCACAATCCGCGCGAACCGCTCATAGGTGCGCAGCGCATAGCCCCCGGTGGCGACCAGATCGACCACCTCCTCGAACGCCTCGTACGTCAGCCCGCGATAGGGGCCGCAGCCGGTGATCTCCGTATACAGATCATCCAGTGCGAACGGCTCGGAACAGGCGCAGCCCATGACATGCTGGGCCAGCGTATCCAGCGTGCCCGTATGTACAGGCTCCCAGTCGAAGGCGTTCTCGGCCACCGCCTCGCGCGCGGCCTGGCATTCCAGCATCTCGAACCGGCTGGCCGGCACCATCAGGGCGCGCGACGGCTCGTCCAGTCGGTGGTTGGCCCGGCCGATCCGCTGCACCAGCCGCGAGGCGCCCTTGGGCGCGGCCAGCTGGATGACCAGATCGACGTCGCCCCAGTCGATGCCGAGGTCGAGCGTCGAGGTGCAGACTACCGCCCGCAGGTCGCCCCGCGCCATCGCCGCCTCGACCTTGCGCCGCTGTTCCGCCGCCAGCGAGCCGTGGTGCAGGGCGATCGGCAGGTCGTCCTCATTGATCGCCCACAACGACTGGAAGACGAACTCCGCCTGCCAGCGCGTGTTGACGAAGATCAGGGTCATGCCCGAGCGCTTCAGCGCCTCATAGACCTCGGGGATGGCGTGCTGGCCGGTGTGGCCGGCCCACGGCACCTTGCCTTCGGAGACCAGCACATCGACCACCGGCGGCGCGCTGGGGTCGCCTCGGACGATGGTGACGGAGTCGTCCAGACCGGGCTTCAGCCACCCCGCGATCATCTCCGGATCGTCCACCGTCGCCGACAGCGCCACCCGCCGCATGGCCGGGGCGAACTGCTGCAACCGCCCCAGACCCAGCGACAGCAGGTCCCCCCGCTTGCCGCTCCAGATCGCATGCACCTCGTCCAGCACGACGCACTTCAGATCAGCGAAATAGTCGCGCGCCCCGTCCCAGGCGCAGAACAGGGCCAGCTGTTCGGGCGTGGTCAGCAGGATGTCCGGCGGGAACTCGCGCTGCCGCGCCTTCTTCGACTGTTTGGTGTCGCCCGTCCGGCTCTCGACATGGATGTTCAGCCCGATCTCGCGGATCGGCGTCATCAGATTGCGCTCGACGTCGGTCGTCAGGGCCTTCAGCGGCGACAGATAAAGCGTGTGTACCCCCGATCCCGGCCCGAACGCCGGCCTTGGCCCTCGCTCGGCCAGTTCCACCAGCGACGGCAGGAACCCTGCCAGCGTCTTGCCGCCCCCCGTCGGCGCCACCAGCAGGGCGTGCGACCCAGCCTCGGCCGCCGCGATCATCTCCAGCTGATGCCGACGCGGCGACCAGCCGCGCCGCGCGAACCAGTCGGCGAACAGGGGCGAAAGCGTTGCAGGAGCGGGCGGCGGCGTCACACCGCGCCTATAGCATGTTCCCGTTCCGTTTCATGTCCCGACCGGCTATCTATCGGTCGTGTCCACCGACTCCCTCACATCCGCTGCCGCCCTGACCGGAGCCGAACCATGGCTGGCCTTGCCGCCGGCGCTGGCGATTCCGCCGGGCGCGGGGGCGATCTGCGATGGCGAGGGCGCGAGGAAGATCGGGCGCGGGGCCGCCGAGGGGGCCTTCACCACCGCCCCGGTCATGGTGGCCCACGCCAGCTTGACCGCGCGCCGGCTTGGCATCGCCCCGCCGCCGCGCTCGTCTGATCTGCTGGACGTGCTGGAGCTTTTCGCCTTTGTCCGCCCCGCCCGCTTCTGCGCCCCCTCGCCCAGCGGTCTGGCCCTCGCCATGGGGATGAGCGAACCGAAGGGGGCGGAGGCCCAGGCCGAGGCCCTGCGCCGCGCCGCCGACGGCCTGCTGCGCGAACTGGCCGACCCGGCCTATCCCGACCGGGAGGCCGCCTTCACCTTGGCCGAGACCCTGGGCCGCGCCGGCTGGTCCTGGGCCTGGCGCGTCTCCGGCGCCCTGCGGACCCGGCCGCTCCGGGACCGCAATCATCGCGGCAGCGGTCTCGACGTCTGGTCGCGCCTGCCGGAATGGGAGGACGAGGCCCCGCGCGGCGAGGCCGGCTCCGCCCCGGTCGATTCCGAGAGCGCCCGCATCCGCCTGGAGAAACTGCTTCAGGCCTCGGGCCTCGACGAGACCCGGCCGACCCAGTCCGACTACGCCGCCGAGGCCGCCTACGCCTTCTCGCCACGCAATGAGGAGGGCCGCCCCCGGTTCCTGCTGGCCGAGGCCGGCACGGGCACGGGCAAGACCCTCGGCTACCTCGCCCCCGCCAGCCTGTGGGCCGAGCGGAATCAGGGAGCCGCCTGGGTCTCGACCTACACCCGCGCCCTGCAGCGCCAGATCGACCGCGAGAGCGCCGCCCTCTGGCCCGACCCGGTTGAGCGCAAGAAGAAGACCGTCGTCCGCAAGGGGCGCGAGAACTACCTCTGCCTGCTGAACCTGCAGGACATGGTGCAGGCGGCCCAGCTGGGGAACGGCGACCTGGTCGGCATGGCGCTGGCCAGCCGATGGGCCATGCATACGCGCGACGGCGACATGACCGGCGGCGACTATTCGGGCTGGCTGCCCGGCCTGTTCGCGACAGGGCCGAGCCATCAGGCCAGCGCCGCCAATCTGGTCGACCGCCGCGGCGAATGCGTCCACGCCGCCTGCCCCCACTACCGCACCTGTTTCGTCGAAAAGACCATTCGCGCCAGCCGCCGCGCCGATCTCGTTGTCGCCAACCACGCCCTCGTCATGACACAGGCCGCCTTCGACGGCGCCCGCTCGGCGCGCGGGCTGAAGCAGGACGGTGAGACGGCGGCGCTGAAGCGGATCGTCTTCGACGAGGGCCATCATCTGTTCGACGCCGCCGACAGCGCCTTCTCGGCCTGCCTGTCGGGTCAGGAGGCCGCCGAACTGCGCCGCTGGCTGCGCGGGCCCGAGGGCCGCGGCCGTCGCGGGCGCGGTCTGGAACAGCGGCTCGGCGACCTGTGCGCCGACAACGAGGCAGCGACCAAGGCGCTGCAGGACGCCGTGCGCGCCGCCGCCCAGTTGCCCGGCGAGGGCGTATCCGGCCGCATCGCCCCGGCCTCGGGCGAGGTTAATCCGGTCGGGCCGATCGAACGCTTCCTGCTGGCCGCGCTGGAACAGCTCCGGGCGCGGACGAGCGAGAATGCGTCAGGCAGCGGGGTCGAGTTCGGCATGGAATGCTCCCTGCGCCCCGTCACCGAACCGGTGCTGGAAGCCGCGCGCGAGGCAGCCCAGGCCCTGGCCGCCGTCGAGGCGCCGCTGCTGGCCCTGTCGCGGCATCTGGAAGACATCCTCGACGACGAGGCCGCCGATCTGGATGGCGCGTCGCGCGCCCGCATCGAAGGGGCCCTGCGCGGCCTCGACCGCCGCGCCCGCATGACCCTGCCCGGCTGGCGGTCGATGCTGGCGGCGCTCGAGGTCTCGTCGGACGAACCGGATCCCGACTTCCTCGACTGGCTGTCGGCCGAAGCCGCCTTCGGCCGGATTATGGACGTGGCCCTGCGCCGCCACTGGATCGACCCGACCGTGCCGCTGGAGGCCGCGGTCATCATGCCCGCCCACGGCGTGCTGGTGACCAGCGCCACCCTGTCCGATCCGAACGCGGATGATCCGTTCGACATGGCCCGGCTGCGCACCGGCTCAGCCCGGCTGATCGAACCGGCCCGGACGCTGAAGGTCGAAAGCCCGTTCGACTACGCCGCCAATGCGCGGGTCATTGTGGTCAACGACCTGGTCAAGGACGACCCGCGCCAGACGGCGGCGGCCATGCGCGAACTCTTCCTTGCGGCGGGCGGCGGGGGCTTGGGCCTGTTCACCGCCATCCGCCGGTTGAAGGCGGTCTATGAGCGGCTGGGCCCGGATCTGGCGAAGGCGGGTATCCCCCTCTACGCCCAGCACGTCGATCCGCTCGAGGTCGGGGCCCTGGTCGACGTCTTCCGCGCCGAACAGGATTCCTGCCTGCTGGGCACCGATGCGGTCCGGGACGGCGTCGATGTGCCGGGCCGGTCCCTGCGCATCCTCGCCTTCGATCGCGTGCCCTGGCCCCGCCCCGACCTGCTGCACAAGGCGCGCCGCCTGCGCTTCGGCGGCGAGGGCGCGGGCGGGCGCAATTTCGACGACGCCCTCGCCCGCGCCAAGATGGCCCAGGCCTTCGGCCGGCTGATCCGCCGCGCCGACGACAAGGGAGTCTTCGTCATGCTCGACGCCGCCGCCCCGACCCGCCTGTTCGCCAGCCTGCCGCCGGGCACCGAGGTCCAGCGCATGGGGCTGGCCGAGGCGGTGGAACTGGTTGGCGCCTTCCTCAAGCCGGACTAGACGAAGCCCCGATGACCGACACCGCCCCCCGCCATTCCCGCCGCGGCCTCGCCGTGCCCTTCATGATCGTGGGCCTGCTGCTCGCCGCATGGACCGGCTGGTGGTTCTGGCTGACCGACCAGGTCGAGACCCGGCTGACCGCCCAGGTCGAGGTCCTGAAGCAGGACGGCTGGACCATCACCCACGCCCCGGTCAGCATCACCGGCTGGCCGTTCCGGACGCGGGTGTCGATGCCGCAAGCCGACATTCTCGCCCCCTCCGGCCATGGCGTCTCGGTGCCTGAACTGGTCGCCGAAGCCAGTTCCTGGAATCCCGACCACTGGGTGGTCGTGGCCCCCGACGGCCTGACCCTTACGCGGGCGGACAAGGGCAGGATCGCCATCGCCGGCGACGGTCTGCGTTTCAGCATCAGCCATCTTCGCGACCGCTTCCCCGATCTGCGGGCCGAGATGATCCGCCCGACCTTCACCGCGCTGGAAGGCGCCGAGCCGTTTCCCATCGTCTCGGCGGAACGGATCCAGCTTGAGACCCGGCCGCATCTGACCGACGGCCAGGCCTCGACCGACGAACTGGACGTGCTGTTCCGCCTTGTCGACGCGCGCGGGCGGCCGGGCGGCCCGGTCGAGGGGGCGACCCGCCAGGGCCGCCTCAGCGCCGATGTCGAAACCACCATCGTCGGCGCCAGCCGGCTGCAGGGCATGGACGCCGCCGGGGTCTTCGCCGCCTGGACGGAGGCCGGCGGCCGGTTCAGCGCCGTTCGGGGTCGGCTGAAGGCAGGGGACAGCACCGCCGTCATTTCCAGCGATGCGTTGTTCGCGCGCGCCGACGGCCGGCTGCAGGGGTCGTTGGCCCTGACCGCCGAACAGCCCATGGCCGCCATCGCCGGTCTGGCGCGGTCGCAGTCCGGGGCGGTCAACCGCATGGGAGCCGCGGGCGCCGCCGCGGCCACAGCGGCTTCGGGCGAGCGCCCGGTCGACCTGGTTGTGCAGTTCCGCGACGGCCGCACCTGGCTGGGGCCTTTCGCCCTCGCGCCGGCGCCGCGGCTGTTCTGATGCCGCCAGGGCCCTTGATCGAGCCGGAGGCCGACTCTGAAAGGCTCGCTCTGGATCGCGCCGTCGCCGAGGCTGTGCGCCTGAGGATCGCGGCCGGCGCCCGGCCGACCCCGGACGCTGACGTAATCGCCATGCGCGAACTGCTGACCGGCCTGACCCCTGCAGTGGCCGCCGGCGTTCGCGCGGTGCTGGGGCGCATTGACGCGGCGAACAGTGCGCCGCTGGTCGTCTGGGGGCCCGCCAGCCAGACCCTGGCCGCCGACCGCTTCGGCCTGACCGCCCGCACAGCCGCGGAACCGGAGCAGGCGCTGGCCGCCGTCCGCGAGGGATCGCGCGCCCTGCTGGACCTGACGCCGGGCAAGGCCTGGTGGGGACGGCTGCTGGCCGAGCCCGCCCTGCGCGTGTTCGCCGCCCTGCCCGACGACCGCCGGGGCCTGCCCCGCGCCCTGCTGGTGCAGCGGACGCAGCCTGGACCGACCGGCGACGACCGGACCTTCTGGGCCACCGACAGCAAGGCTCCCGACGCCCGGATCATCGAGACCTTGGCCGCCGCCGGCCTGGCCGCCAGTCCGCTGATCGCGGCGGGCGGCTTGAAGCTGTTCATGCTCGCGGGCTATGTGCAGGCCGAGGACGGGCGGCTTTCATCCGCGCCCGGCAGCCTTTCCGGCGTCATCGGCGCCGCCCCCCAGTTCTGATTTCGAGGACCGCCCCATGACCGACGCGCCTGCGCCCAAGCCCGGCATCCTCGACATCGCCCCCTATGTCGGCGGCAAGTCGCGCATCGAGGGCGTGGCCGAGCCGATGAAGCTCTCGTCCAACGAGAACGCCCTGGGCGCCGGCGGAAAGGCGCGCGAGGCCTATGCCGCCGCCATCGGGAACATCCACATGTACCCGGACGGCCGGGCGATGAAGCTGCGCGACGCCGTGGCCGAGCACCACGGGCTGGAGCCTGAACGAGTGATCTTCGGCAACGGTTCGGACGAGGTCTTCGCCCTGCTGAACCAGACCTATCTCACCGCCGGCGACAACGTCGTCAGCGGCAAATACGGCTTCCTCGCCTATCGCATCAGCGCCCTGGCCAACCAGGCGACGGTGAAGCTGGCCCCTGAACCCGACTTCCGGCTGACGCCCGAGGCCATCCTGGCCGAGGTCGATGACCGCACCCGCATCGTCTATGTCTCCAGCCCGTCCAACCCGACCGGCAGCTACAATACGGCCGAGGAAATCCGCCGTCTGCACGCGGCCCTGCCGCCGCACATCCTGCTGGTCATCGACGAGGCCTATGCCGAATTCGTCGCCGAGCCGGACTGGGAGACCAGCTTCCCGCTCGCCCGCGACAGCGACAATGTCATCGTCACCCGCACCTTCTCCAAGATCCACGGCCTCGGCGGCCTGCGCATCGGTTTCGGCTATGCGCCGCTGAAAGTCTGCGAGGCGGTCGACCGCATCCGCCTGCCGTTCAACGTCTCGGTCCCCGGCATCGAGGCGGCCGTCGCCGCCCTGGGCGACGAGGCGCACCAGAAGGCGTCGCGCGACCTCGTCCACGCCTGGCGGCCGCGTCTGACCCAGGCCATCAAGGGCTTCGGCTTCGATGTCTTCCCCTCGGCGGGGAATTTCGTGCTGGTCCGCTTCCCTGACGAGAAGCGCAGCGCCGCCGCGGCGAACGACTATCTCAACTCCAGGGGCATCATCGTCCGTCCCGTCGGCGGCTACGGCCTGCCGGACTGCCTGCGGATAACGATTGGCACCGAGGATCAGAACCGGGCGGTCATCGACGCGCTGAGCGAGTTCGCGGCGGCCGGGTGATCCACCATCCGATGTGGGGTCCTGACCAAATTGCCCGCCATAAGCGCGCTTTCGCCTTGTTTTCACTCCGGAGTTGTTGCCGGGAGGACACGCAGATGGCCTTGCCTTGCCAAGGTTGCGTCGTTAGATAGCCCTTGAAACTTTCCGAGGGGACTCACATGAAGAAGATCATCGCCGCCACCGCCGCCGGCCTGTTGCTGGTCGCTGGCCAGGCTGCCGCCACGACCGAAGCCTCCGCACGCGTGGGCGACCGCGTCGGCGCCCAGGCCGGTGAGTCGAGCGAACTCGCTGCGATCCCGCTGCCCCTGATCTTCATCGGCGCCGCCATCCTGGTCGGTTTCGCCGTCAATGAAGTCGTGGACGACGGCGAAAGCGACTGAGTTTCAGGCATCTCCATTTGAAGGGGCCCTCCGCATCCGCGGGGGGCCTTTTTCTTTGCGCGATGGACAGTCCGGCAAGGCCCGTCAGCCGCGTCTGAACAGTCGCCTCGTGCGTCAGCCCATGAACACGGATTCAGCCTTGCCAAGCCGAGCTACTGACATTACACGGTTACTCGAAATAATAAAAAAGGGGTCCCGTCCATGAAGAAGATCATCGCCGCCACTGTCGCCGGCCTGCTGCTGGTTGCTGGCCAGGCCGCCGCCACCACAGAAGCCTCCGCCCGCGTGGGCGACCGCGTCGGCGCCCAGGCTGCCGATTCGAGCGAGCTCGCTGCTGTCCCGCTTCCCCTGATCGCCATCATCGGCGTCATCGCCGGCGCTCTTATCATCAATGAGATCACGGACGACGGCGAAAGCGATTGAGATCAAGGCATCTCCATCGAAAGGGCCCTCCGCATCCGCGGGGGGCCTTTTTCTTTGCCCGTCGACCATTCCGCGAGGCGGCGTCAGCTGCGTCTGAACAGCCGGCTCGCCCCCCAGCCCATCAAGGCCGCCAGCAGAACGGTCAATATGCCGTAGCTCCACGGCCGGCGATGGGCGAACTCATAGAGGCCGCGCTCGATCCCGACCTTTTCGACGGTCAGGGTCAGATTCGAGACCGATACCGGCTCTCCGTCCTGGAACAGCCAGACCTCGGCGAAATACTCGCCCGTGGGGGCGACCGCGGGCAGCTCCAGCTCGGCGCGGAACAGGCCGGCGTCGACGAACTCCACCCCGTCCGGATCCGTGTTGTACAGGGCCGCGGCCTCCCGCAGCCGGATCACGGCGCGGCGGTAGTCCAGATAGTCCTCGCCCAGCCGGCTAACGACCACGTCGCGCACGCCATAGCGGGTGACCGTGCGGCTCTCCTGTGGCGCATTGATTCGCAGGTGATCCACACCGACACCCAGCCGCCTCAGTTGGCCGAAGTCGGCGATGTCGGGCAGCGGCCGGGTCGAGGCCGTCATGTAGAAGCCGGGGGCGCCCTCGAACAGGACCGGGCGGCTATTGAGCCAGAAGCCCATGTGACGGGTCTTCTTGACCAGGCGGACCGGCCCGTCCGGACCCCGCACCACCACCACAACATCGGCCGGTCGGTCCGTGGGATTGAACACAGCGCCGTACAGGACGATCGAGGCGCCCCGGAAACTGGAATCGATCATGACCCGGGCGTCGGTCATGGCGGCGGCGACCCGGACCTGGCCGGTGGTGCCGACCGAGCGTTCCGGCGCGGGCGCGACGATGGCCGGGGGTGGCGGGGGAAGAGCCTGCATCAATCGGGCACTCCCGGCGCAAAGGCGAACAGGTCCGATGGCCGCACGAACAGCTCCAGTCCCATCTGGATGCCGACGAGCAGGACGATCAGTCCCAGCAGCGCGCGTAGCACGTCCGGCCGGAACCGGCCCGACAGCCGGGCTCCATACTGGGCTCCGACGACGCCGCCGACCAGCAGCAGCATGGACAGGACGATGTCGACGGTCTGGTTGCGGCCGGCCTGCAGGACGGTGGTCATGGCCGTGACGATGATGATCTGGAACAGGCTGGTGCCCACCACCACCCCGGCCTTCATGCGCAGCACATAAAGCATGGCCGGCACCAGGATGAAGCCGCCGCCGACCCCCATGATGGCCGAGAGGACGCCGGCGAAACCACCGAGAACAAATGGTGGAATGGCGCTGATGTAGAGGCCCGAACGCGGAAAGCGCATTTTCAACGGCAGGCCGTAGAGCCAAAGCGGCCGGCGACGCTCCTTGTGCGGCAGGATCTCGCCGCGCACCCGGCGCAGGATCTGGCCCAGGCTCTCGTAGAGCATCAGGGTGCCGATGGCGCCGAGGAAGAGGAGGTAGGAGACAGCCACCGCCATGTCGGCCTGGCCGAGCAGACGCAGGTAGCGGAACAACTCAACGCCCAGCAGGGCGCCGATGACCCCGCCCAGGGCCATCACCCCGCCGATGCGGTAATCGACCGCCTTCTGACTGGTGTAGCTGATGACGCCCGAGGTCGAGGAGGCGACGACGTGGCTGGCCTGGCTGGCCACCGCAACCGAAGGCGGAATGCCCATGAAGATCAGGATCGGGGCCATCAGGAAGCCGCCGCCTATACCGAACAGTCCGGACACGAATCCGACCGTCGCGCCCAGCAGAACCAGGAGCGGCCAGTTCACCGAAACCTCGGCGATCGGCAGATAGATATCCAAAGGACGCGCCTTCGGCTGGAACTGAGGCTAGGCGCCGGAAAGGCGACGACGGAAGTGATGGTGTCCTAGACCCACCGGACGGCCCCCGCCACCCGATGCGCCAGAAAAGCTCGAGCCTCCCGCCTCAGGCGAGTGGTTCGACCTGGAAACTCTCAGCCTCGGCCTGCGCCTTGCCGCGGGCGGCGGCCGGCACCGTGGCGCGCAGACGTTCGGCCGCCGACCGGGCGTCGACATCGCCGGCGCGCGCTGCGATCAGATACCATTTGTAGGCCTCGGTGAGGTCTGACTGGATGCCCTGGTCGCCGGTTTCGTACAGTTTGGCCACGTTGTACTGGCTGTCGACCAGACCGAGCTCCGCCGCCCGCTTGAGCCAGTCCAGCGCCTCGGTCCGGTTCTGGTCGCCGCCGATGCCGTCGAACAGATACATGCCGTAGGCGTGCATCCCTCGGGCGTCGCCTCCGTCCGCCGCGCGACGCGCCCAGGTCCGGGCCTCCGCAAGATTGACGTTCAGACCCTGATCGCCGTCCTGATAGAGTCCGGCCAGGTGCAGCTGGGCCGGGGTGTAGCCGGTGGCGGCGGCCTGTTTCAGCAGATCGAGCCCGCCGGCTTCATCCGCATCGAGCCGCGCCGTCGCCTGTTGATACAGGTCCTCACCCCGCGCGAGGTCCTCGGCCGAAGCCGCAGCCGGCACAACGGCGAGCGCCGCAATCGGCGCGGCCGGTTCGGCGCCCGGGAAGCCGGGGATATTCAGGCCCGAGCCAGTCAGTTGACCCGTCGCATAGGCGCCGCCGGCGGTCAGCAGGACCGCGATGGCCGAGGCGCCCAGCGCCTTGCGGACCGTCCCGCCGTCCTTCGAGGCCTGTTTGTCGAGCCGTTCCTGCAGGCGGGACTTGCCACCGCGTTTCAGGCCGAAGCCCGAGCGGGCGGGCGCCTCCACAGCCGGGGCCGCCATGGCGGCGCGGGCGGCGTCGATGGTCTGGCGGGTCGAGGAGGCCCGACCCTGGGCCGCCGCCGCACGCAGGGCGCGGGGGTCCACGAAATCCGTCTCGCCGTCGAAATCATCCTGCCCGCCATCGTAGGCGCTATCAGACTTGCCCGGCGCTGTGGCCTCCAGCGCGTCCGACACATCGGCACCGCCGAAGCCCTGGCCGAAGGCTGTCGGAGCCGGCGGAACCTGAACGGGCGCGGGCTGGGACGCGGCGTTGAACGGCGGCGGGGTGAAGGCGGGAATCTGCGGGGGAGGACCGACCTCCTCGGCCAGCGAAGCAGAGGCGGGCCGGCTGCCGAACGGGGCCGTAGCCGCCATCGGCGGGGCTTCGGACGGTTCATCCACGCGCGGGCCGCGCATGACGGCGTCGAAGATGGCTTCGGCGCTCAGAACCTCGTCGGCCGGAACCTCAGAGCTGACCGGCGCGGGGGCCGGCTCGGGCGGCGCCAGATCAGCGGACCAGGCCTGCTGCTCAGCATAGATCGGATCGTCAAAAACGGCGTCAGAGAATGGCGCGCCGGGGAAGGCGGCGTCCGGGAGGGCCGCGGCCCGCCAGTCGGAGTCCGGGGCGACGGCCGGGGTCGGCGCCGCGGGTTCGGCGCGGCGCTCGATATTGCCGCGCGCCTCGGCGATCAGGGCCGCCGTGCGCTCTTCCGACATCCGCATGCGCTCGGCCAGTTCGCCGGACGCCCGGTCATAGCCCTGTTCGATGCGGGCGGAGCTGTCGGCGAGCCGACGGCCGATGTCGTCCAGCGCCTGCTGCGAGCGCCGCTCGGACTGGGCGATGCGTTCGCTCAGACGGTCGGAAATGCGGGTGATCTCGCCGCCCAGCTTCTCCAGCGCCAGGGCGTGGCGGTCGTCGGTCGCGATCAGCCGCTGCTCGACGCCCTGGGCGAACCGGCCCATGTCGGCCTCGACCTTGCGGCTCAGCTGTTCGAAGCGGACCGGGGTGTCAGCCTCGATGGATTGGACCCGGCCGTTCAGGTTCTGGGCGATACGGAGGACCTCGTGACCCATGGTCTCGACGGCCTTGGCCGAACGCTCCTCGGACGTCTTGACCTGATCGCCGATGGCCAGCACCGCGCGTTCGATCCGGTCCATCCGGCCTTCGGATTCGGCGGTATCGAGCCGCCGCATCATCTCGGCGCGGTTGCCCTCGACCTGACGGCTCAGCGTTTCAGCCAGCTTTTCGAACCGGGCGGCCTCCCGGGCGCCCTCGGGCTCGGAGCGGGACTCGGCGGCGCGCAGCCGCTGGTCCAGTCCGGCGAAGGAGGCCTGCAGATTGCGCAGGGCCTCGGCGGTGCGGCCCTGGGCCTCGTCCAGCCGCTGGCCGACCTGGGCCAGCAGATCCGCCCCCACGCCGGGACCGGCGACCTTCTCGACCGCGTCCATCCGGTGGCGCAGCTCATTGACGCTCGAACGCTGGCGCTCCTCGATGTCGTACAGGCGGCCGGCCAGCGCGCCCATGGTCGTCTCGACCTTGCCGAACGTTTCGGCGGTTTGCGGCCCGACCTCCTGCTCGAAGCGGCGCAGGCGTTTGTGCCCCTCGCGCAGTTCCTCGGCGATGTCGTCGATCCGGCGGGCGTAGGTCTTGCCGGCCTGGTCCTGCCCTTCGAGCCGTCGCACCAGACCCGAGACGGCCTGGTCGACCCCCTGGATGGCGATGGTCGAGCGGCGCTCGGCGGCTTCCAGGCGGGCGGCGATGGCGTCGATCGAGGCGCCGAGACGCTGCAGCTGATCTTCGTTCGCGCCGGAGCCGTAGGCGTCGTCCACGCGACGGCTGCGGCCGCGGCGGTCAATGCTGTCGGCGGCATGGGGACGGCGCGACAGGGGCGTGAAGCCGCCTTCGTCATCGTCGCCGTCTTCCATGATGATGGTGTTCAGCCACTCGCCCAACGTCATGCCCGAGCGACGCGCGAGGTCCTTGGCGATCTCGCGCGCCTTGGGCTCAATGCCCTTCACGCTCCAAGGCGCCGCGGCTGCGCTCACTGATTCGTCTCCCGACCCATGTGTCGAACGCTAGACGCCAAGATGATGGGTGTAAACGCGTGGTTAACCCCAAGATGTAGCGGTATCCCCATCTTCCTGTGGAAAGCGTCGTGACCCGATGAATATCTCGCGCGGACGTGGTTAACGACGCATGAAGATTAACCTCCCGGCAACGATTTCGGCCTTGCGCCGACCCCCTCGACGGACCACCTCGCGCCCATGAGCCTGACCCTGACTCTCGCCCTGCTCGCCGCCGCCCTCGGCATGGCTGTCTTTGCCGGCTGGCGAGGCTCGCGGCCGTGGGACCTGACGCGCGGCGTGCGCATGATCCCCTGGCGTTTCATCATGCTGCTGTCGGGCGTTGCGATCCTGATCCTGACCATCCACCTCGGAACCCTGATGGGCGTGCCACAGCGGCCCTACTAGGCGACACTCGCCGGAACCCCTCCGGCCCCCGGCCATTCCTGACCCACCCCCGAGATCAGGAGATACCGCCATGGGCGACAATACCCTCACCGCCGCCGAAGCCGAGAAAGAGTTCTGGGACCACCTGAAGACGTCCAACACCGGTATGCTCGGTCTCGACCAGCCCGGCTATCACAGCCAGCCGATGACCGCCTTCCGCGAGGAGGAGACCGGGACCATCTGGTTCTTCACCCGCGACGACACCGATCTGGCGAAGGACGCGGCCATCCCCGACCAGTCGGCCATGTTCACCTATGGCTCGAAGGACCAGGAAGTCTGGGCCTGCATTCACGGGACGCTGTCGGTGGCGCCGCGCAATGCGGCGCTGATCGACAAGCACTGGAACCCGATCCTCGCGGCCTGGTACCCCGAGGGCAAGGACGACCCGCACCTGACCCTGCTGCGCTTCGACGCCGACGACGGCCGCATCTGGGTGTCAAAGAAGGGACCGGTGCGGTTCATGTTTGAAGTCGCCAAGGCCAATCTGACGAAGACGCTGCCGGACGCGGGCGGCGTGGCGGACGTGAACCTGAACTAGCCCGCGAAACACCATGCCAGCACGGCCTTCTGGGCGTGGATGCGGTTTTCGGCCTCGTCCCAGACCAGCGATTTCGGCCCGTCGATGACGGCGTCCGTCACCTCCTCGCCGCGGTGGGCGGGGAGGCAGTGGAGGAAGACGGCGTCGCTGGCGGCGGCGTCCATCAGGGCGGCGTCGACGCCATACCCCTCGAAGGCCTCGAGCCGCGCCTCATAGTCGCCGTCGCCCATCGACACCCAGGTGTCGGTGACCACGACATCCGCCCCGGCCACGGCCTCGCGCGGGTCGCTGGTCAAGGTGACGTGATTGCCGCCCTTGGCGAGGTCGTGCAGGTCCGGATGATAGTCGCCCGGACAGGCGACGTTCAGGTGGAAACCCAGCTTCGGCGCTGCGTGCATGAAGCTGTGGCAGACGTTGTTGCCGTCCCCGACCCAGGCGATCGTCTTGCCGGCGATCGGCCCGCGATGCTCCTCGATGGTCATGATGTCGGCCAGGATCTGGCACGGGTGCGAGCGGTCGGTCAGGCCGTTGATCACTGGCACGGTCGCGACGCGGGCGAAGCGTTCGACGTCCTCATGGCTGTTCGCGCGGATCATCACCGCATCGACCATGCGCGACAGGACCCGGGCCGTGTCCTCGACTGGCTCGCCGCGGCCCAGCTGCATGTCGCCGGCGTTGGCGATGATCGAGGCCCCGCCCAGCTGGCGGATGGCGGCGTCGAAACTGAAGCGGGTGCGGGTGGAGTTCTTCTCGAAGATCATCGCCAGCACGCGATCCTTCGCCGGCGTATCGGCGTCGGCGCGGCCCTTCGGCCAGCCCATGCGGGCCGCCTTGCGGGCATGGGCGTCATCGAGAATGGCGCGCAGTTCCCCGGCTTCGAGCCGATAGATGTCGAGGAAGTGGCGGACCATCTTCAGCTCTCCGGTCAGGCTGCGGCCAGCTTCGTACGAGCGAACTCGCAGGTCTTCTCGAGGCGTTCGACAGCCTCACGCGCCTCGTCCAGCGTGAAGTTCAGGGGCGGCAGGATGCGAACCAGATTGTCGCCGCCGCCGGCGATCAGCAGATGCGCCTCGTCGCGGGCCCAGCCCATGAATTCGCGGTTGTTCGGGACCAGTTTCATGCCCATCAGCAGGCCCTTCCCCCGCACCTCGACGATCACATCGGGGAAGCGTTCCTTCAGCCCGTGCAACTGCTGCTTCAGATAGCCGGCGATCTCGTTGACGTGGGCGAGGGTCTCGGGCTTCGAGATCTCGGCGAAGGCGGCGGCGCCGACGGCCATGGCCAGCGGATTGCCGCCGAAGGTCGAGCCGTGCACGCCTACGACCATGCCCGTGGCCGCCTTGGTCGTGGCCAGGCAAGCGCCGACGGGGAAGCCGCCGCCCAGCGCCTTGGCGATGGCCATGATGTCGGGGGCCATGCCGCCCCATTCATGGGCCCACAGCTTGCCGGTCCGGCCCATGCCGCACTGGACCTCGTCGAAGATGATCAGGACGCCGTGTTCGTCGCACAGCTCGCGCAGGCCGCGCAGGCAGACCTCGGGGATGGCGCGGCAGCCGCCCTCGCCCTGCACCGGCTCGACGATGATGGCGGCGGTGTTGGGGTTGGCGATCGCGGCCTTCAGGGCCTCGTGATCGCCGAAGACCAGCTGGTGGAAGCCCTCCATCGGCGGGCCAAAGCCGTTGGTGTAGCTGGGGTTGGCCGCCGCGTTGATGGCGCCGTAGGTGCGGCCGTGGAACGATCCGTCAAAGCCGTAGATGTCGATCCGCTCGGGCTGGCCGTTGGCGAAATGATACCGGCGCGCCGTCTTGATCGCGCACTCGACCGCCTCGGTACCCGAGTTGGTGAAGAAGACCACGTCGGCGAACGACTTTTCGCAGAGCGCATCGGCGAGCGCCTCCTGCCCCGGAATCTTGAAGATGTTGGAGACGTGCCAGAGCTTTTCCGCCTGGTCCTTGACCGCCTGGACGAGGATGGGATTGGCGTGGCCGAGGGCGTTGGTCGAGATGCCCATGACGCAGTCGAGGTATTCGGTCCCGTCCTTCGCCCACAGACGCGCGCCCTGACCACGATCCACCTCGAGCGGCGCGCGGTTGTAGACACCCATCAGATGTTCAGTAGACACGGGACAAGCCTCCAAAAGCGAGACGGCCCCGCCGCTGAAGAGCGCCGGGACCGCTGGAATAAGGGTCAGGCCTTGTCGGCCGGAGGACGGTGTTAGTCAACACCGGCCAATCGCCCGGCCTCCATGATCCCGACAAGGATCAGGCCGCCGACTCCATTATCGCCTTGAGGGTCCTCAGATCCTTCAGCACATGGGCGGCGTCGGCCTCGAAGGCCATGCCGGCATGTTCTCGGGCCGGCAGGAGGGCCATCAGGTCTTCAGCCGCCAGCCGGACCTGAACACCGCCCAGCAGGCCCAGGCCATGACCACAGCCAGAACCCCGCTCATGACCACGCCGATCATCAGGTTCCCCTCAGCATTGCCGATGAAACCGGCCCGGAAGCCGTCGATCAGATAGAAGAACGGGTTGAAATGGCTGATCGTCGCGAACGGCCCGGGCAGGTTTTCGACGAGGTAGAAGGTCCCGCTGAGGAAGGTCATCGGCATGATGACGAAATTCTGCACCGCGGCGAGCTGGTCGAACTTCTGGGCCCAGAGGCCAGCGAAAACGCCCAGCATCCCCATGATCAGGCAGGCGATCAGGCCGAACCACAGGATCAGGCCGAGGTTCGCGATCTCCAGCCGGGCGAAGGGCATGACGCAGATCGCCGTCACGATCCCGACCACCAGACCGCGCGTGGCGGCGCCGAGGGCAAAGCCGATGGTCAGCTCAAGCGGGCTGAGCGGCGGGGTCAGGAAATCGGTCGCCGTGTTCATCACCTTGGCCTGGATCAGGCTGGACGAGGCGTTGGCGAAGGCGTTGTTGAGCATGGCCATCATGATCAGGCCGGGCGCCACGAACTCCGGGAAGGGTGTGCCGTGCAGCGGCGGCCGCGCGCCCTGCAGCGCCACCACGAAGACGAGCATGTACAGCAGGGTGGTGACCACCGGCCCCGCAACCGTCTGGGCCCCCACCTTCCAGAACCGACGCACCTCGCGCAGGTACAGGGTCTGGACGCCGATCCAGTTGATCCCGGGATAGCTGCGGGGCTGGGGGGTGGTGCTCAGGTCGGTCATGGGTGGGCAGATGCGGGGTGGGGGAGCGGGATGCAAGGGAGGGATTAGGGATTAGGGATGAGGGATTAGTTTGAAGGGGGAGGCCGGCAGCCCGGGAGGCCCGTGTGCATCGGCCGCCTTTCCTCATCCCTCATCCCTAATCCCCAATCCCTCCCCCTCCGTTAACCACACCACATCTGGTTCCTGTGGACGGACTGATTCGCACATCTTGCGTCTGTTAGGACCTCGTTTACGATTAGTGGTAGGTCGAGAGCCCGGGAGGGACCTCTGGACCCCATATATTGAATCCGAGACCCGGAGGGTTGGCTATGACCGCAGGCTGGACAGAAGACCGCGTCGGCGCGCTGAAGAAACTCTGGCTCGAGGGCCAGTCTGCCAGCCAGATCGCCAAACAACTGGGCGGCGGCGTCACCCGCAACGCCGTCATCGGCAAGGTGCACCGCCTCGGCCTGTCGGGCCGGGCCGCCCCGTCACAGCCGGCGCGCGCCACCTTCCGCCCCGCCCGTCCGCGTCCGGCCCAGCCGACCCAGGCGCCGTCGGCTCCGCGCCGCATCGAAGCCGTCCAGCCGCGCCCGGCCGCTGCGCCTTCGGTTCCGGCCCCCATGCCCGACCTGCCCGGCACTGCCACGGTCATGACCCTGGGCGCCCATATGTGCAAATGGCCGATCGGCGACCCTTCCTCGACCGAGTTCAGCTTCTGCGGCCGCCGCGCGTCGGAAGGCGTCTATTGCGTCGAACATGCCCGCGTCGCCTATCAGCCCCAGGTCAAGCGCGGCGCGACGGACCTGGCCCGCAGCCTGCGGCGCTACATTTAAGGGGCGCTATCACTCGCGACGCGGTCGCTCGTGACTTGAGCGCGGTTGGCGTCTCGAGGCTGGTCGCGGCTTCGGCGGCGACCGCCTCACCGCTCATTAACCAATTCGGCCATACGGCTGTCATGAACGGCTCCTAGAGAGCCGCCCTCCGCCTCGAGACCCCACCCGCACGGGGACTCGAGTACTGGGGCGGGGCTGCGGTTATCCGGGTTGACGCAGCCCCTCACCCTCTCAGTTCAGCACCCGCCGGTCCCCCGGCACATCCAGACTGAAGGCCGGGATGGCCGCCTCGAACGCGCGCCCCGTGGCGTCGGTCATGGCATAGCCGCCCACCATCGAGCCTGAGGCCGTGCCGAGCGGACAGCCCGAGGCGTAGGAATAGCTTTCGCCCGGCAGGATCGTCGGTTGTTCGCCGATGACGCCGGGACCCCGCACCTCCTCGACATGGCCGCGGGCGTCGGTGATGACCCAGCGGCGCGCCATCAGCTGCACCGGAACGCCGGTCAGATTGACGATCTCCACCTGATAGGCCCAGACCCAGCGGCCGCCCTCCGGATCGGACTGGCCGGCCAGATAGCTGGGCTGGACGCGGACCACGATCCCGTCGGTTTCGGCTTCATAGGCGCGCGTGTCGTACATCCACCCATCGTCGCCCAACGCCGGCTCACGTCAAGCGCAGGCCGCGCGGGAGGGGAGACAGGCGGCGGAATCGTGTAAGCCGTATCCATGCAGTCCATCGAATTCCCCACCCCCGGCATCCTGCCCTGCCAGTCCATCGAGGCCCTGATCGCCGGCGGCGCGATCGCCTCGGACACCCCCTTCGACGCCGATCAGGTCCAGCCCGCCAGTCTGGACCTGCGCCTTTCCGACCAGGCCTGGCGCGTCCGCGCCTCCTTCCTGCCCGGGAAACGCACCGTCGAGGACCGGATCGCCGACGTCGCCATGCACCGGATCGACCTGTCCGGCGGCGTCGTGCTGGAGCGCGGCTGCGTCTATATCGCCCGCCTGCAGGAGCGGCTGAGCCTGCCGAAAGGCCTGATCGCCCGCGCCAATCCCAAGAGCTCGACCGGCCGCGTCGACGTCTTCGTCCGCCTGCTGACCGATCGCGGCGCCAGCTTTGACGATGTGGCCGAAGGCTATGAGGGGGCGCTGTATCTGGAGATCTCGCCCCAGACCTTCCCCATCCTGGTCCGTCCCGGCACCCGGCTGAACCAGCTTCGGCTCAAGGCCGGCGAACCGCCCAAGCTGGAGACCCGCAGCGTCGGCGTCGAACTGCAGGGCGGCGAGGGGTCCGTGGTCGGCTTCCGCGGACGCCGCCACGCCGGGGTGATCGACCTCGACAACATCGACGGCCACGACCCGCGCGACTTCTGGGAACCGCTGACCCTGCGTCGCGGCGAGCTGCTGCTCGATCCGGGTGAGTTCTACATTCTGGCGTCGTCGGACGACGTGGAGATCCCCGTCGACCAGGCCGCCGAAATGACCCCGATCGATCCGTCTGTGGGCGAGTTCCGGGTCCATTACGCGGGCTTCTTCGATCCCGGCTTCGGCACCGATGAGGCGCACGGCGCGGGGTCCAAGGGGGTTCTGGAGGTCCGGACGCACGACACGCCCTTCCTGCTGGAACACGGCCAGATCGTCGCCCGGCTGGTCTATGAACCGCTGACCGAACGCCCGACACGGCTCTACGGCGAGGGCGGCAGCCACTACCAGCGGCAGGGATTGAAGCTGAGCAAACACTTCAAGCCGTGGTAGCCCTCTGGGTCAGGCCAAGCCTCCCGGCGCGCCCAGAACACGCAAAGCACACCCACCGCCGGCGGCCCCGATGTACAGAACCGAACGCCTGCATCTGAGGCCGAGCCGAACCGACGACGCGTCCGCCGTTCTGGCCGCCATCGGAGACCAGGATATCGTACGCAACCTCGGCTCTGCACCGTGGCCGTACACCCTGGCCGACGCCGAACAATTCGTCGCGGCCGCCTTCAATCCGGAAGAGCCTCGCCTCCTGGCCTTCCACGGCGATGAGCGGTCACAGGTGCTGGTCGGCGTGGCCGGGCTGGACCGTATGCCCGGCGGTGAGGTTGAACTCGGATACTGGATCGCGAAGTCGCATTGGGGACAGGGCCTCGCCACCGAACTCGGCGCCAGGATGATCGGCATCGCAAGGGATGAGTTGAAGCTCACCCGTCTGACGGCGGGCTATTTCATCGACAATCCCGCGTCCGGCCGCGTTCTGGCGAAGCTGGGATTCTGTCACGTTGCGGACCCCGTCCATCGCAAGAGCCGGGCGCGTGAAGAGATGGCGCTGTGCCAGATGTGTGCGCTCGGGATCTGAGTGCGGGCGATCAGCTCAACCGATCCGCCTTCCTCAGGTCCGGGAACCACCGCGCCCAGAGGCCGGTCGCGGTCAGCGCGCCGATGCCTCCGAACACCGCCGCGCCTATGGGGCCGAGGAAGCGGACGGCGACGCCGGAGTAGGCTTCCCCCAGTTCGTTCGACGCGCCGATGAACAGCATGGACACCGAACTGACCCGGCCACGCATGTGATCGGGCGTGGCCAGCTGGATCAGGGTCTGGCGGATGTTGACGCTGATCATGTCCGCCGCCCCGCCGAGGAACAGTACCGCGCCCGACAGCCAGACGCTGGTCGAGAGGCCGAAGGTCAGGGTGCAGACGCCGAACACGGCCACCGAGGCGAACATCCATCGGCCCGCGTGCTGCACGATCGGGAAACGGCTCAGATACAGGGCCACCAGCAGGGCCCCGGCGCCGAACGACGCCCGCAGCAGGCCGAAGCCGACGGCCCCGACATGCAGTATGTCGGCGGCGAAGATCGGCGTCAGCAGCGCCACGCCCGCGAGAAGCACCACGATCAGGTCCAGCGATATCGCGCCCAGAACGATCTTTGTGTTCCAGACGTAGGCCAGCCCTTCCTTGACCTGCTCGACCGGTGAGACCCGGGTCGGCGACGGGGCCGGCTTGCCGCTGGTGCGGATCAGCACAAGGCTGGCGAAGCCGATGGCGAACATGGCCAGGGCGACGGCATAGGCCCCCGGAACCGAGACGGCGACGATCACCCCGCCCAGCGCCGGCCCGGCGATGGCCCCGGTCTGGAAGGCGATCGACTGGGCCGCGATGGCCGGCGGCAGGGCGCGGCGCCCGACGACCATGGGCAGGAAGGCCTGGCTGGCCGGGGCGAGGAAGGCCCGCGCCGCCCCGAACACGGCGGCGACGGCCAGCAGGCCCCACAACGGCGGCGAGCCATGCAGCGCCATGAACAGGAAGGCTAGGGCGCAACCGCCCTCGACCATGACCGACAGGGTGACGGTGTTCTTGCGGTCCCGCCGGTCGGCCAGCGCCCCGGCGGGCAGGGTCAGGGCCAGCAACGGCAGGAACTGGCACAGGCCGACGAGACCCAGATACAGGCTGGCCTCCTCGATCGGATGGTCGCGCCGCGCGATCTCATAGACCTGCCACAAAAGGGCCGAGGACTGGATCTGGATGCCCAGCACCGCCGCCACCCGCCCGACCCAGAGCAGGCGGAAGTCGCGGATAGCCCAGGGGCTGGCCGGACCTTCGGGCGGGGGCGGAGGCTGGACGGGCTCGGTCGTCTCGATCGTTTCGGTCACGTGCGGCGGTCGACTTTCGGATACGGCGTCCCGTCGCGGTGGAAATAGCCGCCCTGCCGGAACTGCATGTCGATGTCGGGATAGTCGCCGGCATCCCCGCCCGGCGTGCGCGTCCCGACTTCGAGCAGCACCGCCTCGACGCCGGAGCGGTTCTGCAGCACATGGCCGTTGGGCACGCCCGCCTTCCAGCCGGCGCAGTCGCCGGCGCGCAGCAGAGTTTCTCCGTCGTCCTCGACGAGCACGACCTCGCCTTCCAGCACCCAGACGAACTCGTCCTCGCCCTCGTGCCAGTGCCTCTGGCTGGACCAGGCCCCGGCCGGCAGCCGCAACAGATTGACACCGAACTGGTCCAGCCCGGCGGCATCCCCCAGCTTCCAGCGGCGGCGCGGCTTGCAGGGGCCGGCGAATTCCTCGGGATAGCCCGTGCCGTGCCCCGTGGGCGCGCTGTCGATGTCGATCTTCGGCATGGGAAAGGCGCCCTTCTCGCGGTCGTCCGAACCCCGTAAAGCACAGCCTTATGAGCGTCGCATCAACTCCCGTTATCGATCCTGTCGCCCTGACCCGCGACCTGATCCGCAGGCCCTCGGTCACCCCCGCGGACGAGGGCGCGATGGATGTGCTGGAGCGCGCCCTGACCGCGCTGGGCTTCCATTGCCGGCGCATGCCCTTCGAGAACATCGAGAACCTCTACGCCCGGCGCGGGACTGCGGCGCCGAACCTCTGTTTCGCGGGCCATACCGATGTAGTGCCGACCGGCTCGACCGAGGCCTGGTCCTCCGGGCCGTTCGAGGCCGAGGTGAAGGACGGGATCCTCTACGGCCGGGGCGCGGTCGACATGAAGGGCGGCATCGCGGCCTGGGTCGCGGCGGTCTCACGCACTCTGGCAGAGGGCGAGATTCCGGGTTCCCTGTCCTTCCTCATCACCGGCGATGAGGAGGGCCCGGCCCTGCACGGCACCAAACGGGTGGTCCAGGCCCTGATGGCCGAGGGCGAGGTCATCGACGCCTGCGTGGTCGGCGAGCCGTCCTCGCAGCATGCCCTGGGCGACATGATCAAGATCGGCCGGCGTGGGTCGCTCAACACCTGGATCACCGTCCACGGCAAACAGGGCCACGTGGCCTATCCGGACCGGGCCGCCAATCCGGTCCCGGTGCTGGCCCGGCTGGTCGCCCGTCTCGCGGATCACAAACTCGACGCAGGCTATGAGGCCTTCCAGCCGTCCAATCTGGAGCTGACCACGCTCGATGTCGGCAATACGGCGACCAATCTGATCCCGGCCGAGGCGCGTGGCCGGCTGAACATCCGCTTCAACCCCAACCACACGGGCGAGACCCTGATGGCCTGGCTCAACGCCGAGGCGGGCAAGGCCCAGGCCGAAAGCGGGCTGCGGATCGAACTCGAACACCTGCATTCGGGCGACGCCTTCCTGACCCAGGCCGGACCGTTCGTCACCGGCGTGCAGGACGCGGTCGAAGCCTCCACCGGCCGCCGCCCCGAGGCCTCGACCACCGGCGGCACCTCGGACGCCCGCTTCATCCGCGCCATGTGCCCCGTGCTGGAGCTGGGGCTCGTCGGCCAGACCATGCACCAGATCGACGAGCGCGCGCCCGTGGCCGAGATCGAGGCGCTGGCAGGCGTCTATCGGACCGTGATCCGGACCTATTTCGCGCGGGCTTGAATCACGTCCCATTTTCCGCCCATCCCCGCGAACCCGGGGACCCAGTGCTGTCCAGCGTGACGCCGGCGTTTCCGGACATGCGGACAGCCCCTTCAGCACCGAACCATCACCCAAAGAACTGGATCCCCGCGTTCGCGGGGATGAGCGGGAGGGGGGTGAGGCGGCTCACCACCGCCCCTCAGTGCAGCGTGGCCTCCAGCCTCGCGATCCGGCGGTCGAGGTCGGCCACCATCTCCTCCAGCCGGACCCGTTCCGACTTCATGTCGACCGGCGTGCCGTCCTCATACGTCAGCCGGGCGCCCTTGCCGATCAGATCGAGGCGATAGAGGGCCGTCACCCGGCGCGCTTTCAACTTTTCCAGTTCGTCGGCCACGGGTCAGTCGCGTTCCAGAAACCGGATGGCGCTCAGCACATGGGTGCGGACGCCGAGCGGCAGCACGGCCTCATTGACGTCGAAGCCGGGCGAATGGTTGGGCGGCGAGGTGGTCGGGTCGACCCCATCCTTGGAACCGCCGAGGTGGTAGAAGACGCCCGGCACCTCCTGCGACAGATAGCTGAAATCCTCGGCCACGGTCGTCGGTGGCGTGGCCGGATTGACGTTGCCTGCGCCCGCCGCCTCGGTCAGCACCGGGGCCAGCCAGGCGGACAGTTCCTCATTGTTGAACACCAGGGCCGCGTTCTGGCGCACCGTGAACTCGGCCGTCGCGCCATAGGTCTCCGCGACATTGTCGATGGCGATGCCGGCGCGGCGCACGAGATCGTCGCGCTGGGCGATGTCGAAGGTGCGCAAGGTGCCGGACAGCGTCGCGTCCTCGGGAATGATGTTGTAGCGCACGCCCGCGTCGATCGTGGCGATGGTGAAGACCGTCGGCGTCGTGGTCGGGTCGATGGTCCGCGCCGTCAGAGTGTTGATGGTCTGGACGATCTGGGACGCCACCGCGATGACATCGACGCCCTTCCACGGCCAGGCGCCGTGGGTCTGGCGGCCGTGCAGGGTGATGTCGACCCGGTCCGAGGCGGCCATGAATCCGCGGGGACGGTAGAAGACCGAACCGGGCCGGCCCGGCACAACGTGCAGGCCGAAGATGGCGTCGGGCCGCGGATTGGCCAGCGCGCCTTCCTGGATCATCAGCCGGGCTCCGCCCAGCGGCTCGCCCGGAGGCGCCCCTTCCTCGGCGGGCTGGAAGATGAAGACGATGGTCCCGGGGATGTCCTCGCGCATCCCGGCCAGAACCTCGGCGGCGCCCATCAGCATGGCCACATGGGCGTCATGGCCGCAGGCGTGGGCCACCGGCACCGAATTGCCCATATAGGTCCCGGTCGCGGTCGAGGCGAAGGGCAGGCCCGTGGCCTCCAGCACCGGCAGGGCGTCCATGTCGGCCCTCAGCGCCACCACCCCGCCGGGCCGGCCGCCGCGCAGCACGCCGACGACGCCGGTCTTGCCCACCTCCGTGCGGACCTCCATGCCCAGCGCCCGCAGATGCTCGGCCACGAGGGCGGCGGTGCGGGTCTCGGCGAAGCCCAGTTCGGGGTTGGCGTGCAGGTCGCGGCGCCAGGCGACGACGCGCGGCGTGCCGGCGGTGACCGCCGCCTCGATCCGATCCAGGGCGACCGGGCTCTGGGCGTGAGCGAAGCCGGCGGACAGCGCCAACGACAGGGTGGAGACGGCGAGCAGGCGGCGGATGGTCATGGCGGTCCCCGAAATCTGAGGCTGTCACCGTCGCGGACAGGAGCGGGTTAGGCAAGGGCGAGGGGGGAGACGCGCCCCGCGGACAGGCCTAGACTCCCCCGGTGAACCTGCGCTCTCCCGCCTTCGCCATCCTTTTCTCCGTCAGCCTGATCGCGGCGGCGGGGAATATGGCGCTTCAGTCGGTGCTGCCGGCCATCGGGCGCGAGTTCCGGCTGTCGGACACGCTGGTGGCCGGGGCCTTCGCCATCTCGGCCCTGATGTGGACGGTCGCCTCGCCCTTCTGGGCCCGGTTGTCGGACCGGCTCGGCCGCAAGCGGGTGATGATGATCGGCCTGGGCGGCTTCATCCTGTCCATGAGCGGCTTCGGCCTCGCCGCCACCTCCGGGCTGGAACAGTGGCTGGGCGCCGGGCTGGCCTTCATCCTGATGGGCGTGGCGCGGACCATCTATGGCGTCTTCGGTTCCGCCGCCCCGATCGCCTCACAGGCCTATGTCGCCGACCGCACGACGCCGGAACAGCGGACCCAGGCCATGTCCCTGCTGGCCTCTGCCCAGGGACTCGGCACGGTGATCGGTCCGGCCCTGGCGCCGTTCTTCGTCCTGCCGCTGATCGGTCTGGCGGGGCCCATGTACGCCTTCGCCCTGTTCGGGCTGGTCGTGCTGGTCGTCGTCTGGCGCAAACTGCCCAGCGGGGAGGTCGTGCGCGTCCCTTCGCCCAGCGGCCATCGCGGCGACGCGGGCAAGGGCCTGTGGAAGGACCCGCGCGTGCGCGGCTATCTGCTCTACGGCCTGTTCGTCACCGGCGCCCAGGCGGCCAACATCTCGGTGCTGGGCTTCCATATCATCGATGAGCTGTCGGCCACCGGCATCGCCGTGCGCGACGCCCAGCCCTTCATCGGCATCGCCATGCTGGCCGGCGCCGCCGCGACCCTGATGGCGCAGTGGGGGTTGATACCGCTGCTCAAGCTGCAGCCCGCGGACCTGATGCGCTGGGGCGCGGCCCTGGCGCTGGTCGGCAACCTGATGAGCATTGCCGCCCCCGGCTACTACGGGGTTGTCGTCGGCTATGCGGTCGTGTCGATGGGCGTGGGCTTCGCCCGTCCCGGATTCACGGCCGGCTCATCCCTGTCAGTGGGCCCGCACGAGCAGGGGGCGATTGCCGGGCTGATGATGTCGCTGGCCGGACTGAGCTTCCTCGCGCCTCCGGTGATCGGCGTCGCCCTGTACGAGCTGGCCGAGCCCGCGCCCTTCATTGCCAATGCCGTCCTGCTGGCCGTCGCGACCGCCCTTTGTTTCATCAGTCCGCGACTGCGCGCCGGTCCGCCGGACCTGCCCGACCGCGACGAGACGCCGTCGCCCGAGACCCCGCCCGCGTCCCAGCCCGGCCCTGAAGGCAATCGCTGACGGTCGGGCCTTTTCCCGGTCCCAAAGCCGTGGCAGATCGAGGCCATGGAAATCGCCCGTATCGAGCGCCGCATCGGCGTGCGCGCCACCCCTGACCAGATCTGGGAACTGATCGCGGATCTGCCGGGCTGGGACCGCTGGAATCCGGTCGAGACCGGCCTCGAGGGGACGATCGCCTTCGGCGCCGGTATCGAACTGACCGAGCAGATCGAGGGCCTGCCGGAGCGCCGCGCCGCCACCCGCGTCGGCGACTGGCAGCCGTATTCACAGCTTGTCTGGGCCGAGAGCCGCGGCCTGTGGTTCCGCTCGCTGCGCTATTTCGAGATCGAGCAACTCGAACAGCCGAACAGCTGCATCGTCGCCAATGGCTTCATCTTCTCGGGCCTGCGGGGCGAGATGTATTTTGACAAGCACCGCAGGCATCTGCGCCAGGCGGTCGACGCCGTCGCCGACGCCTGGAAGGCCGCCGCCGAAGCCTGAATCAGCCGCCCGCGGCGCCGGCCGCCATCGTGTCCTGGATGCTGATGATGGCCGGGGTCAGAATGACGATGAACAGCACCGGCAGGAAGAACAGGATCATCGGCACGGTCAGTTTGGCCGGCAGGGCCGCCGCCTTCTTCTCGGCCGCCGACAGACGCATTTCACGGTTTTCCTTGGCCATGGTGCGAAGCGCGGTGCCCAGCGGGGTGCCATAGGTCTCGGCCTGGGTCATGGCTGTGGCGACGGACTTCACGCCCGGATGGTTGGTCCGTTTGGCGAGGCCCTCATAGGCCATGCGGCGGTCCGGCAGATAGCTGAGCTCGGCCGACAGCAGGGTCAGTTCCTCGGCGAGGTCGATGGACGAGCCGCCGATCTCCTGACTGACCTTCTGGATCGCCGCCTCGATCGACATGCCGGCCTCAACGCAGATCAGCAGCAGGTCGAGCGCGTCCGGAAACGCCTGCATGATCGAGGCGCGCCGCTTTGAAATGCGGTTCGAGAGAAAGATGTTCGGCGCATAGAACCCGATCACCGCCGCGAACATGCAGGCCGTCAGCCGGGTCATGACGGGCAGGCCGAAATCGTTGAAAATGAACAGGTAGAACACCGCCACCCCGAGGAAGACGAACGGCATCGAGAAGCGGAAGAAATAGAAGGTCGTCAGCGGCTTGGGTCCGCGATAGCCGGCCTGGGCCATCTTCTCGGCGACCTTGGGATCTTCCAGCAGCTTGGTCAGGTTCAGCCGCTCGACGACGCGCTTCTTGAAACCCTCGTCCGAATGGCGAAGCGCCTGGGGGCCGCTGTTCTGGGCGGCGATAGCCTGACGCGAGCGCCGCTTGAGCTCTTCGCGCCGCACCGACACGGCCTTCAACCGCCCTTCCAGCTTGGCGCCGCCGCCGAACGAGCCGAGCAAGGTCACCAGGGTGGCGAACACCAGCACGCCCACGCCGAGGCTCAGCAGGTTCTGCGCGTTGGTGAAAAACTCGACCATTGGACCCAGCCGTTCCCTAGAACTTGAACGCGATCATTTTCTTCATCACGAAGACGCCGAAGGCCATCATCGCCACGGCGATCAGCAGCATGAACTGGCCCCTCGGATCAGTGAAAAGCTTGGCCATGTAGGCGGGCGTCGTCAGGCTGACGAGGATCATCACCGCGGGCGGCAGCGAGCCGATGATCCCCGCGGACGCCGTCGCCTCGGACGACAGGGCCTTGATCTTCTCGCCCATCATCTTGCGGGCGCGCAGCACGACCGAAAGATTGTTCAGCGCCTCGGCCAGGTTGCCGCCGGTCTTCTGCTGGATGGCGATGACGATGGAGAAGAATTTCAGCTCCGGCGTCGGCATCCGCTCGTACATCCTGTCCAGCGCCTGGGCGAGCGTCAGGCCCACGCCGAGGCCTTCGACCAGCTTCTGGAACTCGGGGCCGAGAGGCGCCGGGCTCTCGCGGGCGATGATCTTGAAACAGTCGTGAACCGGCAGGCCGGACTTGATGCCGCGTACGATGACATCGACGGCGTCGGCGAAATGGCCGGAGAATTTCTTCATCCGCCGCTTGCCGAGGAAGCCGACGACCCAGCGCGGAAAGCCCAGGCCGAAGACGACGGCCGCGCCCAGACCGATCAGGATGTTGAGCCCGAACAGCAGCGGAAACAGGAAGGCGATCACGCCCAGCACGCCGCTGATAATCCAGAAGGTCGAGACCTTGGTGGCCAGTCCGGCCTGCTTCAGTTTGGCGGCAAGACTGATCCGCGCCTTGCGCTCGGCCCGCTCCGATTCCTGGAGCTGCTGCATGATCTGTTTGCGGCGCGCCTCGGGCGTATTGGCCGCGGCCGCCTTCCTGGCTGCGGCGTTGTTCTGCTTGGGGCCGCCGAATGTCTGGGCGCGCTTGACCGCCGCCTCGCTGGAATCGCCGCCGCCGACCAGGGCCCAGCCCAGTCCACCGACCGTTATGAACGCCAGAACCGCGGCGAGGATCGGAAGCATCCGCCCTACTCCGCCGCGTCGAGGGCTTCGGCCAGCTCGCGCTCCAGCCCGTAGTAGCGGGCGCGGTCCCAGAAGCGGGGACGGGCGATGCCGGTCGACCGGTGCCGGCCGATGATCTTGCCGTTCTCGTCCTCGCCGGTGATCTCGTAGACGAACAGGTCCTGGGTGACGATCACGTCGCCCTCCAGCCCGACCACCTCGGTGATGTGGGTGATCCGACGGCTGCCATCACGGAGGCGGGCGGCCTGGATGATGACGTCGACCGAACCGACGATCATCTCGCGGATCGTCTTCGAGGGCAGGCCGTAGCCGCCCATGGTGATCATCGACTCCATCCGGCTGATCGCTTCACGCGGGCTGTTGGCATGCAGTGTGCCCATGGAGCCGTCGTGGCCGGTGTTCATGGCCTGCAGCAGGTCGAAGGCCTCGGGGCCGCGGACCTCGCCGACGATGATCCGCTCGGGACGCATGCGCAGGCAGTTCTTCACCAGATCGCGCATGGTGATCATGCCCTGGCCCTCGAGGTTGGGCGGGCGGGTTTCCAGACGCACCACATGCGGCTGCTGCAGCTGCAGTTCGGCGGCGTCCTCGCAGGTGATGACGCGTTCAGTCGGGTCGATGAAGGCGGTCAGGGTGTTCAGCAGGGTCGTCTTGCCGGAGCCCGTGCCGCCCGAGATGACCAGATTGCAGCGCGAGGCGCCGATGACGCCAAGCACGCGCGCACCCTCGGGACTGATGGAGGAATACTCCACCAGATTCTTCATCGTCAGCTTGTCTTTCTTGAACTTCCGGATCGTCAGCGTCGGGCCGTCGATGGCCAGCGGCGGGGCGATGACGTTGACGCGGCTGCCGTCGGGCAGGCGGGCGTCGCAGATGGGCGAGCTCTCGTCCACGCGGCGGCCGACCTGGCTCACGATCCGCTGGCAGATGTTCATCAGCTGGTTGTTGTCGCGGAAGCGGACATTGGTCAGCTGGACCTTGCCGCCGACCTCGATGAACACCCGGCCGGCGCCATTGACCATGATGTCGGCGATGTCGTCGCGCGCCAGCAGCGGCTCCAGCGGGCCATAGCCGAGGACGTCGTTGACGATGTCCTGGACCAGATGCTCCTGCTCGGCGACCGACATGGAGACGTTCTTGATCGCCACCAGTTCGGCGACGATGTCGCGGATTTCCTCGGACGCCGCCTTGGTATCGAGCTGGGCCAGCTGGGCCAGGTCGATGGTGTTCATCAGGGCGTTGAAGATCGTCGTCTTGGTGGCGTGGTAGTAGTCCGACTGCTCGCGAACGATCTCCGCGACGGCCTGGGCCTTCTTCAGCTGCTCGAAGCCGGGCGTGGCCTTGGGGCCGGGCGCGTTCCGGGCGGGCGCCGGCTCGGCTTCCGGCCGGGGCCGCGACGCCAGCGCGTCCAGGCGATCCGCCGCCGGAGAGGCGGGCTTGGCGGCGTAGGATTCCGCCTTGCGGGCTGCGGTCTGCTGCTGATCGGCGTCCGGCTCGCCGCCGAAAGCGAAGGCCTCAACCTGAATGCCGGGCGACGGCTGCGCGACCGGCGCGGCTTCAGGCGCGGGCCGCGGAGCGGTTGCGACCTGGCCGGGCTGACCTGTGCGCTTGCCGAACACGCGTCAAGACTTCTTCTTGAACAGGCCGGAGAACAGGGACTTGCCCTCGCCCTTGCCCGCCTTGCCCTTCGGCCCGGCGATCAGCGGCAGTTCGCGACGCGAGACGATCTGGGCCAGGGTCTGGAAGGCCTCGCCGGATTTGGACTTGCCGCCGGCGTCGAGGATCATCTGGCCGTTGTTGGCGGCGGCCCCGAAGACCTTGGGCTCGAACGGAATGATCAGGCTGGGGTGAACGCCCAGGGCCGCGCCGAAGTCCTTGGCCGGAATTTCCGGACGTCCGGGGACGCCGACCTGGTTGAGCACCAGCCGCGGCGGCGCGTCATTCGGCCGGCCCTGTTTGATCAGGTCGATCATGTTCTTGGCGTTGCGCAGGCTGGCCAGATCGGGCGTCGCCACAATGACCACCTCGTCGGCGGCGATCAGGGTGCGGCGCATCCAGCCGGACCAAAGGTGCGGCAGGTCGAGCACCACAAAGGGCGCGGTCGAGCGGATCTGGGTCGTCACCTCCTCGAACGCTTCCGGAGAGATGTCCCAGTCGACGTCGAGGGTCGCCGGCGCGGCGAACAGGCTGAGCTTGTCGGTGCAACGGACCATCATCCGGTCCAGCAGAACGGGGTCGAGCCGGTCGGGCTGGCTCAGCGCGTCTGCGACGCCGCTCAGCGGATCCTGATTGAAATCCAGGCCGGCGGTGCCGAACGGCAGGTCGTAGTCGACGATGACGGTATTGGCGCCGATTCGCTCGCTCATCGCCCAGGCGGTGTTGTGGGCGACCGAGCTGGAGCCGGTGCCGCCGCGCGCGCCGACGAAGGCGATCGACCGGCCAACGAAGGGCTGGGCCGGGTCGGCGAACAGGCCGCCGATGGCCGAGATCAGCTGCAGCGGCTGCAGCGGCGCGACCAGATACTCGCTGACCCCGCGCCGCATCAGCTCGCGGAACAGCAGGATATCGTTGGTGGCGCCGACGACCACGACCTTGGTGCCTGCGTCACAGACCTCGGCCAGCTGATCGACTTCCCACAGCAGCGTCTGCGGGTCCTTCATGCATTCGACCACGATCAACGGCGGGGTCGGCTCGTGACGATAGGCCTCGACCGCAGCGGCGACGCCGCCGACGCGAATCTGGGTCGTCGCCCGCGACAGCCGACGGTCCTGACCGGCGCGCTCGGCAGCGGCCAGGGTGTCCTGCCGCTCGGCGAAGACATGGATTGCAATGCGCGGAACCGACACCTCGGCGGTGTGGCCACCGCCCACGGTCATGGGCGAAAAGGCCGCCGTGGCGCCGGCGACCAGTTCACCGACGGGATTGAAGCCGGCGCCCTGGAGGGACGTTTCGTCGGACAGGTGTTCGAGCACGGGCTGGACGGCCGGCGCCGGCGCGGTGGGCGCGGTGAACTGCAGGGCCGGCCGTTGGTCGACGATGACCTCCTCACAGGTCTCCGGATCGACATGGGTTTCGGCCGGCATGGCGGCGCCGGGCGCGGTGTAGCCCGCGTCGAGATCGAACTCGTCGTCAAACTCGTCAAATGGCCGGGGCGCGAAGGCGTTGCTCATGTCACGCTATTCCACAGCCCCGGAGATGCGGCCGTTCACCAGGGGTTCCTGCGGCGTCGAACTGATCTGACCGCGGCGATAGTTGTCGAACACGACCGCCGCGCGGCCGGAATCGGCGGGCGTCATCGGGCGCGCGCCGAGAATGTCGCGGGGGTCGGCGATCTGCGCCGCCATATTGGCGGTCACGGCGCAACCGAAGCCGCCCGAGCTCTGGTTGGAAAACCGGGTGCCCATGTTGCGGGCCTCGGCCGCGCAGTCGGGAATGGACGCCCGGAGGGTCTCGAACCCGGCCAGAACCGGCGCCCGCGGATCTGGCGCGGCGTAGGCGGCCATCTGGATGCGGTCTTCAGGAATCCCGGCGGCCTGGAGGAAGGAGCGGACGGCATAGGCCTGCTGGACCGCGACCGGATCGTCGCCCGAGGGCGACTCGATCCGGACATGGCCCGCCGCCGACGCGCCGTAGCGCGCCGCCAGACCGCGGAGGGCGACTTGCTGGTTCGAGGACAGGCCCTGATCGTGGACGGCCAGGGCGATACGATCCAGGCCCGGCTCGACCTGGAGGGAATAGCGCGAAAGGGGCGTCATCGGCGCGGAGGCGTCGCCGCCCATGGTGGAGGCGCAGCCCGACAGGGCGAAGGCCGCGGCGAGGACGGCGGCGGTGGAGACGAGGGCGCGTTTCACGGAGTTCCTCATTCGATCACATAGCCCACGGGGCCGCTCCAGCCGCTGTCGGGAGCGGCGGGATCGCCCGGCCGGCGGAACTGCTGGTTCAGCTGGCCGAACAACAGGGTCTGGGCGTCGCTGGCGATGACCAGGCCGTCGGCCGGCGTCTGCAGCCGTCCGGGCGAGGTCGGCGAGACGATGTAGGCCTCCAGGATGATGACCAGTTCGGTCTCGCCCGACAGATAGTCGCGCGAACGGAACAGGGCCCCCAGGACCGGCAGGTTGCCGATGCCGGGAAGCTGGTCGATGTTCTGGCGGGTGTCCTCGCGGAGCAGGCCGGCGATCATCATGGATCCGCCCGAAGGCAGTTCGACGGTGGTCGAGGCGCGCCGCACGTTCAGGGCGGGGATGACCAGGGCGTCGTCGGCGGTGCCGCCGAGGGTGTAGGCGCCGGCCGTGGTCAGTTCGGAAACCTCGGTCGACAGTTGCAACGAGATACGGCCCTCGGACAGGACGATCGGACGGAAGCCCAGACGCACGCCATAGGGTTTGAACTCGATGCCGATGGTGACCTGGCCCGTGGTGGCGTCGACGCTGCGCCCGTTCGGGACGGGGAATTCGCCGCCAGCGAGGAACTCGGCGTTCTCGCCGTTGACCGCGGTCACGTTCGGTTCGGCCAGGATACGGACCAGGCCGGCGCGCTCGAAAGCGCGGATGTTGGTGCTGAGCCGGCTGCCGTCGCCGGCCTGGTCGAGATAATTGAGCACGCCCCCGCCCAGCTGGCTGCCCGACACGCCAAAGGTGGCGCCCTGGGCGAAGGTCAGGCCGTCGCCGACGCTGCTGAGGACGCCGTTGACGTCCAGACCCAGCTGTTTGATCGCGGTGCGCTGGACCTCGATGACGCGGGCCCTGACCATGACCTGATCGGAACCGGCGATGGTCATCATGTTGATGACCTTTTCGGGGGCCGAGACGAAGGCGCGCGCCACCTGGGCCGCGCGGTCGGCTTCGCCAGGGCTGCTGACAGGACCTGTCAGGATGATGCTGTCGTTGACGGCCTCGGCGCGGACCTGCGACCCCGGCATGACCCGGCCCAGGGTGTCCTGGAGCGCCGAGACGCCGGCGTCGACGCGGATGCGCAGCGACAGGATGGTGCGGCCGGCCGTGTCCAGAACCACGGCATCGGTTTCACCGGGCTGCAGGCCGATGATGGTGATGCGGCGCGGCGAGTGCAGCATGGCCTCCGCGACCATCGGGTTCGGCACGATGACGTCGCGGGCGTCGGACGGCAGATCGATGGCCATCGAGGAGCCGCGCGGCAGATTGATCAGCTGGGCGCCGGCGCCCATCGGGACGGCGGCGCGGGACTGGGCCTGGGCCTCTGTCGGCCCGGCGGGCGCGACGGCGGCGACCGTCAGGCCGACGAGAGCGATCGCGATCAGATGCTTCATTGGACCACCACCACTTCGGGCGCGCCGCCGCGATAGACGCGGATGGCGGAGGATTGGCGGGCGACCGGCGCGACCCGCCCGGAAGGGCCGCCGGTGTCGGCGTAGGAGCGCAACACCAGGCTCAGCTCGCCCTCGGACTTGGCCAGGGCCAGGGCTTCAGCGTCGCGAGGGCCGACCTCTAGAGTGGCGGTGGCGCCGACGACAGCCTGTTCGTCGTCGCCAGCCCGGGTCGACTGGTCGATGGCCAGAACCTTGATGTTCTGCATCACGGTCGAGGAGGCGAATTTGGACCGGTCGCCTTCCTGGGCGCCCATGTTGCTGAGGGTGGTCTCACGGGTGAGCAGGACATCGACCCGGTCGCCGGGCAGGATGAAACCGCCCGCGGCGGTCTCGACCGTGACGCGGATGGCCATGGCCCGCATGCCGGGCTCCAGATAGGCAGCCATATAGCCGCTGTCCCCGGCGCGGACGATCTTGCGGCCGACGATCGGCTCTCCGGCCAGGATCGGTTCACGCACCACCGAGCCGACATAGTCCGCCTTGGCGCCGCCAGTGGTCAGATTCGTGGCGGCGCGGGTGACCGAGGCCACCGCCCCTTCGGGGCGCGCGGCGGCCGGGACGGCGCCCTCAGCCGCCTCGGCGGAGGGTAGAGGCGTCGTGCCGTCGGTGATGAAGGCCGGATTGACCTCGTCAACGGGCCAGTCTTTCCAGGCGAGATCCGCTTCAGTCAGCCGCTGTCCGGGCTGAAGATCCTTGGCCGCAACCAGCACCTTGGCCATGGGCCGCTCCGGGACGGCGGCGGCGGCGGCGACGGCGGTCGGCGAATTCGAGGGCGATCCCATGGCGCGCACGACCAGGGCCAGGCCGATGGCGGCCACGGCGGCGACGCAGATCACGATGATACGGGCGGGCTTCATCGACGGTCTCCGGCAGGCCGGGCCGGACCCCTGAATCGGTCCTTCGGCCCCCTACCGTTAACGACCATGCCGGGTGCGGGTTAACGCGGACCTAAGTGGTGGCCGAACCTGACTATCCCGCGATGAAGGCGGCGAGCAGCGGCGAGGCCGGATAGGCCATCAAGGCTCCGGCGGCGATGGCCACGCCGTAGGGAATGTCGCCGCGGGGCTCCATCAGCTGCACCACCCATCCGGGCGCGCCCAGCAGATAGGGGCGCGAATGAAACCGCGCGAACAACAGGACCAGACAGAACAGCCCACCCATCACGCCGGTCCACAGCAGGAACATGCCCGAGCCGGTGGCGCCCAGCCAAAGGCAGGTCGCGGCCATCAGCTTGGCGTCGCCCCCGCCGATCCAGCGCAGGGCGAACATGCCGGCTCCGACGACCAGGGCGAGAGCCGCGACGCCAAGATTGACGGCTACCGTCATCGGATCGAGGCCGACCGCGAGGGCGGCGGGGAAAAAGGCGAGGATCAGAAGGCCGGAGATCCAGTTCGGGATCTTCATCGACGTCAGGTCCTTGAGGCCCGCGACGATGGCGAGCGCCGGCATGACGCCAAGAAGGATCAGGGTGATGGTGTCCATTCCCCCTTGTGACCTGCCGACGGTTAAAACCCGGTTGCCATAAAGCCTCTGGCGCAAACGAAAGAGGCCGGAGCGTTTCCGCTCCGGCCTCCTGTCGGTTTCAGGACTGTCGTCGGCGCTTAGGCGCCGGCGGTGCCGCCCATGCCGGTCACGACATCATTGAACTTGGTCTTGATGGTCGTGCCCAGGGCCGTCACGGCCGAGATGATGACGACGGCGATAAGCGCGGCGATCAGGCCATATTCAATGGCCGTGGCGCCCGACTCGTCGGACATGAATTTCGAAACAAACTTGGTCATTGGATTTTCCTCCCGAGGGGTTGCTGGTGACTGGCGGGGGGAGCCGGTCAACCGCCTGACCCCCTGAACATCCTCACCATGCGGCGCCCACAGTTAAGCTGAAGCGCACGATCATCCTTACCGAAAGCTTGCCCACAAAGGCCCGGCCTAGGGCGCAAACAGCAGAGGGGCCGGAGCGTTTCCGCTCCGGCCCCTCGCCGGTTTCAGGACTGTCGTCGGCGCTTAGGCGCCGGCGGTGCCGCCCATGCCGGTGACGACGGCGTTGAACTTGGTCTTGATGGTCGTGCCCAGGGCCGTCACGGCCGAGATGATGACGACGGCGATAAGCGCGGCGATCAGGCCGTACTCGATGGCGGTGGCGCCCGACTCGTCGGACATGAACTTCGAAACAAACTTGGTCATTGGATTTTCCTTTGGACGGGGTGAAGCGAGCTGTTGATACGGGGGGAGCCGGTAGCCCGCTTGACCCCCAAACGCAGGACTGTTTTCGCCGATAACGGTTAAAGCTGCGTGGGTGGGCGTGGTTACTTGGAGATTTACTCTAAAAAGTTTTCATGTTGCGGACGGCGGCCCGTGCAGCAGCCCCGCGTCCTGTTTGCAGCGACAGCCAAAGGAAAGGGGCCGGAGCGTTTCCGCTCCG
>NZ_DDRM01000042.1:53054-66382 GCF_002343105.1 Brevundimonas sp. UBA2416
GTTGAACTTGGTCTTGATGGTCGTACCCAGGGCCGTCACGGCCGAGATGATGACGACGGCGATGAGCGCGGCGATCAGGCCGTACTCAATAGCCGTGGCGCCCGACTCGTCGGACATGAACTTCGAAACGAACTTGGTCATGACTGAAATCCTTCTGTGTTTAAGCGAGCGATCGTTGACACCAACAGGGTCATCGGCTTGTGCCCGCTTGACCCCCTCTTGCACGATCATCCTGCACCTCCCGGATTAAGGGCGAGTAAAACAGCGATAGGTCAGCGCGATTTCTTTATTGACGTGGCGTTTACTATGATTTCCGCCGCGATTGCATGATTTCAGACTTTCTTGAGGTTTGCGGGGCAGTGTCGCGAGACGCTCACGCGCGCGCCCTGTTCACTGGAAGTCGACGCCATGACCCGATCCGCCTCCCCTTTCCGTCTCGTCGCCGTTCTGGCCTCGGCCGCGGTCCTGTTCGCGCCGGCCATCGGGACGGCCCAGTCGGCCAGTCTGAATGTCGAGATCGATCAGACCCAGCGGGTCCAGCTGCGCGGTCCCGCCGGCTCGGTCATCGTCGGCAACCCCGCCATCGCCGATGTGACGGTGGTGGACGCCAACACCCTCTACATCACCGGCAAGGGCAACGGGGTCACCGAGATCGTGGCGGTCGACACGATCGGTCGCACGGTGTTCCAGAGCCAGATCGTGGTGACCGACGGCGCGGGCGTGGGCCGTGTCCGGGTCTGGCGCGGCGGCCAGGCCACCGAGATGGCGTGCGCCTCGTCATGCTCGCCCTCCCTTCGCGGGACCAGCGGCGCCGCGCCGACGCCCTGAGGAAATCGGGCCGGTGCCTTCCCGCTCCTCTCATCAGCCCCGAAGACGGTCTCGCGCGCGCTTCGCCCGACGCCTGATCCGCTCGACCGACGGCTCGGCCGCGGTCGAGTTCGGCATGGTCGCCCTGCCCTTCATCCTGATGATGTTCGCCATCCTCGAGCTCGGCATCGTCTTCGTGACCGATTCCGTTCTTGAGAACGCCACCATCGAGACCGGACGGCTGGTGCGCACCGGCCAGGCCAGCGCCCAGTCTATGACGGCGGCCACGTTCAAGACGTCTTTGTGCGCCCGGATGAGCGTCTTCGCCGCCGACTGCAACAGCCGCGCCACCGTCGATGTCCGGGTGATCCCGCAGTTCGCCACCACCCCGCCCGACCCCATGGCCGGCGGCACGTTCAACAATGGCGTCCTGACCTACAACAACGGCGCGCCCGGCGACCTGGTCCTGGTGCGGGTCTGGTATCGCCAGCCGCTGCTGACGACCTTCCTGGCCCAGGGTCTGTCGCGCATGAACGACGGCGCCGCCATGCTGACCGCGACCACCGCCTTCCGGAATGAACCGGCATGATGCGGCGGGGCGTATTCTCGCGGCTCGGTCGCGACGAGCGGGGCGTTTCGGCGGTCGAGTTCGCCCTGCTCGCCCCGGTGCTGATCGCCTTCTATTTCGGCATGGCCGAATTCTGCCAGGGCTTCATGGCCCAGAAGCGGATGGGCCACGTCTCGGCCATGGTCGCGGATCTGGTAGCCCAGGAAGACACGGTCGCGATCGCGAACCTGGACGACATCTTCGACATCGGCGGTCTGATCATGAAGCCGTTCCCGACCGCCGCCCTGAAACAGCGGGTCAGCAGCGTCACCCGCACATCCGGCGTCGCACGGGTCGACTGGAGCCGTGGCGACGGCATGGCCGCCCGGGCCGTCAACTCCACCATCACCCTGCCCACCGATCTGATCGCCAACGGCGAGAGCGTCATCGTGTCGGAAGCGACCTATGACTACGATTCTCCGGTCGACTATTTCATGCCCGGCATCACGCAGTTCTCGCACATCTATTATCTGCGCCCGCGGACGGTCGATAAAACCCTCTGCTCGAACTGCTAGAGCCCGGTCAGGGCTTCCCTCAATGCCCTGATCTTGGCCTCGGTCTCCGCCAGCTCCGCGGCCGGATCGCTGTCCGCGACGATGCCCGCACCGGCCAGGGTGCGGAAGCGCCAACGCCCCTTCGCCCGTTCGAACGAGGCCGTCCGGATCAGCACCGAGGCCGTCAGCCGGCCATCATCCTCGATATGGAACAGACTGCCGCACCAGGGTCCGCGGGGCGGCTCATGCCCGGCGATCACCTTCATCGCCTCATGCTTGGGCGCGCCGGTGATGGAGCCCGGCGGGAAAGTCGCCTCGAGCAGGTCCGCCGGTCCGACGCCCGGGCGAGCCAGCCCCTCGACCGTCGAAACCAGATGGTGGACGGTCGGATGGCTCTCGACCTCGAACAGGGTCGAAACGGCAACCGTGCCCGGCTCGGCGACGCGGGACAGGTCATTGCGCATCAGATCGACGATCATCAGGTTCTCGGCCTGATCCTTGGCGCTGGCCCGTAGCTCGTCGGCCAGGGCGGCGTCGCGAACGGGATCAGGATCGCGCGGACGGGTGCCCTTGATCGGCCGGCTCTCGATCCGGCGGCTGTCCGGATCGAAGGTCAGGAACAGTTCGGGCGAATTGGACACCACGGCGCGGTCGCCCAGCCTCCAGAAGGCGCCATAGGCTGCGGCCCGGTCCGCCAACCTGAGCATGATGTCAAAGGGGTCGACGCCGGAACCCAGCTCACCGGCCCAGGCCCGGGCGATATTGGCCTGATAGAGCTGTCCTGCGCCAATCCGTGACACGACATCGGCGACAGCCGCGAGATAGGTCTCCGGCGGCGCTTCTGCGGTGAAGGCATCGGCGGGCGCCGGCGAGCGGGCCGGATCGACCGCGGCGGCGAGCCAGTGTTCGGCGCTGTCGGCGGCGGCGCGGGCGGCGTCCGGATCCTCGCCCCGGCCGATCACGCGGACCGTCCTGCCCTGATGGTCGAAGGCCAGCATGGCCGGGTAGCGGGCCAGCATCAGGTCCGGCCAGACGGGCTCACGCGAACCGGTCGCGGCGCGGGCTCCGGCGTCATAGGCGATCAGGCCGACCACCCCGGCGGAGAAGTCGGCGCTTCGCAACAGGTCGAGCGAACCGCCCTGCCCGGTATCTCCCACATGGACCCGGTCCGGCCCGGCGGCGACGAACGACCATCGGCCCAGAGCGCCGCCGTCTGACAACAGGGCCAGCGGTCCCTCCAGGTGGCGCAGGCCCGCAGCGACCGCCAGCGGGCTGCGCCAGGGCCGCTCGCGGACCTCGAGGGATCGCGCCGGGGTCACGCTGCCAGCCGCGCGCCGATCCGGTCGCGCAGGGCCGTATCGACCCCGAGCGCCTGCTCCAGATAGGCGTCGATCGATCCGTGAAGCGTCGCGATCTCCGCCAGGGCGGTGTCCAGATAGACGGGCTCAACCCCTAGAAAGGCGACCACGGCGTCATGGGACGCGGCCCGGCCGGTCATGGCCTGAAGCTGACGGGCGATGCCGGGCGCCCGGCCTGCCAGATCGACGGCCGTATTGGTCAGCAGGTAGTCCGCGACCATGTCGTCTTTATGCACGCCGAGCAGGTGGTGGGTCAGGGCGGCGAGCAGGCCCGTACGGTCCTTGCCCGCTGCGCAGTGGATCAGCACCGGGCCGTCCGCATCGCCCAGCGCCCGGAAATAGCGCGCGAACAGGTCGAGATGCGACGGCTCAAACGCCAGCCGCCGGTAGGTGTCGGTCATGAACCGCCGGCCGGAATCCGGCGTCAGGTCGGCTGTCCGCAGGAAGGTGATATGCGGCGCCTCGCCGCCGTCGTCATGAGCGCTGTCGATCACCGCGCCCGAGAACCCGGGCGGCCGTTTCGAGGGCTGGTCGCGGCGCTCCGATGGCCGGCGCAGGTCGACCACCGTGGTGATCGCCAGCGCGCCGAGGCGCTCCAGATCGGCCTCGCTGGCCCGCGCCTGATGGCCGGACCGGAACAGCCGGCCGGGCGCGATCCTTCGCCCGGCCGCGGTGGCGTAGTCGCCGTAGTCGCGGAAATTGTCGAGGGCGTCGAAGCGGTGAATGCGGCCGGTCATTCGCCCTGTCTAGACGACCATCCCGATGCGAACCACCGCCGCGCGGTCACGCCTTGCCGACGAGCCCCTGCATGGCGTCGAGATAGGCGACGAACGCCTTGCGCCCGACGGGCGTCATCGTGGCCTCGGTCAGGGGTTTGCGGCCCTCGAACCGTTTGGTCACAGCGACGAAGCCGGCGTCCTCCAGCTTGCGCAGGTGCACCGACAGATTGCCGTCCGTGGTCTGCAGCCGCGCCTTCAGGGTGTTGAAATCCGCGCTTTCGACGCCCGACAGCACGGCCATGATCCCCAGACGCACCCGGCCGTGGATGACCTCGTCGATGCGGTTGATGTCGAACTCATCCGTCATGCGTCAGGCCCGCGCCTGCCGCATCAGCATCCAGCCGGGCAGGGCCATCAGCAGGAACAGGGCGCCGGCGTAGGCCAGATACTGGGCCTCCTGGTCCGCCAGTGACGCCAGAAGTGGCGCTGCGACAAACGATCCGGCTGCCAGCCACCAAAGAACCCGACTCCGGTACATCGTTGCGCTGACCGCCCAGCCGATGCCGTAGAACACCATGATGACCGACGGCGTCAGGGCCAGGGCCAGCATCGCCGCATCCTCGCCAAGACGGAAGCCGAGCACAGCCAGAGAGGCGAACAGGGCGAAAATGCCCCAGCCGAGCGCGCTCCAGGTCGTGCTGGACGCCCGGTTCCCCGCCGTGACCACGCCGGCTTTTCGCTTCAGGCCCGTGATCACGACGGCAAGGACCACGAAGAACAGGCCGGTCGCGATCAACCAGATGAGTCCATCGGCGAGGACCGGAACATCGATCAGGCCGCTGATCTGGGCCCAGTAGAACAGGCTGGCGGAGCCGAAGATCAGGCCCGCGAACATGAGGATCGAGGCGCCCTGCATGGGCGCGCCGGCCCCTTCCTCGGCGAGGCGGCGCATCCAGGCGATGTCGGCGGCGGGGTCTTCGTTGTGATCGGTCATGGGGTCAGCGTCCTTTCAGAGTCGGCGGCCGAGGGCCAGCCACAGGCCCGGCAGTAGAGCCGCCAGCGCAAGCGTCGCGGCCTGGATCAGATACTGGTCCGGCGTTCCAAACAACATCGCCGCGCCCGCCGCGCCGCCGAGGGCGACGAGGAAAAGCACGCCCATGTTGCGCGTTTCGGTGCGGATGGCCGCTATGGCCCAGGCGACGGCGTAAAGGGCCAGGCCGGCGACCGCGTTCCAGCGCATCAGGCCCCAGTCGCCGGCTGCGTTCGAGATCGCCGCAAGGGCCAGGGCGACGCCCACGTGTGCCAGGATGAAGGCGCGCGACCAACCGGCGGCGACGCGTGCAGCCTCGCCGCCATTGCGCCGAAGCCGGACCAGGCCGGTCAGGAAGATGGCGACGGCCGCAGCCCAGCTGAGGCCCAGCGTCGCCGGATGAAGGTCGATGGCGCCGCTGAGAATGGCCCATTGATAGAGGTGGGCGGCGCCGAAGACGGACCCGGCCAGCAGCAGCAGGCGGCCGGCGGAGACGGCGACGCACGCGTCGGAGCGCGGCGTGTCGAAAGTGAAGGCGGCTGCGGTCATGGTTGAATCTCCGTGTGCAGCCTCCCCATGCCACACGTACTTTGCATTGTAAAGTACTTCGTTTGAACTGACTGAGCCACCTGGAGGCCTTGCCCGGCTGGTCGTGACGGGAGACAAGCCGGCATGTCCACCCGCTCCCCCATGAGTTTCCAGCGCATCGCCTATGAGGTCCGCGAGGTCTGCAACGGTGTCGAGCTGGCCGCGATCGAGGCCGCCGTCGCACGCACAGGGCTCGGCGCGGACGCCACGGCGATCGACATCGGCACCGGCAATGCCACGGTGGCCATCCGGCTGGCGCAACGCTTCGGCCTGACGGTCGCGGCCGTCGAGCTGGATCCCGTCATGGCGGAACTGGCCCGGAGCCGGATCGAGGCGGCGGGCGCCGGGGACCGGGTCTCCCTGACTGTCGCTCGCGCAGCCGAAATGCTGGCGCGGACGGAACCCGTCGATCTGATCGTGGCGCTGGGGACCACCGATGTCAGCGGCGAGGGCCGGCCGACGCCTGAGGCCGGCTTCCTCGCCGTGCGGCGGAGCCTGAAGCCCGGCGGCTGGCTGGTGTGGGGCGATGTCGTCTGGCTGGCGGAGCCGCCTGCCCCCCTACGCCAGATCACCGAGGCCACCAACCTCTATACCGACGACGCCGGCTGGCGCGCGGCGGCCGTGGCGGCCGGATTCGAGGTCATCGACAGCCGGATTTCGCCGCAGGATGTGTTCGACGCCTATGCCGGCGACTCGGTCGCCGCCGCCCGCGCCTGGGTGGATGCCCATCCCGAGGCCCCGGAAGCGGGCTCGATCCGCTTCAACGCCGACCGTGTGCAGGCCATCATGGAGTTCGGCCGCGACTATATCGGCTTCGGCCTCTATCTGCTGCACAACCCGGACTGACCGGCGTCAGGCTGTGCGGATGATCCCGCCCGAGGCCGCGACCGGCCATGGCGTCAGTCTGGCCCCGGCACAGGGACCGCCCACGCAGGCGCCCGAAAGCGGCTCGAAGACCGCCCCGTGCCAGCCGCACAGGATCAGCGACCCGTCGGGGATCAGATATTTGTCCAGCTCGACCGCCAGCGGAAACCCCTGGTGGGGGCAGCGATCGACATAGCCCGCGACCTGCCCGGCCTTGCGCACGACAAAGCCGTGGAAGAAGGCCTCGCCGATCTGCAGAACAAAGCCGCGCGAGCCGGGATCGGCGATGTCGGCCTCGGCGCAGAGGGCGACGCCGGGCGGCGTGGTCCAGACGCGTTTGCGTTCGCTGGTCGGCGGGGTCTCGTCCATCCGAAGCTAGTGCCGTTCGGCCTTGAGCGGGCGGGACAGCAGATTGTCGATCACCGCCTCGACCGTGGTCTCGCCGCTCAGCAGGGCCGCGACCGCCAGCGAGATCGGCATGTCGACGCCCATCTTCGCCGCCAGCTCACGCACCGCCGGCGCGCTCTCATAGCCCTCGGCCACCGACCGTTTGCCCGCCAGCGCCTCCTCCACCGTCTGGCCCTGCCCGAGGGCCAGACCCAGGCTCATGTTGCGCGACTGGGGGCTGGAGCAGGTCAGCACCAGATCGCCGAGCCCGCACAGGCCGGCCACCGTCTCGGCCTGACCGCCGAGGGCGACGCCCATCCGGGTCATCTCGGCGAAGCCGCGGGTGATCAGGGCGGCATGGGCGCTGCGGCCGAGACCCCGCCCCTCGGCCATGCCGCAGGCGATGGCCAGAACATTCTTGATCGCCCCACCGACCTCGGCGCCGATCAGATCGGTGGCCAGATAGGGCCGGAAGCCCGGCGCGGACAGGGTCCACATCAGCTCCTCGCCCAGCGCCTCGTCGGCGCAGGCCAGGGTGACGGCGCTGGGCAGGCCGCGCGCCACCTCGCCGGCGAAACTGGGCCCGGACAGGACCGCGGCCGGGGCGGCCGGCAAGGTCTCGGCCAGCACGTCGGTCATCAGTTTCAGGGAACCCCGCTCGATCCCCTTGGAGCAGAGGATCACTGGCACGCCGGGGCGATGGTGGTCGGCGAAGGCCGCAAGCGTCGACCGCATATGCTGGGCCGGCGGCACGGCGAGGATCAGGTCACAGGCGCCGAGGTCGGCCAGTTCGGACGTCACCGACACATGGTCGTCCAGCGTGATGCCGGGCAGGAAGGCTTCGTTGACGCGGCGGGCGCGGATGCTCTCGACCACCTCGGGCTCGCGGGCCTGCAACAGGACGTCGAGCCCGGCCCAGCCGGCGACCTGGGCCAGGGCCGTACCCCAGGCGCCGGCGCCGATCACTCCCGCGGTCTTGAACTGCATGCGTCGTCCCTAAGCCTTGGCGCCCTTGCGGCCCGGCGCATGCGTCGGATCGTTGAGCGCGCTGTATTCGTCGAGCGGCCAGCGCGGCCGGGCGGCGGTGTCGATGTCCGACACCAGACCCTTGCGCAACCGCTCCGCCCCCGCCAGTGCGATCATCGCCGCATTGTCGGTGCAGTAGGCCATGGGCGGGGCCAGAAAGGCGAATCCGTTTTTCTCCGCGGTTGACTGGAGGGTCGCCCGTACCGTCCGGTTCGCCGCCACGCCGCCCGCCACGACAAACAGCCGATGGGGGTGCTCTTCCGCATAGGCCTTGAGCGCCCGGTCCGAGCGTTCGCTGAGCTGGCGGGCGATAGCAGTCTGGACGGCGTCGGCGAGGTCGGCGCGCTGCTGATCCGTCTCGCAGGCCTGGGCCAGCCGGGCCGCCGCGGTCTTGAGCCCGGAGAACGAGAAGTCGCAGTCCTTGCGGCCCAGCAGGGCGCGGGGCAGGTCGAAGCGCGAACCGTCGCCGGTCTCCGCCAGCCTCTCCAGCGCAGGGCCGCCCGGGTAGCCGAGACCCAAGGCCTTGGCGATCTTGTCGAAGGCCTCGCCCGCCGCATCGTCGATGGTCGTGCCGAGCCGGGTCATATCGCCGACGCCGCGCACTTCCAGCAACTGGCAGTGGCCGCCCGAGACCAGCAGCAGAAGGAACGGATAATCGACCGGCTGGCCGAGCCGCGCCGAGACCGCATGACCCTCCAGATGGTTGACGGCGATCAGCGGCAGGCCCCGCGCCAGGGCGACCGCCTTGCCGAAACTCAGCCCGACCATGACGCCGCCGACCAGTCCCGGCCCGGCGGTGGCGGCAACGCCGTCCAGGGCGTCATAGCCGAGCCCCGCCTCGTCCATGGCCAGCCGGACGACGCCGTCGATCATCTCGACATGGCTGCGGGCCGCGATCTCGGGCACGACGCCGCCATAGGCCGCGTGATCGTCAATCTGGCTGTGCACCACCGAGGACAGGACCGTCGCCTCGCCCTCCGGCGACAGGCGCACCACCGAGGCGGCGGTCTCGTCGCAGCTGGTCTCGAGGCCGAGCACGGTGAGCGGACCGGTTGCCCGGCTCCCGTCGCTGCTATAGTCGGCGGACCTCTTCATCGGGTCGAGGTAGCGACCCAGTCCTCCCGGCGCAACGACTCATGGCCCCTCTCGTCCGCATCGGCACGCGCCGCTCGAAACTGGCCCTGACCCAGTCGGGCATGATGCAGCGCGCCATCGGCCGGGCCCTGGGCGTCGCCGACGCCGACCTTCTCGAGGCCGTCCCCCTCGTGGAGATCGTCACCACGGGCGACCGGGTGCAGGACCGCCGGCTGATGGAGATCGGCGGCAAGGCCCTGTTCACGAAAGAGATCGAGGAGGCGCTGCTCGCGGGCCGTGTCGATGTCGCCGTCCATTCCATGAAGGACGTCCCGGCCGACCAGCCTGACGGCCTCTGCATCGCCGCCGTCCCGCTGCGCGAGGACGCCCGCGACGCCTTCGTCAGCGAAGCGTTCGCCGCCTTCGCCGACCTGCCGCAAGGCGCCCGGCTGGGCACCGCATCCTTGCGACGTCAGGCCCAGGCGCTGGCGCTGCGGCCCGACCTGACCATCGAGATGCTGCGCGGCAATGTCGACACCCGGCTGCGCAAGCTGGCCGAGGGCGAGTTCGACGCCATCCTGCTGGCCGTGTCGGGATTGAACCGGCTGGGGTTCGAGGCGGTGATCCGCGAGCGGCTGTCGCTCGATGCCTTCCTGCCCGCGCCGGGACAGGGCGCCCTGGCGCTGCAAACCCGGACCGAAGACCTCGACGCGACCTGGGTCGCCGCGCTGAACGATCCGATGACGGCCCTGGCCGTGGCGGCCGAGCGCGGCGCGATGACGGCGCTGGAAGGCTCGTGCCGCACCGCGGTCGGCGCCCATGCGGAAATCGCCGAAGGCCGGCTGCGGCTGACCACCGAAATGCTGGCGCCGGACGGTTCGGCCCGTTGGCGGCGTTCGGGCGAGATCGGTGATGTCGCCGCCGCGGACGCCATGGACCAGGCCCGCGCCCTCGGCCTGCAGCTGGGCGCCGGGGTCCACGCCATGGCCGGCGACCAGCGGGTCCAGCCCTGACGACGATCCGCCGCGTCTGGGTCACGCGCGCCGAGACGGGCGCCTCGCGCACCGCCGACCGCCTGACCGCCCTCGGCTTCGAGCCGGTCGTCGTCCCCCTTCTGGCCATCCGGCCCATCCCGCAAGCCGCGCCCGACCTGTCCGGCATCGCCGCCCTCGCCTTCACCAGCGCCAACGGCGTCGCCGCCTTCGCGGCCCTGACGCCCGACCGGACGCGGCCCGCCTTCACCGTCGGCGACGCCACCGCCCAGGCCGCGCGCGCGGCGGGGTTCGAGCGGGTGGTGTCGGCGAGGGGCGATCTTGAGCGACTGGCCGCGCTGCTGATCGCCCAAGGCGCTGCGGTGGGCCCGCTGCTCGTCCCCGCTGCCCTCGAACCGGCCGGGGACCTGCCCGCCCTGTTGCGCGGCCGCGTCGAAGCGAAGGCCCTGCCTGTCTATCAGGCGGTGGAGACCGCCGCCGCCGCCCCCGCCGCCTTCGACGCCGTCCTGATCCATTCCGCCCGCGCCGCCCGCGCGCTCGCGGCCCTCGGTCCCTTTAGCGGCCAGACGGCAGTCGCCCTGTCGGCAGCGGCGGCGGAACCTCTCGGCGACCGCTCCGGCCTCAAAATCCGCCTCGCCCGGACGCCCGATGAAACCGCCCAGTTCGCGGCGCTTGGCAATCCCGCGCGCCGCGTATAAAGAGCGCCTCTCGCGCGGGCGGGCTCCATCCCCCGCGCCAAGGCCGCTTTAGCTCAGCTGGTAGAGCATCGCATTCGTAATGCGGGGGTCAGGTGTTCGAGTCACCTAAGCGGCACCATTCTTTCTTGAACCCATCGACGACCATCGGTTGATCTGGACGACCCGTCCGGAACGTCTTAGCTAGACCGCCGTACTCGGAGCGGTCGATGGCCCAGCGACTCAGCGCGCGTCAGGAAGAATGTCTGAGGCTGACCGCCTTCCTGACCGACAAGGAAATCGCCGCCCGGCTCGGTCTGTCAGAGGCCACGGTCAAGAAGCATGTCCACGAGGCATGCCGCCGCCTGGGCGTCAACCGCCGCAAGGCGGCGCTCGCGCTTCTGGAACGAAACGTACCAGACCCTACGAAAGACCCCATAGTCACGCTTGGCGCGGATGCCTCATCTGATCCGGCAGTAACGGAGTCGGACAATGGGTCATCAGAACAAGGCGCTTCCTCACTGGACGTGGGCCGATCTGGAGGCGGCGCTCGACGGGTTCAGTCCGCTGGGGCCGGACGATCCGGTGCGGGCGCATCTGATGCGCGGACTGGCGGACGACGCGGAACGGGCGAGCCCGCGCGAACTGCTGCAGCAGGTTCTGAGCGCCGGGTGGGTAATGGCGCAGGTGGGAGCCCAGAGCGGCGCCTCGGCTACCGCCCCCCGCCAAGAGGTTGGGGCCTCCGCCTCCTGATCATTCTGCTGGCGGTCGTCATGGGGGCGGTCATGGTCAAGGCCGTGGCCGACATGGTGGCCGCCTATACCGGGCAGGCCCGCGTGATCGATCGCAACACGCAGGCGGCCCCGGTCCGCTAGAGCCGGAGCCGCCCGCGGCCGGCCGGGAGTTTCCGCAATGACGCCTTTCCAGGCCTTCTATCTGTATTTCAGCCTGGTGGTTCTCGCCCTCGCCTGGCTGAGGGGCGGGCACACCGAACGGCTGGGCGTGGTGGTGATCATTGTCGCCTACCTCTCGGCCCATGCCGTGTCGCCGTGGCGCATGGACGACTTCCGGGTCGGCGAAGCAGCGACCGATGTTCTGGTCACCCTGGCCTTCGCCTGGATGGCCCTGTCGCGGGAGCGCTGGTGGCCCTTCGCGGCCACCGCCTCCATGGTGCTGGCCTTGATGGTCCATCTCGCCATGGTGCTGAGCCCCGATCTGGATGGGCGCGCCGATGTGTCGGCCAGGGCCGGCCTCGGCCTGCTGCTGATCATATCCCTGCTGGCCGGCGTGGCCGAGCGCTGGCTCGCGGGCGAGACGCCGGTCAGCCGGTCGCTCGACTGGCGCCGGCCGGCACGGGCGGCCTGAGTTGAAGCGAGCGACAGGGGCCCATAGCCGAAGTCCGCGGACGCCAGGGCGACGGCGATGACGCCGTTCCAGCTCGCCGGCTGTATATTCTGCTTCCTCGTGTTCGCGACAGTCTGGTTGAAGGGCGGCCATCCCGAACGCTTGGGCGTGACCACGATTGTCGTGGGCTGGCTGGCCTCGGTGTTCGCTTCGTCCCTGACGATCGGCGGCAAGGTCATCGGGGTCGCCCTGGTGGATATCATCCTGACCGGGACCTTTGTCTGGATGGCCCTGAGGGGCGAACGCTGGTGGCCGTTCGCCGCCGCCGCCTTCATGATCCTGACCCTGCTCGTCTATGTCGCGGTGATCCTGACGCCTGAGCTGGACCAGCGCGCCGACTACGCGGCCCGGCTGGGCCTTTTCCTGTGCGTGGTCGGCACGCTGCTGATCGGCGTGGCCGAGCGGTGGGCGGCCGGAGAACGGCCCGTCAGCGTTCAGACCGCGTGGCGGCCCCGCGCCAGACCTTGAACATATAAACATATCTTTATATGTCTGGCCGCCGTCCTGCCTCCCGGAGCTCCGCCTTGTCCCGTTCCAACTTCCTTTTCACCTCGGAAAGCGTCTCCGAGGGTCATCCCGACAAGGTCGCGGACCGGATCTCCGACACCGTCGTGGACCTGTTCCTGTCCAAGGACCCCTATGCGCGGGTGGCCTGCGAGACGCTGACGACGACCAATCTGGTCGTGCTGGCCGGCGAGATTCGTGGTCAGGGCATCATGGACGTCGACGGGCAGTGGGCCCCGGGCGTGCAGGATGAGATCGAGGCCGCCGTGCGCGCCGCGGTCCGCGACATCGGCTACGAACAGTCTGGTTTCCACTGGAACAAGTTCGAGTTCATCAACCGTCTGCACGGCCAGTCGGCCGACATCGCGGTCGGCGTCGACGCCGCCGGGAACAAGGACGAGGGCGCGGGCGACCAGGGCATCATGTTCGGCTACGCCTCGAACGAGACGCCCGAGCTGATGCCGGCGACCCTGCAGTACAGCCACAACATCCTGAAGCGCCTGGCTGAGGTCCGCCACGGCGGCGACAAGCGGCTGGAGCCCGACGCCAAGAGCCAGGTCACGATCCAGTACGAGGACGGCGTGCCGGTGCGCGCCACCTCGATCGTCCTGTCGACCCAGCACGCGCCGGGCCTGTCGTCCGCCGACGTCGCGGAGATCGTGAAGCCGCATATCCTCGCCGTCCTGCCCGAAGGCTTCACCGACGAAAGCACCGTCTGGCACATCAATCCGACCGGCATCTTCGAAATCGGCGGACCGGACGGCGACGCGGGCGTGACCGGCCGCAAGATCATCGTCGAC